>JBMNCO010000265.1:0-1979 GCA_049366815.1 Desulfatiglandales bacterium | reverse complement strand
AAGGTTCTTTTCCCTCAATGCGATTTTCCGGCATAATTTCTCCTTTCAAAATTAAGGTTGACGGTCTCGTAAAATGTCTGATACTAAAAATTCCGCCACAATATATTGCACTTATAAGATCTTAAACAGGCCACATGATGTGTTTAAAAATTTTCTGCGCGACTATTTACGAATGCATCAAGGTTAAATCGGCGAGAGATTGTTTGTTCAGTTCCACGGGTCTCCAAAATTCATCCATTCTCCGCTAAAAACACTATTAAATCAGGAAGTTAGCGATTAAAAAGTTCATCTCTACACGAAAGGTTCCACCAGGCAGCGGAAAGCAGGGCCGGCCTTTTCTCACGCAGTGACCAGATCCATGGATGGCAAAGGGAACGCAGCGAAGAGAACATGCCGGCCCCTGCTCGGATCGACAAATCCTGTTTTGGACAAGTGTTGTTCGATTAAAAATCGTAGGTTAATTTTCTTTTTGCGTCAATGAAAACCCCTCAAGGTCATTTGAAGATGTCGCCCGTCACCCGGCGGATTTCCGGCTGTCACATGGTTTCCTGCAAAAATAGGCGATAAAAAAGGCCTTGCCGGAGGCCAGGGTCTCTGTCCGGGACCTGGTCTCCAACAGGCCGGATCTCTTTGCCAGGTGACGGAGCCGTCTCGGGTCAAGCAGGCTCATAACCGGTTCAAGCCGTTTGAGGCTTTTGTAAGGGGTCTCGGACACCTTCCCTGATTTTTGGGAGGGGAGTTGAACAATGACAACAAGGGCACCTTCTTGGCTCAGCCATCTCGAGGCCCCTGCCAGGAACGTGGCCGGGTCGAGGTATTCGAGGACAAGGGCGCAAAAGAGGAGATCGATCCCGCCCGCCTCCAATTCATATTCGCACAGATCAGAGCAGACAAGCTCCAGCCCGGGAAGCCTTTTGTCAAAACGGCCGCGCAAGATATTCAGGTACTCGGGATTGATGTCAATACCGATGACCTTTTGGGTCACCAACGGATCAATGTGTTCAAACCCGTTCCCTGCTGAACACCCCGGGACCGCTATGGACCGTGGTGCATATTCCGCAACAGCCTCCCTGAAGACCCTGCCCAGGAACTGTGCCTGTCCCACAGAAGGACTGCTCATGTGCCCCTCATACTCTTCAGCAGGGATCATGAGCCATGGATTCTTTGGATTTGGACCACCCATTGTTTCCTCTGTTTTCTCCATTTTGTCCAAAGTGCCCTTGACACGCGGTGCTTATTGGGTGGTAATGTACCCGGCCAGACAGCAAAAGTCGAGAAGGGTGTTACACAGAACGCAGGATATCCATTAATTTTTTTTGCCGCCAGGAGGGCGCCTATGACCGATGCCACATTTGAAAAGGTCTCTCGATCCGACAAGAGATTTTACGGTCCTCCCAAATTGCTGCTCTGCGGCTTTCCGGCCGATGCCCAACCCAATTTTGTGAAGGTGCTGCAATTTGCAGGTATGGAAAAGGTACCGAGGATTTGGGTGACCCAGGACCAGGAGCACAGCAGGATTTCCGTCCTTCTCGATCTCCCTCACGGCGAGGGTGCCGGCGTGACCTCACCTTTGCCGAGAGCCATTGTGGTGTCCGGGATTACCCAAAAAGAGCTGATTGGTCTGATGGAGGTCTGCCGAAGGACCGGCATGAAAGATGCCCTGTGGGCGACGCTGACCCCAACCTCTGAGACATGGACGGTTCGCCGCCTGCTCGCAGAGCTTGCGGCGGAGCGGGAGGCCTTCGCCCAAAGAAGCCGGTGAGCACTGAGGGGGGCAGTCCCGATCTTTCCCACCACTTGCGCCTTTCGAAGACCGCTCCACCGCCCGAATCGCCGCGATTTCCCGAGCAGGTGAACGCCTATGCGTTTTCAAATCCCCCTGTGTTCTGCCGGCGGGCTCCTTAAAATGGCCATGGTTTGGAGACCTATTTTTGAAAGGTGTAATTCCTTTCAAAAAATTGGTCTACATACCATTCAAC
>JBMNCO010000264.1:0-2221 GCA_049366815.1 Desulfatiglandales bacterium | reverse complement strand
CAGCGACATAGAGACCCTTGTCTCGGTTCTGGGAGGTGCCTGTCATGCAAATTGAGGTGAAGGACATCTACATACGCCCCGGCTACACTTCGATGAGAAAGGGGATCAACGGCTTGGCCGATACCGTCCTGGGGGGTATGGACATGAATCCACTTGGAGGGGACCTGTTCGTATTCTGCGGCAGGAACCGCCACAGCCTGAAGATGCTCTACTGGTCAGGTGACTCGTTCTGGCTTCTGCAAAAGAGGAATCTGCGCATGACCTTTGCTTGGCCGAACTCTGAACTTGAGGCGCTCAACATATCGGAGAATGAGCTTTCCATGCTGCTTGAGGGCATAGACTGCTGGCGTTCAAACCCTGTCCTGGATGCTGCAAAAAGAGCAAAATAGTTTGTATAATTTCTTGTAATGTATGTACTAACATGCTCTTTTCCTGTATAATTCAAGGTATGAAAGAGCATGAACTGACACGCCATATGGCACAGGAACTGGCAGAGCTGAAGGCTGAGAACGCCCTTCTGCGCGAGGCCTTGGACCGCAGCAACCAACAGGTCATGGACCTCAGCGCAAGGCTGGGCATCCTTGACCATCGAAATGTGACCAACGCCCGCAGGAAGTTCGTGACCAACAGTGAGCGCATGCCCAAAGTCGCCGATCCCATCAGGGAAAGCGAGGAGCCCATCGTCGAGGACTCCCTCCTCAATGAGGCAGAGACAACAACTGCATCCACTGTCATCCCCATATCCGAACCCTATGAGGAAGATAAGGAGCCACGCAAGAAGGGGTGCGGACGCACAGCCCTGCACCCTGACCTCCCCCGCGAGACCATCAATATGGATCCCAGCGAGGAGAGTCTTGACGAGAGGTTCGGCAAGGGCAACCATCATCGCATCGGCGAGAATTGCATCGAGATACTCGACTACACCCCAGGTTCGCTGAAGGTGAAACAGTATGTCCTGGGCAAGTTCGCCAGCAACAGCTCCAAGGAAGCGGGGGTCCTGGAGGCGAGAATGCCTTCCGATCGCATCATAGAGGGTGGGATGGCAGGCAATGCCCTGGTAGCGGCAGCCCTCTCCGACAAGTTCGTATATCACCTGCCGTATGCCCGCCAGAGCGTACGGTTCTTCAACATCGGCTTCCAGGTGAGCAGGCAGAACCTCTCACGCTGGCAGATCCAGGTGACCGGACTGCTGGAGCCCCTGACCACCCTCATGGAGCAGCACATCATGGACAGTGCCGTGGTACATCTTGACGAGACCACTTTGCAAGTCATGGGGGAGGAAGGGAGAAAAAACACCCAGAAATCTTACATATGGTTGAGAGTGGGGACCAATCCTCTCAAGCCGGCGGCCAGCTACCGCTATTTCCCCTCCAGGGCAGCCACCGTAGCAGCTGAGCTGCTTGATGGCTTTGCGGGAACCATCCAAACAGATGGATATGCCTCCTATCGTTCGGTGGTGAGGGACTCCAAGGGAAAACTCAGGCATGCGGGTTGTCTGGTCCACGTAAGGCGTTACCTCTTTGATGTCTACCAAGCGACCAAAACCAAAAAAGGCAAAACCCAGAGCAAGGTCAATCTGGAAGCGGAGACCATGCTCAAGGACATAAAGGCAATCTTCAAGGTGGAGAAGAAGTATCGCTCCTTTCTCAGGAACGGAAAGATATCCGAAGAGCAGTTTGTTGAACAGCGAAAGGCTGAAGCCCTCTTATTGTTCGATACCTTCCACACCCACCTGGTGGAGGCGTCAAGGACCGTCATCCCCAAAAGCACATTCGATGTGGCGGTTTCCTATGCCCTGGGGCAGTGGGACATCCTCACAACCTATCTCGAGACCCCCTTGCTCTCACCAGACAATTCGGCGGCCGAAAGGGCAGTCAGAGGTGTGGCTTTGGGACGTCGCAACTGGAACATCAGCGGAAGCCCGACGGGGGCTGCCAGTTCTTGTGCCATGTACACCCTCACCCAGACCGCCTTGCTCAATGGCCTTGACCCGGGGGCTTATCTCTTCCATGTACTGGAGAAGGCCACCACCTTGGTGGATCTTCCCTACAAGAAGGGCCCTTGGGAAGCATTGCTGCCATGGAACATTGACCCCAAGGATCTTGCCTGGCAGGATCGAATGCCCTTGATTCCTAGGGAAGATGATTAGAAGCTCTTCATTGCAATGATTCTAGATTGGCCCGTGGTAATTTACAACCATGGGTTTGGTTTGACGTGTACG
>JBMNCO010000263.1:0-1821 GCA_049366815.1 Desulfatiglandales bacterium | reverse complement strand
AAGTGGACGAAAATCTCTGTGTAGGAACAGGAAATTGCGAGGCCTCATGTCCAAGAATCTTCAAGGTGGTTGACGGCATATCCAGGGTCCAGTCGGACAGGGTACCGGAGGAGGAAGAGGGCTGTGCCAAAGAGGCCTTGGGGGGATGCCCCATGGGTGCTATTTCGATCACCTAGAAACATGGGTGGCGGAAGAGGTCTTTCACTCGTGCCATCGGCCGTCTGCAAAACCGCTCAAGAGTCAAGGCCGGTAGGACGGCAAGCCCCATCCTTCGCTGTCCGCCACCCGTTGATCCCGTTCGTTTTCATAGGAGCAGATCATGAAACTGGAAGGCAAGGTTGCTATTGTGACCGGGGGCGGCCGGGGACTCGGGCGCGCCACGTCCCTGGCACTGGCTCTTGAGGGCGCCCACGTCACAGTCATGGGCAGATCGATTGATCCATTGAGAACGGTAGCCCGGCAGATAGAGGAGTCCGGAGGGAGCTGCCTGGTCTTTCAGGGCGATGTCTCCAAGCCCGATGATGTCATCCGAATGATGCGCCGAACCGAGGAGCGTTTCAAGACGGTGGACATCCTGGTCAACAATGCGGCCGTGACAGGACCGGTACGTTTTCTTGCGGATGCGGATTTTGAATCCTGGAAAAAAGCCGTCGATATCAACCTCAATGGTCCTTTCCATTGCATACGCACTGTATTGCCCCTGTTGAGTCATAAGGGGTCCGGCAAGATTATCAACATCATCTCCGGGCTCGGCCAGATGCCCTTCCCGAGATTTTGCGCCTATAGCGTCACCAAAGCGGGCATGATTCAGTTTACCCGTTCTCTGTCAGAAGAATTAAAGGGTACGGGCATTCAGGTGAACGGCATCGATCCCGGAGTCATGGATACGGGCATGCAGGAAAAAATCAGGGCCCTCGGTCCCGACATACTCGGAGAGAAGGTATACCGCGACTTCAAGCAATACAAAGACCAGGGTCACCTGAAAGATCCGGCCGAGGTCGCCCTTCTGGCGGTCTTCCTGGCCTCCCGGCAATCGGACCATCTGACCGGACACTGCGGGACCCTCAGACATTTTGAAGGGCTCGGATGGAAAAGATAAAAAGGTATGCGTTTAGCCGTTTGAAAAATCCCGGCAATTTGGGCCATGGGAATCTCTTTTCAAAAACGAAGGCCCATGGAAAAGATGAACATGTCCGGGGCGGCGTAGGCGGACGGCGGACCACTGTCGGTAGCTGTCAGGCCTTGATTTTCATGGTTTTTCCCGGGTGGTGCTCCGTCCGCCTGAAACCCGGTTCCTATGCGGACATCCGGGCACCGATTTTTCGTTTGTGAAAAGAGATTCCCATGGCCCCTCCGTAATGGGGGAATTTTAGAAAGCCTGACGTGTTACATAAAAAGAAGTGAGATCTGCCGACTGTGAGTCCGTTGGCTTTATTCAATACAGGATGGACCCCATTTCCGTCAGAGACGCGATATCGCTATGATGGGGACAATGTATAATTATCCAGAAAGGAGAAAGGATCATGGGAATATATTGTCTTAAATGTCTGAACAAGATCAATCTGGATCACCCTGTGTTTTACGACTATGCAGGGTCTGTCAAATGTTTCGTGTGTGGGGAAATTATGCGGGCGAAGATCTCCCGGGGCGTTGTGACCCATTTGCATTCAGCGGGTCGTACAGAAATGCTTCCCGTCCCGGCGGTGGAGCAAATACCCTTACTGCTTCCGGCGCCTCCAATGAACGCCTAATGGCCGATCCCTGTTTCCTCTCCAAGAAGAGAAAGCTGATACCCTCGGCATGGATAAAGGACCTGCTTGA
>JBMNCO010000262.1:0-2132 GCA_049366815.1 Desulfatiglandales bacterium | reverse complement strand
TCTCTTTGCTCAGGCTTTCGTCCTTCCAGACCGAGATCTCGAGGGCGTCCCCGGGGCCGATCTGATAGTTATTCTCCAGTATTTCCAAAGCCTCTGACGGGGCCTCGGTAGCTTCGCTGCCTCCTGCCCAGACAGCCCGGGTCACAAGGGATAACGCAAGAATGACAAGACACAGGACGGATAATACAGGCTTCTTTTTCATGTCAAATCCTCAGTAGAGTTTTAAGTTTTGAGAAGTGTTAAGTTTTTAGTGGTTAAGTTTTAAGTTTTAAGTGTTAAGTGTTAAGTTTCGTCTTTGACTGCCTTGATTAGGCCATGCAGCATCCGGGAGATGTTTAGTAATTCATCGACGAATTGCCTTTCCAAATCTTCCGTGATGAGATTTATCCTTGAAGCGATATAAACCTGAGTCCTCAATTCGGCGGCAGAACCCTTTGCGATATGGAGGAATCTGACAAATTCTGCGGTCGAGTCTCTTTCTGCACCCTCCGCGACGTTTGAAGCTATCGAAACGGCAGCCCTCGTCATTTGATCCTTGAGTCCGTAATCCTTGCAATCCTTCACGACTCCGTAAAGATCAACGGTCAATCTGCAGGCCCGCTGCCACACCTCGAGTTTCTCAAACGAACGATAAGACATAGGATAGTTTTAAGTGTGAAAAGTTTTAAGTGTTAAGTTCGTTTTTTGGTGCCTTGGTCAAATGGTACAGCATGCAAGTATAGTTCGTGATTTCATGAAACGCCATTTGCCCGCCCTGTGCAAAAGAGTAATGTTCAATATTCCAAATTATGCTTTCCCCTTCGTGTTCTTCCTAATGAATGATTTCTCGCCATGAATTGCCTTTTCAAAGTTTCCTTGATAAGATTCACATTTACTTGATGTCTCTCAAACAACGAAAACATATTTTTACTCTTTTCACTTAACACTTAAAACTTGTGACTTAAAACTTAGATAACCATTCTCCCCCCAGCAACCAACAGTGCCGCCAAGGTCCAGAGCACCAGTCTCCCCACCTTTCCCCGAAGCTCCCCGATCAAGACCTCATAGCTGAAGTAGAGCACGATCATCTTGGCGGCCACCATGCCCATGTGATAATGTTTAATTCCCGGATCCGGCAGGTTGGGCACGATCAGGGCGATAAAGATGATCAGAAAATCCATGGGGCTGGTCTTGAACCCCCGCTGCCTGCGCGTGAACTTCAGCGTGATGATCACGAAGAAGACCATGACCGCAAAGGAGAGGTCATAGATCAGGGACAGCCTCTCACCCATCCAGCCTCCCTCATCGAGCTCGCTAAAAAAGACGACAAAGGGGATGAACAGATAGAGGAGGAGGCGCAGCGTCACCGGGGCCCATGGCCGCTTCAGGAACCAGACAAGACACAGGACCGCACCGCAACCCAGAGCACCCCAGGAGAAATAGGCGGGCACTGCCCCGGGCACCACACAACTGAAAAGGAGCAGCACGGGGAGCAGCACTCCCATGACGCGACCCGAGGCCTTGATGGCGATCTGCTTGTCCTTGAGCGCCCTGAGCGGCATTTTGATCATCCGGTCATAGGGTCCCGGCCGCTCGAGCGTCCACCCCGCCCGCAGGGCCACATGACATCCGCCGACGATCAAGAGGGAAACGACCACATAGAGATTGAGGAGAAACCACTCCGAGTAATAGCGAAACAGGAAGGCGCAGACCACCAGAAAGGCCTGGAGCATGTAGATGACGAAAACGGCCTCCGTGTGATAGAGGCCCATCCGCATGAGCTTGTGATGAAAGTGGTTCATGTCCGCCACAAAGGGGGACTTGCCCCTGGCCATGCGCGTGACCATCACCACCGCGGTGTCCAGGACGGGCATCCCCAGGAGGAGCAGGGGAAGAACCGGGCTGTAGGGCCTGTTTTCCTGGGTGAGGCTCACCGAAAGGGTGACCGCCAGGAACCCCAGAAACTGGCTCCCCGTGTCTCCCATAAACAGGGTGGCCGGATACGTATTGTAGCGCAGGAACCCGAAGATCGCCCCGATCACGGCCACCGAGAACAGGAAGACCGGCACGTTCTCGACCCTGTAGGCCAGGTATCCGATGAAGATAAAGCTCAGGAGGGCGATCCCGCCGGCCAGGCCGTCCAGGCCGTCCGA
>JBMNCO010000261.1:0-1472 GCA_049366815.1 Desulfatiglandales bacterium | reverse complement strand
AACAAAGGCCGTTTGTAACACTTTAGCCGTTTGAAAAATTCGAAAGGAAATCATGATTTCCATACAGTTATCGGAAAGGGCTAAATTCACACAAGCCACTGAATTCAAACACTAACGCCAGAGGAGATGAAACGTGATGATCAATTCTCTAAGGGATTACATGCAAGCCATGCAGGAAAAAGACCGGGTCCTCCAGATCAGGGAGGCGGTCGCAAGGGAAGATGTCCCTGAACTCATCGAGCGACTCGCGGACAGAAAAAAGGTGTTGCTTTTCGAGAATGTGGAGGGTTACGCGTGCAAGCTGGTAGCCAATTGTGTTCCGGACCTGGATGTGTTCGGTCTTCTGATGGAAGGCGCCTCGAATCCCGGTCAGGCCTTTCTTGAAGGGACAAAAAAGACCTATGAAAAGGTGATTGTGGCTCGCGGTCACCTCCATACAGTGGATTTGAGAAACAAGGACCTCCTCGATTTCCTGCCCATTCTGAAACACTATGAGGAAGATTCCGCGCCGTTTCTTACCACGAGCATCATATCCTCTATTGATCCCGACTCCGGCTTTATCGGACGTGGTGTGCACCGGATGGAGTACCGGGGAAACAACCTCCTCGGCATAACCTTACACAACCCGCCCCTTGGAGACATATATAGAAAATACCGGGAACGGAACGAGAAGATGCCGGTCGCGATATCCATCGGTGTTGACCCTCTCCTGTTTATCTCGATGGCCCTGAAGGCCCCGTGGGGCGCCGATAAGCTGGAGATCGCCGGTGGCCTGAGAGGCCGCGGGGTGGAGGTCATTCCCTGCTTCGACTCGGCGATAGATGTGCCTGCGGGATGCGAGTTTTGTCTGGAGGGGTATGTCCTGCCGGATAAAGGGATGCCGGACGGTCCCATGGGTGAAATAAGCGGATACTATCTCGCCCTGGACGAGACACCGACTGTAGAAGTCCAGAGGGTGACCTACAGGGATGACCCGATATACCATGCCCTGCTGCCGACAAGCGCTGAGGCCGACATGTATCTCGTGTTCGTGAGCAGCGCGCATATGGAAGAGAATGCGAGGAAATTTTTCCCTTTTATTTCGAGGATCACATTTATCCTGAAGACATTCGGTTCATCTGTTGTGGTCAATGTCGGAGCCGTTGAAAGGCAAAAGATTCGAAGCCTGATCATGTTTCTGCTCTCCTTTCCAATGGTCAAGAAGGCCGTCGTTGTAGATGAAGACGTCAATCCCGAAGATTTGCGAGATGTGGAATGGGCGATCATAACGCGATGCGCCGCCGGTGAAGACATGATCATCGTCGACGGGCTTCAGGGGCAACCCATCGATCCTCAGACCGAGGGCGGAAAGGGCGTGACGAAAATTGGGATCAATGCCACGGTCCAGGGAAAGGCCATTGGGGGCCGGGCACGTGTTATAAAGGGGCGGAGCGAACAGATCGAGAAGATTATGCGTCTCACCGCCTAGGGAC
>JBMNCO010000260.1:0-4027 GCA_049366815.1 Desulfatiglandales bacterium | reverse complement strand
ATTTTATCGACACTCGTTTCGGAAACATGATCATCAAGCGCTGGAGAAAAAGAAACGGCTACAAAGACGTGCTGGCCATCAGTATGCCCCTGGTGGCCTCCATGGGCTCCCTCACCCTGATGCAGTTCACAGACCGGATCTTTCTGGCAAATTACTCGATGGACGCCATCTCCGCCGCACTGCCCGCCGGGATCGTCTGCTTCACCGCCGTGTCCTTCTTCATGGGGGTCGCACAGTACATCAACGCCTTTGTGGCCCAATATACCGGGGCCGGCGCCCTCACGAGGGTCGGGGCGTCCCTGTGGCAGGGGATCTACTTCTCCCTCATGTCCGCTGTCCTGCTGGCAGCTCTTTATTTCCTCTCAGGCCCGATCTTCGATCTCATCGGCCATTCGCCCCGCGTCCGCGAGCTGGAGGTGACCTATTTCAATGTCCTGACCCTCGGGGCCGGGCTTGTGGTCTTGAGTGCGGCCATGGCCTGCTTTTACACGGGCCGGGGCCTGACCTGGACAACCATGTGGGTCCATATGGCCGGAGCCGCCGTGAACATCCCGTTGGACTATTGTCTGATCAACGGTATCGGCCCCTTTCCCGAACTCGGTATCCTCGGAGCAGGCATCGCCACAGTGACGGCCTCGGGAGTCATAGTGGCCATCCTCTGTCTCCTGATCTTCAGCCCCGCAAACAGAACCCGGTTCGGCACCTGGACCGGAAGGGCGTTTGACAAAGACCTATTCGGCCGCCTCATGCGATACGGTATACCCAGCGGAGCCCAATTTTTTTTGGAGATCTCGGGGTTTACCTTTTTCATCCAAATGGTGGGTCGACTGGGGGACCTGGAACTGGCCGTTTCCAACATCGTGCTCTCCATAGAAACCCTGTCCTTCATGCCTATGATCGGATTTCATATCGGAAACAGCACCCTGGTCGGGCAGGCCATCGGGCGGGGAACGCCTGATGACGGGGTATACGCGACAACCAGCGCCCTCCATATCACCCTGGTCTACATGTTGCTCGTCTCGGCCGTATTCCTCTTCATGCCCGAACCCCTGCTCCATCTCTTCAGGAGCGACAATCACACGGTTTCAGAGTATACCGAGATCATGGGCCTGGGAATCGTCCTTCTGCGATTCGTGGCCGTGTTCTGCCTCTTTGACTCCCTGAACCTGATATTTTCCGGCGCCATCAAGGGGGCGGGTGATACACGGTTCATCATGTGGAACATCGCCGCCATGAGTCTCGGCATCATGATCATACCGTCCTATGTGGCTGTGAAGGTCTTCGGGGCCGGGATCTACACCCTTTGGACCATCGCCTCACTCTATGTCTGCGCCCTGGGCGTGGCCTTCCTGCTGCGCTACCGACAGGGCAAATGGAAAAGCATGCGGGTGATTGAAGAATATCCCGGGCGCACCGGTACGGCAGGCGGCTACACGCGTCAACCAAGAATCATGGCCAAATTGCCGGAGCTGTCCGGGATTGACTGAAAAATCGCGGTACGACCCGCCCCCATTGGTTGCCCCCTGTGGGGAGAAAAGGTTGCGCTGCGCCAAATGTTTAGGGACCCGACATGGGAAGGACTTTACAAAGCAACGGCCCTCGGCATCTCAATAATCCTGACCTGGAAATGAAAATTCCCAACCCGGATCTGGACCTCGCAAGTGAATTTATTCGGGATACCGGCTGTAATATCTTTCTGACCGGTAAGGCCGGGACGGGAAAGACGACATTTCTCCAGACACTAAAGGAAAACACGCCCAAGCGCATGATCGTCACGGCGCCTACAGGCGTCGCCGCCATCAATGCAGGCGGCGTTACGCTGCACAGCTTCTTCCAACTGCCCTTCGGGCCCTTTGTGCCGGGAAGTGAAAACAGACATTTTCAGTACCGATTCAGCAGGGAAAAAAGTGCTGTCATCAAGGGCCTCGATCTCCTGGTCATCGACGAGATAAGTATGGTGCGGGCGGACCTCCTGGATGCGGTGGACAGCGTCTTGGGCCGTTACCGACGCAGCGATCTTCCCTTCGGCGGTGTACAGTTGCTGATGATCGGCGATCTGTTCCAACTGCCGCCGGTGGTAAAGGAAGGAGAGTGGACAATCCTGAAGGAGCACTACGACTCGCCCTACTTTTTCAACAGCCGGGCCCTGGGCCGGACCGAAATGGTTACCATCGAGCTGAAGCATATTTATCGCCAGCCGGACAGACATTTTATCGGCCTTCTCAACCAGGTCCGTAACAGCATGCTCGATTCGTCAGGGCTTCGGGAACTCAACTCACGCCATATCGCTGATTTTACCCCCTCAGGCGATGACGGTTATATCACGCTTTGCACCCATAACAGGAAGGCCGACACGATCAATCGTGCCAGGCTTGGAGCGCTGACGCAGAAGACCTACGGCTTCCAGGCGGAAATCGAAGGAGACTTTCCTGAACACACTTATCCGACCACCGCAACCCTTGAGTTGAAAAGGGGGGCACAGGTCATGTTCATACGCAATGACCCATCCCCTTTGAAGCGCTATTTCAACGGAAAAATCGGTTTCATCACCCGTATCTCCGGCGAGGATATCCGGATAAAATGTCCTGAAGATTCAGAGGAAATTGTGGTTGAGCCGGTCACCTGGGAGAATATCGACTATATCCTCGACAAAAAGACACTTGAAATCACCGAAAATAAAATAGGCACCTTCCGGCAATATCCTCTCAAACTGGCCTGGGCCATCACGATCCACAAGAGCCAGGGGCTTACCTTTGACCGGGCCATCATCGACGCCCAGGCCGCCTTTGCCCATGGACAGGTCTATGTGGCACTCAGCCGCTGCCGGACACTCGAGGGCCTGGTACTCTCTACACCGCTCTCCTCAGAGGCGATGAAGGTCGATTCCACCGTGCTCCGCTTCAGTGAAGAGGGGAGGCGAAACGCACCTTCTGCGGATCGACTTGCAGCAGCAAAAATCGGATACCAGCAACAACTTCTGATGGATTGTTTTGATTTTCAGCGGCTGCGTTTCCTTTTGCACCGCATGGCGGCCTTATTGCGCGGCAACCCCGGACTGATTCCTGTGTCGGGTGCAGACGCTATCCTAAAACTGCAGGAACAGGCCGAGGAAAAAATCTGCGTGGTCGGAGACAATTTCCAACGGCAGTTGCGAAGCCTTTTTTCAGACACCGTTTTGCCGGCAACCGACCCCGTCGTGTTAGAGCGGATTGCAAAGGCATCAGCCTATTTTCAGGAAAAAATCGAATCGGGTCTTGGCAATCGGATTTCAACTCTCCGTATGGATTCAGATAACAAGGAGCTCAGAAAAAGAGCAAACAACGCCCTCAAACTTCTGCGGGAGGAAACCGCGGTCAAACTGGCTGCAGTGAAGTGCTGCAGGAGAGGTTTTTCGCCTTCACAGTACTTCCGGGCCGTTTCGGCCGCGGAAATCGAGACCCGGGGGAAAAAAGAAGAGGCCGGACAAGCGCCCTATGCCGAAGCCGATATCCTCCACCCCGAGTTGTTTCAAACCCTGAAGGAGTGGCGCAGCCGGAAGGCCAAGGAAGGAGGGCTTGCCCACTATCAGGTCCTGCACCAGAAGACCTTGATGCAGATAGCCCTAAACCTCCCGGACACACTCCCTGCATTGAAACAGATCAAAGGGATCGGCGAAAAATTGGCAAAAAGGTATGGGGAGGAGCTGGTAGCCGTGGTTGGCGAATACCGCAGGCTGCACAATATCGAGGAGTCAGTGCTCCCCGATTCCGCTCCCGCCGATACGCAACCGCGGAAGCCTGAAGGGTCCCGAACAGACACCAGACAGATCACATTCGGTCTTTTTGAAAAGGGGCTGACCCTCTCGCAGATCGCCAAGGAACGCAAATTGGCCCTTTCCACCATCGAAGGACATATGGCCCATTGGGTGGAAACGGGCAACGTGGATATAGACGCACTACTCCCACCCGAAAAACGGCGGACAATAGTGCAGGTCATTGAGCGGATGAAGGGAAAGTCTTTGAGTGATATAAGGGAGGCCGTTGGCGCC
>JBMNCO010000259.1:0-5832 GCA_049366815.1 Desulfatiglandales bacterium | reverse complement strand
TTCAGAAAGGGAGCATGATTTCCACACAGTTATTGGAAAGGGCTAAATTCATACGTAAAAACAATGAACAGACGACAACTTTCCGCCCTCAACAAGGCACCGCCGGATCAACGATAAGATGCGCGACTTGCTTTCGAGGCATCAAAAGGGAGACCGGAAGCAACACCCCCTGCGATCAGGTGAACTACGGACGTAACGCGGTGCCGGGGGGGTTATCCCTTGGACATGGATGAGTTCTGCATAAAAACTGCCCACGGCCACCCTGCTTTTGACCCTGAGGGGAATCCGCGAGGTATCCGCCGACACCCAGATCTGAAGTTCGGCGTCCTTGCTCTTTTCAAACACCCCGCCGAGATGCTCGAGGTCAGGCTCCACCAGATAGGTATCATAGGCACCGCTCTTGATCCGGATTCGCTCCATCCTTATAACCCTCGCCTTGCCAAGGATGCACTTTTTACCGTCCGTCACGGGGACCCTGATCTCCCCGCCCACTTCCAGTTCATTTTTCCGAAAGGCGTAGAATACGGACAGGGGATCAAAGGCACCGGGCATGAGATGCACGGGGTCTCTTTTTTGGCCCGATTGGGTATATCGGGCCTCCCCTTTTTCCCAGTCCAGGGTGACGACGATTTCCCTTTTACGCCTTCCTTCCTGATGTTTTTTGTAAAGGAGAGCATGCGTCATTGAGGCATCCACATAGGAGTCCATCCTGTCCCGGACCATATAAAAGACATCCACAAATGGAACAGTCTTCACGTGCATGACAAAATGGAGGGCCTCCACACCGTCGATCTCTTCCAGAGGCAAAATTTCAAGGACGGCCTCCCCTGCCTTGATAAATTCCCACCTCGCCTCGAAAACCAGTTTTTCGCCGGGGCCGAAGGGGAAGAGTCCTTCCTTCTCCGCTCTGCAGACCCTCCCGCCCTGGACGGCGCAGAGCGTCAATATCATACCGAAAACAAATCTTATGCCCCGTTTTCGAAGGGCCTTGATCAGGTCCGTCATTTCCGCAGGGTTCCTGTCTGAATTGTCCCAAAAACTTGATGCTTATCACAACGAAGGCGATGCAAAAGGCAACCATACCAGTTTTTTTCTCTTTTTTGGAGACAATTTCCCGGGGTGCCGACAGGTCCGATCCTGACGCTCCCGCATCTCGAACGGACACCCGCACCGGGATCAGGCGCGTCCAAAGACAGGCGCCTTTTCCCATGGGGTTTCAAGGTCCTTGTCTAAATGCCCTTTGATAGTGTATCTTGGTTCAGGTCGTTTTCGCAGTGCCAGCCAGTCCATTTCAGTAAAGACGATTTTCATCGGAGGCAGCCGTGCTGAATCTTGATTCATCGCTCGAGGTGTCGAGACTGGGCGAAAGCCGCATTCCCTCGCCCATGTCCGGCATTGAATTCGTCAGGCCGGGAGAACATGTCCTATACCATGACAATCTCGAAAATATCAGGGCCTTTGCAGATGAGGGGAAAGAGCCCCCCCACTTCGAGATGGCCGGCCCAAGGGAGAAGATATTCTTTGACCCTTCCAAGCTCAAGTGCGGCATCGTGACCTGCGGCGGAATCTGTCCCGGATTGAACGATGTGATCCGGGCCATTGTCCTCGGGCTCTATCACAACTACGGTGTAAAGACGGTGTTCGGTTTCCGCTACGGCTACGAGGGGCTCACCTACAGACATGCCCACACGCCCCTGGAATTGAATATCCAGGAAGTAAAGGATATTCATCTCAAGGGGGGCACGATTCTCGGTTCATCCCGGGGTCCCCAAGACATCTCTGAGATGGTCGACACCCTGGAACGCATGAATGTGGGAATCCTCTTCGCCATCGGAGGAGACGGGACCCTGCGTGGGGCGGAGAAGATCTCCGAGGAGATCGGTCGCCGCAATCTGAAGATCAGCGTGATCGGGATCCCCAAGACCATTGACAATGATATCTCCTGCGTGGAGCAGTCTTTCGGCTTTGAAACCGCGGTTTCAGAGGCCACGGAATCCATCTACTCGGCCCACACGGAGGCTGAAGGGGCGAGAAACGGCATCGGTCTTGTCAAATTGATGGGACGGCATTCGGGATTCATCGCCGCCTTTTCCAGCCTTGCCAACAATGCAGTCAACTTTTGTCTGGTGCCGGAGGTCGCCTTCAGTCTGGAGGGTTTTCTGGAGGCCCTGAAAGATCGCATCGACCGCAGAACTCATGCCGTCATCGTGGTCGGTGAGGGCGCCGGGCAGGATCTGATGGGTGAGACAGGAGAGAAAGACGCCTCGGGAAACGTTCGACTTGGAGACATCGGCCTATTTCTGAGGGACAGGATCAAATCCTTTTTTGACCGGATCGCCGTGGACGTGGAACTGAAATACATCGACCCGAGTTACACCATACGCAGCCTCCCGGCCAACGCCCATGACTCGGCCTTCTGCCTGCTGCTTGGCCATAATGCGGTGCATGCGGGCATGGCGGGAAGGACCAATATGGTCGTCGGTTTCTGGAAAAACCAATTCACCCACGTGCCCATTCCCCTGGCCGTTTCCACACGCAAGCAGATCAACCCCAAAGGAAGGCTCTGGAATAATGTTCTGACCTGCACCGGGCAGCCGAAATCAATGCTTTAGGAATCAGCAGGATCGGTCGCGGCGAACCTTCCATCACCGCCCCTATGATCGTTTTCGGTTCAGACAGGAGCTTCAGACATGAGAAGGAAAGAAAAGGAAATAACGGACAGGAATGAAATCGAGGACATCATACTCAAGGCGCAGGTCTGCAGACTCGGCATGGCCGACGGCACCCTCCCCTACATCATCCCCCTCTGCTTCGGTTACAGGGACAACACCCTCTATTTTCATACGGCCCAAGAGGGTAAGAAGATGGACATCCTCAGGAAAAACAGCGCGGTCTGTTTTGAATGTGATACGGACCGGGAACTCATCCGATCCGAAGCGGCCTGCAAATGGGGCATGAAATTCCGCAGCGTCGTGGGATTCGGCAAGGCCTCCCTGATTGAGGACCCTGCGGCCAAACACAGGGCGTTGGCAATCATCATGGAACATTACGCGGGTCCCTCATCATTCGATTATGAAGAAAAAATCCTGGGGAAAACCTGTGTGATAAAGGTGGATATAGAAAGTATGACAGGCAAAAAGTCAGGGGACCTGTGAGGGCGGGGGAGATGCCCCCTAAAGAGGGACGAAACCCTTTCGGGGATCCGTTTACCGTTCCGGACGAAAGAGTACCGACAGGTCCTTTTGGTCCTGAGGAGTCGTTTGCATCATGAGTCAAAATATCCTGATTGATCTTTACAGCGACACCATAACACGCCCGACCCCGGGCATGCGGCAAGCGATCTGTAATGCCCCGGTCGGTGATGAGCAACAGAAGGAAGACCCGACCGTCAACGAACTCGTGGACAGGGTCTGCAATCTCCTGGGCAAAGAAGACGCCATGTTTCTTCCCTCCGGCACCATGTGCAACCAGATCGCCACCCGGACTCACTGCAGAGGCGGGGACGAGATCATCATGGACGTCACGGCCCACATCCGGCATTTTGAAGCGGGAGGTGCGGCCGCCCTCAGCGGGGCTTCCATTTTCCCCGTGGCCGGCAGGCGGGGCATCTTCTCGGCCGAGCAGGTCCGGGACGCCATTCGACCGCGGGACAACCACTCCCCCCGCTCCAGGATGATCCTCATCGAACAGACCTCGAACCTGGGGGGCGGCAGCGTCTGGCCCCTGGAAACCATAGAGGAAGTCTGTGGTCTCGCCCGCGAACAGGGTCTTTCCTGCCATATGGACGGCGCGCGTCTTCTCAACGCCGTCATCGCAACCGGTGTTTCCGCCAGGGACTTTTCCGCGCCCTTTGATTCCGTTTGGATCGACTTCAGCAAGGGCCTTGGCGCGCCCGTGGGGGCCGCCCTGGCCGGCACCAAGGCATTCATAGAAGAGGCCTGGCGCTGGAAGCATCAGTTCGGCGGTGCCATGCGGCAGGCCGGTATCATCGCAGCAGGGGCGCTCTACGCCCTTCAACATCACGTGGCCCGCCTGGGGGAGGACCACGAAAACGCCCAGGTCCTGGCGCATGGTCTTGCCGCCATGGAAGGAATCAGCGTCGAGCCGGTGGACACCAATCTTGTCTTTTTCGACGTCTCCGGGCTGGGTCTCACGGCCGAAGAGTTCGACCGGCGTTTGAGGCCCTACGGGGTCAGGATTTCGGTCCTGGGGAAATATACTGCGCGGGCCGTGACCCATCTGGATGTGACCCGGGCCCAGGTGGAAGAGGCCCTGGCGATCATCGGCCGGGTCGTCAAAGCGACAAACCCTGTTGCCCCTGCGGCAGTGAAGACAGTAAAGGTCATCAAACCATGAGACGATCACGCTTGAGTTGGCAGACGCTTCTGATGATTGCCCTGCTCGCCCTTTCCACCCTCTTTTACGTGGCCCATTACCTCCTTTTCAGGGATCCTCATCACATCTTTATCTTTCTCGTGGGAGATGTCGCCTTTGTCCCCATTGAGGTCCTGCTGGTCACCCTGATCATTCACAGGTTATTGACCGAGCGTGAAAAAAAGACCCTGATGGAAAAACTGAATATGTTGATAGGGGCCTTCTTCAGCGAGGTGGGATATGAGCTGATCAAGGTCTTTTCAAAATTTGATATGAATTGTGAACGCATTCAGGAAAAGGTCCAGGATGGGAGCTTTACCAAAAAGGAATACACCAGATTGAAAAACAGCTTGAAAGCCCATGACTGCCGCATCGATATCCAGGGCGAAGGCTTTGTGGAATTGAGGAACCTGCTCCATGAAAAGCGGGGCTTTCTCCTGCGCATGCTTGAAAATCCCAACCTCTTCGAACATGATACATTCACGGATCTGCTCTGGGCCGTGTTTCATCTCACTGAAGAACTGATCTACAGGAAAGACCTCAGACGCCTTTCAGATATCGACTCCGGACATATTTCCGCCGATATCGAGCGGGCCTATAAATTGATCATCGTCGAGTGGCTGGACTACATGAAACACCTAAGCGAGAACTACCCCTACATGTTCTCTCTTGCCGTCCGGATAAACCCCTTCAAACCCGATGCATCGCCTGAGATCCTATAATGAAACAAGGAGGTTGCTTTGTCTGACGAGCACAAGATGTCGGAGCCGGCTCAACTGCTTCTCGACTATAGTCATCTGTTTTCCCCAACGACCATGAAGGGTGCGGTTCTGGATCTGGCCTGCGGTGATGGGCGCAACGGCCTGTTTCTGGCCGAGCAGGGACTTTCCGTGGTCCTGATGGATCGATCATCCGACGCCTTGGGGCAGGCAAGAAGACTGGCCGAGGAGAAGGCTCTGCAGGTCGACATCCGGCAGGTGGATCTGGAAGAGAAAGGGGTCAACCCCTTGAATCAGGACCTTTTCGGCGGGATCATCGTCTTTCGCTACCTCCACCGCCCCCTGATCCCCTGTATCAGGAAGGCATTGATCGACGGGGGCATCCTCATCTATGAGACCTTTACGATTGAACAGGCCCGTTTCGGGAAACCCCGTAATCCCGACTTCCTCCTCAAACCCGGTGAATTGAAGGGCTGGTTCAAGGACTGGGATCTGATTTACCATTCTGAGGGGATTGAACAGGACCCGGACAGGGCCGTTGCACGCATTGTCTGCAGAAAACCCTTGAAAATCTGATATGAGTTTAGCTGTTTGAAAAGGCCCTGCAATTTGGGCCATGGCCCCTCCGTGATGGGGTAATTTTCAAGGGCCTAAAATGTTAAATTTCTGTATGAATTTAGCCCGTTCCAATAACTGTGTGGAAATCATGCACCCTTTCTGAAGTGACCAGCGGGAGGAC
>JBMNCO010000258.1:0-7072 GCA_049366815.1 Desulfatiglandales bacterium | reverse complement strand
GATATGAATGGTCAGATATCGCCCGCCTGCCTTGGAGACCAGACGGATGATTTTCCGAAACAGGATTTCTGCGGCCTTCGCTTCCAAGGGATCGTCATGACCCAGGTCGGTCTGATAAAAGGGACAGTGATAACGGACCTCCAGGGGGGCGAAGACGGTCTGATCCATCACCCAACTGGATTGGTCCGAAGGTGTCTCGGGTATTTCATCAAGAGAAAAAGACCATTCAATCCCCCGAAACCGATTTTCGACGGCAAAGGCCCTCAATTCCCGGACATCGGACAATATATTGCACATGGCCAGTTTGGCTCTGTTTGTCATGTCATTGTCAGTCCTTTTCGATTTTCTTTTCTGCTCCAGTGCGCCGGGAACCTCTTTTCAAAAACCAGCTCGATTCACGCATATCTAAAACAGAATCGAGCAGTACGGCTCAGGTCACCCGGTGGGACACCATCCCCGCATGCCTCATTCCGGCATTGATCGCCAGTCTTTCAAGGCTCAGCCTGATCACATCCCCGGCCTTGTCCGTCCTTTGCATATGGGCCTTCAGGTAATCCCGGACTTCGTCTTCTCTCCCGAGACCCCCAAAGGGAACGACGGCCTCGATCACCCGCTCATAGTGAACCGGATGAAGCGATTCCAGTGACCCCTGATTTGACACATACCAGTCCCACATCAGAGGCGCAGCCCAGGGATTCGCTCCCAGGGCCCCCACCGGGATGAACCGGTTTCTGGAGGGCACCTTGTCCATCACAAAGGCCTGGACAGCCTCAATCGATTTTCTGTCTCTGAAACAGCCCATGGCCCAGAGGATGTTCATTCTCTCGTGTTCGTTTTCAGAGATGTTGAATCGCCAACCGAACCAGTCAAAGGCCTCTCTTCCTCCCAGAAAGGCGCCGGCTCGCATGGCACTTTTCAGGAGATCCGGATGGACCCTTTGCCCCTCCTTCAGGGCACGGAACCGCCCCAGGGCAAATATCTCCGCCTCCCCGGATCCGTATACCAGGCTATGCCAGAGGATCTGTTCCCTCAAAACGGATGTGGTCTGCGACTCATCGGGTCCGGGATCATAACCGATTTCCCCAAGAACCCTCTCAAATAGCGCCCTGCCCAGAGAGGCCGCCCTCTTTCCAATATCCTTCCCCATGACGAGACGGATGTGAAAGAGGTTCGATGCCATGCTCGTAAGAGGCAGGAAGGCCTCCTCTTGCACAAAATAGTCAAGGAAGTCCAGGTATTCCGGGACGGAAACATCCCCTCTTTGCACCATGGCGTAGAGATCGTCCAGCACCCCCCATCGGTCTTGAGGGGAAAGCCTCTTTTGGGCCGCCATCTCGCCCAGGGCACGGAGATTCTCCGGATCACGGTAACGAACCCTGTAAAAACCTTTCTGTCCCGCGTTCACCTTGTAGGACAGGACATCCAGGCCCAGATCAACAGGGCCCTCCCCGGTCTCGAGGAGTGTGCTCAGATGCCTGATTTCACCATTTTCAAGGAAGGCGGAGATTTCAAGGGGGATGGGCCACAGCCCCCCAGCCGGTTCCGGCAAAAAGGTAAAGCGCTCCTGGGCTATGATAAGCTTATCATCCTCTCTGCGGACATCCACCAGGGGAAATCCGCTCTGTTCGATCCATCCCTCCATCAACCGGCTCACAGGTTTTTCCGACTGCGCCTCGAGTGCGTCCCACAGGTCGTGGCTCGATGCGCAGGCATAGGCGTGGGCCTTCAAGTATTGCTGCAATCCCTTCTTGAATTTTTCCCGGCCCACGTAGGCCTCTACCTGCATCAGGATACTCGCGCCCTTGTTGTAGATGATCGGTGCTGTGCTCGCATTGATGACCACATGTTCTCCACCCGGCAGTTCTATGGGAAAGGTTTCATGCAGTGCGTCCCGGTCCATGGCGACCCGGGTCTGTCCTATGAGGAACTGATCCCAAACGTCCCATTCAGGGCGGTAATGGTTGACTACCCCGTATGCGAAGTAGGTAGCGAAACTCTCGTTGAGCCAGAGATACTTCCAGTCGGAAGGGGTCACCAGATTCCCGAACCATTGGTGGGCGATCTCATGGGCAATCACCTCGCAGATTCTCTCCTCGTCCGCCCGGGAAGCGAGTTCGGGGTCGTAAAGAAGCAGGTTTTCCCTGAAGGTGATCGCCCCCCAATTTTCCATAGCCCCTGCGGCAAAATCCGCAACAGCGATCAAATCAAGCTTGGCCAGGGGATAGGCGATACCGAAGAACTGCTCGCAAAAATCGAGGCACTTCTTTGCAAAGTCCATCCCCATACGCCCAAACCCCGCAGTGCCCGGCATACCCGCCACCCGCAGCAGAACGTCTCCCGGTTCCTCGATGAATTCAAATTCACCGATGCCAAAGAAGACCAGATAGGTCGACATGCAGGGGGTCTTTTCGAATCTGACGCGTTGTCTCCCTGCTCCGAGGCCCTTCTTTTCCGAGACCGGTGTATTGGAGATGGCACTGAGACCCTCCCCAACGACAATCTCAATCTCAAAGGTCGCCTTTTGGGAAGGATGATCGAGACAAGGAAAGGCACGTCTGGCATCACTTTCTTCGAATTGCGTTACGGCGATGATCTTCTCCTGACCTTGGACCGACGTTGTGCTTCTGTAAAAGCCCTGCATCTCGGCATTGATTTTTCCCCTGTAATCGATCAGGATTTCTACTTCACCGGATATTTCCAGGGGAAATGAAACGCTCAAGGTCTCCTCTTTCGCATCCAGGGTACAGGAGCATTTCAAAAGTTCACCCCCTGCCCTTGCAACGCAGTCGATGATATCGAGATCCAGGCTGTCCAAGGTCACCTCTGAAACCGGTTGCCGGGCCTCGAGCAGGATTTCAGCTCTTCCCAAGAACTCAAAACGTTCAAGATCCGGTTCGAGATGGATTCTGTAGTTTTTGGGCCTTATCATGCTCATGTTCACCTCCGATTCTCTATGGTCAGCCGTTTATCCTTTGCCCCGGAGCACTATTTTGGACAGGTTTGAGCGTCTCTTTCTTCTAGAGCCGCTGTCTCTGCAACTGTACGGGTTACGGCTATTCGACCCTAGCCCTCCAGTTGGATCGCCTCAACCAAAACCTTCGCGGTTCCTTGCTTATAGAACCCGAGTTTTCGGGCCGCTCCGGCGCTGAGATCGATAATGCGTCCTTCCACGAAGGGTCCCCGATCATTGACTCGGACGATGATCGTGCGCCGGTTCTCAAGGTTGGTGACCCGCACGTGCATCGGAAGGGGCAGGTGTTTGTGGGCCGCACTGAGGCCGTTCGGATAAAAGGCTTCTCCGTTGGCGGTCATGTGCCCCCCCTTTTTTCTCCGGGTTTCATAACCGTACCAGGATGCAACCCCCGTTTCCCTGTAACGCTGAGAATCCTCGACAGACAGAGGGACATACCTCTTTCCCCGCACCACATAGGGTGCGTTCTTAACCCGCCCCCTGCGGATGGCCTCCTTGGGCGGCAGACCGTCCACAGATTCGATCTCTTCCCGGGTAAGGGGCCAGGTCAGGGGCGCCATGACCACCTTGAAGGTAAAGCCACCCACCTTGTAGACGACGCGGCCCGTACCTATGGCAGCCTTTGTGACACCCTTCGTGACCCGATAGGTCGTTGACACGGTGCCCCCTACGACATCACAGGTCTTTGAAATGGTGCCACATGAAAAAAAAATCACGGAACCAAAGAGGCATAGAAAGAACAGCGCCAGGTGCCGCAGATCCTCTTGCCCATATTTTTGCATGGAATCCTTTTGGTAAGCGGGTTTCACGTCCAGTAACGACGCAACATTTCAACCGCCGGCAGACAAAGTGAATGAGGGGCATTAAATTATTAAAGGGTGAGTGTGATCATAGATATCTGCAGATAGGCCCCTCCAACCGGACGAAGGGTCCATGGGCGGCCTCTCATGTCCCTCGATCCGGCCTTTGGGAACTATATGGGACAAAGGACAAAAAATCAACCAAACGACAAAATATGTCAAAGCATTGGTGTTCGGCATAAGTTGCGGGAATCAGGGGCCGGGATGTTCTCGGAGTCCCGCCTAAGGCGGAATACTTTGGCCCTGAATCAGGACAGATGAAGGGCCAAAATCCCGCAGCGACCCGAGAGCCATGGACGGCGGAGAGAGCGCAACGAAGGGGACATACCACGCCCGTGGCGGACAAGCCGATCTCTGCCTGGAACGGCAAATTCTATTTCGGTCAAGGGTGAGAGAAACCCTTGACTACCCCCTCTGGAAGGCCGGTTCGTGGATGTACTTGGAAGGGTCTTTGAGAAATGCCTTCATGCAGCCGGATCGGCAGAAGTAGTAGATCCGGCCCCTGTAATCGAGGTGTGCAGGGGCATCAAAGGGGTTGACGTCCATCCCGCAAACCGGATCGATGGTCCTGGGAGAGGCGCCAATGGTGATTCCCTTTGAAAGTATCCGGTTGATAAATGGGCGGCAATACGCACTGACCCGTCTGTAGACAACAATTCCGGCAACGACTCCGGCGAGGAACAGGGCGCCACCCAACAGAAGGGCTGCGTTTCCTCCAACCTCGGAGCGGTTGTACAGTGCCCCGCCGGCAAGGAGTCCGAATAGAAGTCCAAGGGCCGGGATACCGAGGAGTGACCCCACGCTCCTCAAGACCGCCCCGGGTCTGTGCTCCACCTGAACCCGGTCGCCGGGCAAGGCCCCTATATCATTCGATGCATCCACAGTGATCCGCGAGCTGCACCCGGAACAGTGACAATGATTCACCTCGGGCGCACCGGGAATACACCCGCCCGGGTCGGCCTGGATCAGGATTTCTGCTGTTCCCTGTTCGTTTATTTTTAAAACCACTCCTTCTGTAACAGACATCATTCTCTCCTTCGTGATTTATTGGCAAAGCACGCAGCCCATCGGAGATCCTGCAGGGTGCAACAATCGGTGGTGGTCTACAGATGAAGAAAAACCACGCATGATTCGCACCGCATCGGACATAGGCTTTCTCCTATCACACCGCGCCGCGAAACCATTTGGATGTTGATCTCTAGCAGCACGATCCTTTGCCAAGGCCTGCCCCTCGGGCACCGCCCGTCTCTTCCGCCCCGTCAGGCTCGATGATGCAACAACAGGCATCTCCCTTGACGCCCAGTACGGTATTGATGACAGCCGCGGCACATCCCACGCCTGCCTTGACGGTCACAGCCCCTTCGGGACAATTCCTTGCGCAGGCCCCACATTCCATACAGGCATCCCGTTGCGCCATTATCACATGACCGTCCACTTTCGCAAAGACCTCGTGCGGGCACACGGTGATACACATCCCGCACCCCACACACTTTTCCTGATCGAAGTATAGGGTCACCACCTCTTTGAGATATATCATGTCTCCCATTTCAGTCCCTTCCTAGGCCATAAATCGGGAACTCAGCAAAAGCACGAGGCCGACACCGCCTGCCCCGATCTCAATCGGCACGGCCCATTTCATTTCCTTTTTGACTCCTGAAAGGGAGGTGTAAGTTGAGGATCCCGTAAAATTCATGGCCAGATAACCCGCCACGGCAGGCGTGAGTAAAAACCATGCGAGGACTTCCAGCCTTGCGCTCCATGTCCCAAAATTTCCTATGTGGGCAATGGACAGGATGAATGCTGCGACAAGACCCATGACCATTCCCTTGAAGGCAAAGGCCCGCCCCGGAAGCCAGGGAAGGAGGAGGGGCGTCGCAACGGCACCCGCCAAAATAGCGGACGAAAAGGAAAGAACGGCAAAAAGTCCGGCGCTCAGGGCCTTGACCCAGAACAAACCGCCACCACCTAAGCCCCCAAGGATAAAAAGGAGGGGGCAAATGATCACCGCCCACTTCAGTGTCCCCACCAGTTCAACGGGAATGAGAGCAGCCCGTTCTTTTATGGTAAAGGTCTTTTTGCGCATTTCAGGGGTGGCCTTGAGACCCGCATCCAGAAAGGCGGGCAGATCCTCCGCGCGTACAGGTCCATAGACCGCTTTGAATCCGGATAATCTGCGCACCTGGTGAGCCGCCACCCCAGGGCCTGCCAGTTGTGGCAGAATCACCGTTCGTTGTGAAACGACCCGCTCCAATTCGCTCGACTCGATGCGGAAAATCAGTTCTTCGGTGCCAAAGGTTCCTTTACCTGCGGCACACCACACATTGATGCCCCTGGTGTCCAGGACCAGGATCCAGGCGTCCCTACCCGAAAGCGCCGCTCTCAACCGGTCAAAACTCATTTTGTAATTCGCCGTCACCAGTACGGGAGAACGCCTGTCCGGCGAACCCAGTGCGTAAAGCCCCGGATCCACCTTGTAATGCATCCGTCCGATGCCCCACCTGGCCTTGATGCTTCCCCAGCGATCGGCCCAGACCAGAGCAGAATCGATCCTTGGCACTTCGCCCGTTTCGGTCCTGATCGTTCCCTGCACGAAGGGTTGCTCCAAACTCGGACGGCCCACCTGGGCCTCACTGCGGGTGGTTCAACAGCCCTCTGTTGACGCGTCTGAAATTTCCGGTCCCTGAATGGGGGGATTGACAGGAAGAAGTATCCCTTCCGATTGATCGTATCTGGTGTCATCCCTGTTCATATCCAGTCGTCTCCCCAGGTCCTGCTTTTCGATCCTGATGGCATATTTCATAACATTAATATATGAATATATTTCTAATTTTTCAAGTCTCCATTGTCGCCTGCTTTAGATGCAAAACTGTCAGTTTTACATCAAATTCCAACCCGAGCCACGAAAGGCATGGGCAGGAATTTTCCCGGCCCGGGCCTGTGTTGTTTCGGAATCAGAATCATGTCTGAACCACTTGATTTGAATCAATACATCTTTAATGAGACGGTCGATTAGGAGAATAAGGAAGGACTTGCATTAGGCTCCCGGGGCGGGTAAAAAGACGAGACCTATCCATCTTTATCGGAAAGAGACCGGGCATGAATTCAAGAGATGAGACCACAAGAAAAGAAACCCGCACAGGGAACGCATGGAAAGAGGGCATCAGGGCCGCTTGGCCTATCTGCCTGGGGTATGTCCCGATCGGGCTGGCCTTCGGGGTCCTTGCACAAAAGGCGGGCCTGT
>JBMNCO010000257.1:0-19236 GCA_049366815.1 Desulfatiglandales bacterium | reverse complement strand
GTGTTACAGTTTCAGGTACCAAAAAAGCAGCGGCACATTCCATTTTGGATGTGTTTTATTCATAACTGATGGAGGATGCGTGAAATATCAGGAAGAATATCGGAATCCTGAACTGGTCAAGAGGCTCGTGCAGAGGATCCACCGGCGTACGCCCGGGAACGTGACCTTCATGGAATTCTGCGGGGGGCACACCTTTGCGATCATGAAACACGGCCTGCGTCAGCTCCTCCACCCGAAAGTGAACATGCTCTCCGGGCCCGGCTGTCCGGTCTGCGTGACATCGATTGCCGAGATCGACAAGGCCATTGCCTTTGCCAGACTGCCGACCGTCATCCTTGCTACCTTCGGAGATATGCTCAGGGTCCCCGGGAGCCGATCGAGCCTGCAACAGGCCAGGGCCGAAGGGAGTGACGTGAGGGTCGTCTACTCCGCCCTCGACGCCCTGGAAATGGCCGGTGGGAATCCCGAAAAATTCGTGATCCTTGCGGGAATCGGGTTCGAAACCACAGCGCCCACGATTGCAGCCTCCGTGCTCGAGGCCCGATCCAGGGGAATCCGGAATTACTTTGTACTTTCAATGCACAAGCTGTGCCCGCCGGTCATCAAGGTCCTGCTGGATTCCGGGGAGATCAAACTGGACGGCATTGTGTGTCCGGGCCATGTGAGCAGCATCATCGGTTCTCGCCCATACGCCTTTGTTGCGGGTGATTACGGCATCGCCTCGGTGATTACCGGTTTCGAACCTGTGGACATTCTCGTCGCAGTGGACATGATGCTGGCCCAGATCGAGAGGGGCCGGCCCTGCGTAGAGATCGCCTACCGGCGGGGTGTCGAACCTGAAGGGAATCCGGGGGCACTTGCGATAATGAACAGGGTTTTTGAGGCCTCAGAGGCGGATTGGCGAGGAATCGGACCCATACCGGGAAGCGGCCTCAGGCTGAGGGAGCCCTTTCGGGAATTCGACGCGGAGTCGGCCTTTGCCGTCGAAGTGCCGCCCCCGGTGGAACCCCCCGGATGTATCTGTGGTGACATCCTTCGGGGTGTCCGAAAACCCTTCGAATGCAGACTCTTCAAAAAGGCCTGCACACCCGACCACCCTGTCGGACCCTGCATGGTTTCTTCCGAGGGGGCCTGTGCGGCCTATTTTCTTTTTGGTGAGACCGATGAACGATAAGATACTCCTCGCCCACGGCAGCGGGGGCAGACTGAGTCACGAGCTGATCAAAAAGACCATCCTGCCCCAACTGGACAATCCCCTGGTCAACAGGCTCGACGATTCAGCCGTCATCCGCCTCGAGGGTCGCCTGGCATTTACCACCGACAGTTACGTGGTCAACCCCCTCTTCTTTCCCGGCGGGGACATCGGTAAACTGGCCGTCTGCGGCACGGTCAACGATCTCTCCATGGCGGGGGCCGATCCCATGTACCTGAGCCTTTCCCTCATCCTGGAGGAAGGCTTTTCCTTGGAACAGCTCGAAAAAATCATCCGCTCGGTCAGGGAAACGGCGGACAAGGCCGGGGTGTCGGTCGTCACCGGGGACACCAAGGTAGTCAACCGCGGAGGTGCCGATCAGCTTTTCATCAACACCTCCGGAATAGGTCGTGTGCCGGAAGGCTTGGACATATCCAGCCTCCGCGCGCGGATAGGGGACAAGGTAATCCTGAGCGGAACCATCGGAGACCACGGCATTGCCCTCCTGAGCCGCAGAGAGGGTCTTCAGTTTGAATCAGACCTGGAGAGCGACTGCGCCCCGCTGAACGGGCTGGTAAGGGACATGCTGGAGGTAAGCCCGGACATCCATTGCCTGCGTGATCCCACCCGCGGGGGGCTCGCGAGCACCCTCAACGAATTTGCGGAAAGCTCAAAGGTAGGGATCAGGATCATGGAAGACAGGATACCTCTCAGGCGCACGGTTCAAGGCGCCTGCGAGCTCATGGGATTCGATCCTCTCCATGTAGCCAATGAAGGCAAGCTCGTGGCCGTGGTTGCCCCACAGGATGCCGAAGGGATCCTTGAAAAGATGCGCCGTCACGAATACGGCACCGACGCCGTGATCATCGGGGAGATCACGGGGGAGCATCCCGGACGGGTTGTCATGGAGACACGGCTGGGGACCTCCAGGATCATTGATCTGCCGGCCGGAGAACTCCTACCCCGGATTTGTTGAGGCCGGTTCCGGATGCAAATCAGTTCGTCTCCAAGGGTTCGGATGGCAGGGTAAAGATGAACTTCACCCACTTACCCTCTTCGGATGCGGCCCAGATGTCGCCGCCGTGCTTGTTGACGATGTCTTTTGTGATGAACAGGCCCAATCCCGTGCCCTTGGATGAACCCGTTTTCTCTTTGATCCGAACGAACTTGTCAAAGATCTGTGAAAGCTGCTCCTTGGAGAGATCCGGCCCTTCGTTCCAGACCTCGAAGCGCAGGGCGTTTCCCATCTGTGTGAAGGCCAGTCTTATCTTCCCCCCTTCCCTGCCGTATTTCAGGGCATTATCGATGAGATTCTTATAGACGATCTGAAGGAGATCCCGGTCCCCCTTGAGTGGGATGGTCTCCGGCATGGCGTTTTCAACGGTAACGGCCTTTTCTGCGATCGTTTCATTGAATTCATCCAGGACCGGTTTCAGGACATCCTTGACCATATCGATATTTTTCGGCTCGACCTTGAGCTCGCCTTTTTCTATGCGCGAAAGATCGAGGTAGTTACGGGTCATGATCAAGGCCTTGTCGATGCTCCTGGCGATGTTCTGAACCAGGCTATCCTGGGAAGGATTCAGTTGACCCACCGAAACCATGCGCAGGGCATTGGCCGAGGTATAGATGACCCCCAGGGTATTCTTCAGCTCATGGGAAACAAAACCCAGCATATTCAAATAGTTGTGATTCGCTATCTGAAGTGAGCGGTTGGTGTACTCCAGTTCGGTATTGGTCCTTGTCAGCCTATCTTCTCTTTCCCTGAGGCTGTCCGCCATGACATTGAAGGCCTTTGTGAGGTCCCGGACCTCGTCATCGTAGCGGGGCTTGGGCACCTTCAGGTCGAGCCGCCCCCGGGTAATTTCGCCTGCGGCATCGGCCAGTCGGCTGATTGATCCGGTCAGGCGTCTGGAAAATACCAGTCCCAGGGCAAGTACGATAACGGCCGCCCCCAGGGACATAAGACCGTAAAGCGACCACAGGTTCCGCTTCAGGTCGTCGTATTGTCTGGCCAAAACCCCTACATAGAGGATGCCGATCACCTTCCCCTCGATATCATGGATCGGGTCATAGGCGCTCAGATACCAGTCGTTCACGACAAAGGCCCTGTCATAATAATTGAGGTTATTTTCCAGGACCTTGTTGTAGACCTCCTCGCTCACCCGCGTGCCGATGGCCTTGTTCCCGCTGGCCAGGGTGACGTTGGTCGCAATGCGGCTGTCCCATTGAAAGACGGTCACCGTCCCCAAGGGCTTGCCCTTGTACGTCCGGTCTTCAAAGACAATGGACTGGATCTTTTCCACAATCCCGTGCTTACGATTGAGGAGGACCCCGGCATAGATGGTGCCCCTTCTGGCGCCCGTCTCATCCTCGACCGGGGCCGCGGCGATGAGTGCCATGCCGGAACTTTCATAGGACTTCGCCCTGGGTTTGGCCTTGGGGGTGGGTTCGAACACCATGAATGCCCTCTCTTCCAGATCCCCCCCCTCTGACTGCAGCCGGTGTAGGTCTAGAATGGCAAAACCACTTACGGTTTCCCCCCTCAAGGCACTCCGCACAAAGGGATCATGGGTCAGATAATCACCGGTGGTATAGGGCGCCAGCGTCCTGAGGATCACCCGTCCCTTATTGTCCGTGAGTGTCAGAAAGTCAAAATGACTTTGCCTCCTCGCCACCTCGAGGCTCTCCCGAAATTCATAGGAACCAGGCGTATTGTAGGCGTCTTGTACCCTTTTTCCTGCGCTGATGGCGGTCACGAAGATTTCCAGGCTGTCAAGCTCACCCTCGATAACGCTCCATGCCGAACGCAAATCGAGGCTCACCCGGCGTTGGGCTTCGTTCAAGGTATTGCGATTTATCAGCACGGCACCGACCGCGGCTGCAAGGATACCGAAGATCGCGATGGCCAGGACAAAATTCAGGAAGATTCTCTTGTAGAGTTGTATTCTCATGGACTTTTCCCCCGGAAGGTCTCAGGAACAATTGGGAAAACACAAAGGCATTTCCCGGTTACAATGATATCCGAGCATTTTGCAGCGTGCATTTCAAGAAAAAGATTCCATTCCGCGTCAAATTAGTGTAAAAAGCCGGTACGATTGGTGATCAGAGGCGCAATGGCCTGATTATCGAGCAAAACGTATCTGAGATCAAGTGACTCGAAGGTGATGATGTGACTTTTCCCCTTGCGGTGAGAACTGAAACCCCTCTCATTCACAGGTTTTTAGATTTCGGTCAGAGTTTCGTCCCCCCTGTCCCGGCCCCATCCAAGAGACCTGGACAGCGCACTGGATCGTCCCATTTCACCCTTCCCCCTTTTTGCAGAGTTTCCGACAATTTCGTTGAATCATTCATATATCATCAAGAAACGGGAAGATATCCATCTCAGATACCCGATGGGGCCGGCCGGGTTCTTCGGGAATTCTTCCCTCAGTCAAGATTGTCATGGGACCTGGAAGGTCATGGAGAATGTGCCGCCTCCACGACCCGTCAGAGAACAGTCTATTGCTTTTGATTTTTCAGTTTATACAATTTGCTAATCTTTATTACAGGATAGGAAAGGGAAGGAGGCGTAAAAAATCCTTTAAACCCGAGGTACCGGTCCAGTGATTTGTCCGGAATGATGATTAAACCTTCGATGTCGACTCTTACATGAGGTGATTCAAACTTTTTAGCGAGGTAGACACATGGAACTACAGTACATTGAAAAATCCGATGTCGATCTCTATGTCGGAAATCTCATTAACAGGTATCAAGTCGAAGGGGTCAAAAAAAAGAAGGGCGCCTATGACTACGGCCCGATTCAATCGCCCGAAGAGCTTTGTCTCGACTTCGACTGCACCCTCTCTCCTCCCAAGAGGTATTTTCTTCCACCATCCGAAACCCTCCTGAGCTTTTCGAGGGGCACGTCCCAGGACGTGGAATCCCAGATAAAAGATGAACCCTTCATTCTCATTGGCGTCCATCCCTATGATCTCAAGGCGATCAATCAGATGGACAAGATCTTCTCAACCGGCGTTCCAGACCCCCACTACCTGAAGAGAAGGGAAAACGCCATACTTATCGGTATTGACCCGACAAGGGTTGCTCCCCGCGCCTTCTGGTCACACATGCAGGCCGCCACGGTGTCCAATGGCTTCGACCTCATGCTGACGGATATCGGGGAAGGCTTTACGGTGGAGGTTGGAACGGAGAAAGGCAAATATCTCCTGGAAAAGTACGGCAAATTCCGACCTGCGACAAGGGAGGAGAGCAAGAGACGCTCAGAAATCCGCACAGATACCTCAAATATCTGTAAGAAACTGGGCCTGACATTTCCCAGCAGGGAGATTCCCCAGCTTCTGGAGCGCAACAGTGACAATTTTTTCTGGGAGGAACAGGCAAGCAAATGCCTCGGTTGCGGGACCTGCAACCTGGTCTGCCCGACGTGTTACTGTTTTGACGTTTGGGATGAAATGGATCTGGACCTCGTGCACGGCGAACGGCGTCGGCGCTGGGACGGTTGTCTGCTTGAAGGCTTCGCCGCGGTCGCCACAGGCGAAAATTTCCGGGAAACCAGAACGGCGCGTTACCGCCACCGTTTCTTTAGGAAGGGGCTCTATCTCTTCAAGATACTGGATGACCTCGCCTGTGTGGGCTGTGGCCGATGTTCCTCGGCCTGCCTGGCTGATATTGCCGACCCGGTGTATGTCCTGAACCATCTAAAGGAAGAAGAAGAGGAAGAATAAGGAGGTGAGAGCGATGAATCAAGCCGTGCCGAAGATTTCCCCCTATTTGCCCAAGTGGGCCGAAATTACACACATTGAAGACCTTACGCAGAGCGAAAAGCTCTTTGAGATACAGCTCGATAGTGGAGAACCCCTCGGGCACCTTCCGGGTCAATTCGTTGAGTTGTCGATCATGGGCATTGGAGAGGCCCCCATCTCGATTTCCTCCGCGCACCGCGACAACCACTCCTTCGAACTGGCCATCCGCAAGGTCGGCAACCTGACCAAGGCCGTGCACAACCTTCAACCCGGAGACAGGGTCGGGATTCGAGGTCCCTTTGGAACCCATTTCCCTGTGGAAGAATCCAAGGGGAAAGACATCCTGTTCGTGGCCGGAGGTATCGGCCTCGTGCCCTTGAGGTCCTTTATACAACACGTTCTGGACAGAAGGGAAAAATACGGAGACATAACCATCCTCTTCGGGGCGAGAAATCCCTCAGAGAGACTGTTCTTGCAGGAACTCGAAGATTGGCGGAGCAGAGAAGACATCCAATATCTCGAAACCGTAGACAGGGCCGACCCTGACTGGAAAGGGCACATCGGCGTCATAACCACCCTTTTCCCTAAGGTCGACATCGACCCCGCCCGGACCATCTGCGTCGTGGTCGGTCCGCCGATCATGTATCGCTTCGTCATACTGGAAGCCAAGGCGAAAGGCATCCCGGACAAGAACATCTTCCTCTCCCTTGAGAGGAGAATGAAGTGCGGGCTGGGCAAGTGCGGGCACTGCCAGATCAACGGCGTTTACGTCTGTCAGGACGGGCCCGTATTCAGATATTCAGACATCTTTGGTTTGAAGGAGGCGTTGTGATGGATAAACCGAGAATAGCCTTTTTTGATTTCGCGAGCTGTGAGGGATGCCAACTTCAGGTCGTTAACCTTGAAGAGGACCTCTTACAGGTTCTTGGACATGCCGACGTGGTCAGTTTCCGGGAGGCCATGAAGGAACACTCGGATGATTATGACATCGCCTTTGTGGAGGGTTCCATCACCCGTCGCTCCGACGAGGCCAGGCTCAAGGACATCCGTAAGAACGCCAAGAAATTGATCGCCCTGGGCGCTTGCGCCACCCTCGGTGGCATTAATTGCCTGAAAAACTTTCATGACCTTGAGACCGTCAGGAAGTTCGTTTACGGCGAAAAGGCCCTGGATTATGAAACCTACCCGTCCCGGCCCCTCAAGGCCGTGGTACCGGTGGATTTCGAGATCCACGGCTGTCCCATCAACCGTGCGGAATTTACGAGTGTGGTCAAGGCCCTGCTCCTGGGAAAGAAACCGGAAATCCCGAACCATCCCGTCTGCGTCGAATGTAAAATGGCGGGGAACCGCTGTGTCTTCGAACTGGGCATGACCTGTATGGGGCCTGTGACCCGGGCGGGTTGCGGGGCCTGCTGTGTGACTGAAGGGAGCATTTGCTGGGGATGCCGAGGTCTCGTGGACCACCCCAACGTGGACTCAGAGCGGGAGATTCTCGCCAAGCACGGACTGGGCGTGCAGGATGTCTTGAAAAATTTCAGGCTCTATACCGGTTTCTCGGAGGTGGCAAAATGAGCAACGAAAAGATCATAAAAGTCCATCACGTCACCCGCGTGGAGGGACACGGCAATATCAACGTCAAGATAAGGGACGGTCAAGTAGAGGAATGTGAGTGGCAGGTGGTGGAGGCCCCCCGTTTTTTCGAGGCCATGCTTCGTGGCAGGAGATGGTACGAGGTCGCCCACATCACCTCCAGGGTCTGCGGCATCTGCTCCATCGGCCACACCCTTACTTCCCTCAAGGCCACAGAGGCCGGCATGAAGGTCACCGTTTCAGAGCAGACCGAACTCCTTCGGCGTCTCTTGACGCATGGAGAGACCCTCCAGAGCCATATCCTTCACGTCGGCTACCTTGCACTTCCGGACTTCGCAGGGGCTCCAAGCGTGGTCCCCCTGGCCGCCACCCACAGAGAACAGGTGCTCCTGGTCGTCAAGCTCCATCGTCTGGCCAACGAGATGTCGGATCTGATCGGAGGCAGGACCACCCATCCCCAGCGTCCGGTGGTGGGCGGATTCGCAAAATGGCCGACCGCCGAAGAACTGGAAGGGCTTCAAAAGAGGCTCAACGACGCCGTACCGGAGGTGGAGGCCCTGGCCTCCTTTGTCAAGGAACTCTCCGGCAATATCCCGGACTTTCAGCGGGAAACGGAATATATCGGCCTGACCCATCCGGATGAATATGCCTTTTACGACGGCAGGATCGCCTCAACAGACGGGGGGACTTGGCCGGTCGAAGAATACAAGGATATTTCCAATGAGTACCTGGTCCCCCAGTCGACGGCCAAATTCGCGCGTCACAACCGGGATTCCTATATGGTCGGGGCCCTGGCCAGACTGAATCTGAACTATGATCAACTGACCCCAAAGGCCAAGCAGGTTGCGGAGCTCTTCGACCTCAAACCGGTAAACTTCAATCCTTTCATGAATAATGTAGCGCAGATCGTGGAGTGTATGCATTGTCTGGAGGACGGCAGTCGACTCATCGATACCATCCTGGACAGGGGTCTTAAGGATGAAAAGCCGGCTGTTACCCCAAAGGCCGGAAGGGGTAGTGCATCTGTAGAAGTGCCGAGGGGTATCCTCTTTCATGAATATGAGTATAATAAGGACGGGGAATGTGTGTGGGCCAATGTGGTGATACCCACCAACCAGAACCACGCCAATATTCAAAAGGATTTCGAGACCCTGGTCCCTCAGATCAAGGAGGAGCCCAACGAAAAGATTGAACTCATGCTGGAGATGCTTGTGAGGGCCTATGATCCCTGTATTTCCTGCTCTACCCATTGCATCTTCCTTTAGGAAGGTAGAAGACGAGGAGGAGACCCATGGAAAATCCAAAGATCCTTATTATTGATGATGACCCTGATCTGGTCGAAAGCGTCCGGATCACCCTGGAAGCGAATAATTACCAGGTCTTTAGCGCGGGGAACGGGACAGAGGGCCTCAAAATGGTCAAGGAGGTCAATCCGGACCTGATCATTCTGGACGTCATGATGGATTCCATCACCGAAGGCTTTCAGGTATCCCAGAAGATCAGGAGCCGTGATCCCCATTCCGAATTCAAGGACTACGCGCAGATTCCCATTCTTATGATCACCGGTGTCTCACAGAAGATGAACATGGATTTTTCACCGGACAAAGACGGGGACTACCTGCCTGTGAACGAATTTGTGGAAAAACCCATTCGGCTCGAGGCCCTGCTGGAGAAAATCAAGCATTTGATATCGGCTTAGCCCTGCAAAAAAATGACACAGTCCGGTCTCGGGGGAACCCTTGCACCGGACAATAGAGAGGAAGTCTGATGCATATCCGGAAATGAGTATTCCCGGATTCGCGCTAACAGCACTCAGCGATCAGCTATCAGCAAAAGCTATGCAAAGACAAGGCATGAGGCTGAGTGCTGAATGCCGATAGCAGACCGCACCATCCAGAAATCGTGTATTTCTGGATGGAAACTGCTGATGAAGTGGACCTTCTGATCTATCGTGAAAGTCAGGCCGAGTATCTCCGATTTCTTGAAATCGCGTTTGGATCCTTGAGGGAGTCGCACGACAGGCTTGGCCTGTCAAAGCGCCTGGGGTATTCTTATGAACGTGGAATTTCGTAACACTTTAGCCCTTTGAAAAATTCGAAAGGAAACTCATAGCCTTCAGCCTACGGCCTAACCAACCTGAACAGTAACAAAACCTGATACTGGATCCCTAAAACAAATCGAGCCATGCATGCCCTATGACGTTTCCTTACCTCAAAAGCGTACGAAACTTTTTTGAAGGAATGGGCCTGGAAGAGCCCCTTTCAAAACAAAAATGGTGGGTCCTGCTGCGGTGGGTTCTCATGGGGGTGGTCATCTTGACTACTCTGATCGGCTCTTCCCTTATTCATCTCTACGTACCCACTCCTGCGCTTCTTTCGATGTTTCTGATCATCTTTGTGATCAACGCTGCGCTTCATTACTTTTTCTTTGTCAAGGTGCCGACCCGGCTTTCCGATCCGGCTGTTTTCCCTGGGTTGACATTGGCCCAATTCCTCTTGGACTGGATCTTCATCACCCTGGTCCTTCATTACACCGGAGGCGTCGCCAGCCCGATCCTTTTTTACTCACTTATTCACGTAATCTTGAGCGGCGCCCTTCTCGAAAAGTGGACCTTCATATCCTATGTCTCTTTAATCGCCTTGACTGTGAATGCCATGGCCCTGCTGGAGCTTGGTGACGTTATTCCGCACCTTTACAGCGCATCCTTCATATCCAAACCCATTCAAAAGAATCTATTTTTCGTCCTGATGCTCCTGTTTTTTTACAACACCGCCCTTTATGTATCCAGTTCCTTCGTAGCATGGTTTTTCAGACAATATAAGGGGAGGATTCTCAAGCTCACGGACCTCCAGGGCAAACTCGAGCGGGCCAATCAGCAACTGGGCCTGCTCAATCAGGTCGCCAGGGATACCAACCTGACCCAGGGACTCTATCCCAGGCTGGACTTCATCTGTCAAAGCATGGTGAATCTCCTGGAATTGAAGGGGGCCGGGATCAGACTTCTCGATGAAAAGACGAACAGACTGGAGCTGGTTTCCGCCTGTGGTTTGAGTGAGGAGTATCTCAACAAAGGTCCTGTGGATGCAGACAAGAGTCTGGCCAGGGCACTGGAAGGGGAACCGCATTTTGTGCTGGATGCGACTTCCGATCCGGGCGTTCAATATCCTGAGGCGGCCCGCAAAGAAGGCATTGTCAGCATGCTGGCCGTTCCATTGAAGGGCCGTAAGAAGGTCATTGGAACCCTGCGTCTCTTTATGGCCCAGAAAAAGATCTTCACCCAGGAGGAACTGGATTTCATCTATGCCTTGGCCGGCCAGGGCGCCATATCCATTGAAAATGCCCAAGGATATGAGATCCTGTTAAGGCAGGATAAGGCCAAAAGCGAATTCATTTTCCTGATGACCCATGAGCTCAAGGGTCCTTTCATGGCGATCCAGAGCCTTCTTGAGGTGATGCTGAAGGGTTATGTGGGAACCATGACGGAAAAACAGAAGGAGCTTGTCGACAGGATCTACAAGCGCATAGATTCGGTCATGGAGGTTTCAACCGGGCTGCTGGACGTCTACCAGTGGCAGACCCAGGCTCTGCAGAGCCAGTGGGAGCCGCTTTCCATGAAGGTACAGGCCCAAAAGGCCGCCGACCTGTTTCTGACGAGTGCTGAAGAAAAGAATCTGGTCTTCGTGGTTACCTTACCGGAAGAAGATCCGATCATCATGGCCACTGAGGAAGAAATGGAAAAGATCTTCAACAATCTCATTACCAACGCCATCAAGTACACGCCCTCAGGGGGTACTGTCTCCATGACCCTGGGCACTTCGGCGAATCGCGTGGTGCTCAACGTCAAGGACACGGGTATCGGAATCGAACCTCAAGACAAGGACCGGATTTTCGAGGATTTTTTCCGGACGCAGGAAGCCAAGAAGATAGATCCCTACGGCAAGGGCATCGGGCTGCCCTTTGTAAAAAAGATCGTGGAGAGCCTCGGCGGCGACATCAGCGTGGATTCCCGAAAGGGTGAGGGCACGGAATTCACCCTTTCTTTCCCAAAAGCAGATCAGAGCCCCGCCCAACCTGAGAAGGCCGAGGCATAGACGGATCCGTTTTGGGTCTTATCCAGGCACTTCCGACCCCCTGCCCCCGTCCCTGCCTATCTTTATTCTTCGTTTTCTTCTACGGCGGCAGCCTCTTTCAAGAGCTCCAGGGATGCCACGGCCTCGTCTTCATCGATCCTGTGAATGGCGAATCCCGCATGGACGATGACATAGTCCCCGATCTGCACATTCTCGAGTAATAGCACACTGGCCTTTCTTTGAATGCCTTCAACATCCACGACGGCGTCATGACCTTCTATTTTCAAGATCTTGGAGGGTATGGCAAGACACATGCTTATGGGTTCCTTTCCCGGTAGGGGGCGCTCAGCCGATCAAGCTCTTTCAGGACCATGGCCGTGAGCTCATCCACCATGGATTCCACGGCAGGCGTAAGTTCGAGGTTGTGGCTCTCAATATCCTCAGGCTCGATACCGATGACGACGATATCAGGCACGTGACCAAGGATCCGGCAGGTTTCCAGTATTTCAGGAAACCCTATATGATGAAGGGAGTTCATTTTTCCAGAGCGACTTGGGATCGCATCCCCGTCAAGCCGATAAAGGGTGCCGGGATCTTCCCCGTTCTTGAGGGCGTCCACCACTATGACCTGGTCGGCCTCCGAAATGGCACCCACCAGGTTCAACCCCAGGACCCCCCCATCCATGAGGGAAACATTTTCAGCGAACGCGTAACGGTCCTGAAGTCTCTCGATGACCCGGATACCCACGCCGTCGTCCGAAAGCAGGATATTTCCGATCCCCAATATCAGGATATTCTTTTCTATCTTCATAGACAAGCATCTCTGCGTATCATTCAAACCAGCGATGATCACTGTATTTCCCGGGAGGCGGCCCGGGTGATATTCCGGGTCCGCCTTGCCGATGACACTTCTATTGGCACAAAGTGCTTTTTTATTCAAGGATTAATACAGAGGCTGTAAACAATGACCGCAGGGCCTTTATAAATTCGAGACACATACATTCATTCTATAAAAAAGAGGACCGGCCGAAGCCGAAAAGAGCGATTTTCGATGCCCCGGATCTGTTTTGTAGGTTTTGCCCTTGATTTTATGTGATGGGAGAGGTAAAAAAGGTTTACACACACGGCGCTGAGACTTGATGGGATCCAACCAAAAAATACATTTAATATCAAAAAGTTATCCTTTTGGATTGAGATGAGAGTCCAAATTCCCCCATGTCCGCCGACGGCTCGAAATGTGCAGGTGACGACTGACGGGCGTCCTGTCTGAAAACGCGCTTTCGTCGCTTGTTTCTCGCTGAGACCGCTGTTTTTCTGTCCGCACCCGGGGTTGTATTTCAATGGAGAGAACGGCCACCATTAACCGGAAGACAAAAGAGACCGACATCCATCTTGAGCTTGACTTGGATGGAAAGGGCCTGACAGAGATCAAGACCGGTATCCCATTCATGGATCACATGCTCAGTTTGCTGGCTGCCCATGGTTTTCTGAGACTCCAAATAGCGGCGTCAGGAGACACGGAAGTTGATGATCACCACACGGTAGAGGACATCGGGATATGTCTGGGGCTGGCCCTGTCCGAATCCCTGGGAGACAAAAGAGGAATCAGACGCTACGGTTCAGCCCTCGTCCCAATGGACGAAGCCCTTGCAAGGGTTGTCATTGATCTGTCAAACCGCCCTTACCTGGCCTATCGCGTTTCCACAAAAGTGAACAAGACGGGCACATTTGACATTCACTTGGTCAGAGAATTCTTTCGGGCCGTGGCAAACAATGCGGGCCTAACCATGCATGTGGATCTATTATACGGAGACGATCCGCACCACGTTGCCGAGGCCATTTTCAAGGCCTTCGCACAGGCACTGGGAGAGGCGGTTACCCGAGATGAACGTCTCAAGGGGTCTGTCCCCTCGACCAAGGGAGTCCTTTAGGGGGCCGGGGTCCGTTCTGCGTAACATTTTTGTTTTGATATGATGAATAAGGCTGCAAAGGCTTCACCCGCCTTGGACACGGGCGTCTTTTTCGCGGTCGTATCGCCGCACCTTTTACGATTCTTATAAGGGTTCGTTTTTTGGGGGGATCATCATGAAATTCAGTATCTTCAGGGGATGTTGCCGACATCCCCTTCTCCCGATCTTGCCACTGGCCTTCTTCCTTTTGAGTTGTCTGCCCCGCACCCAGCCCACCCTCTATGTGGGCACCACCCTGCATGATATTCGAAAAATCGTCGTCATCGGTTTTCAGCCGGCGCTCGCCCCGGGGCAGGCATCCGGCGTCACACGCGGTCCTGTCACCGGCTCCGTCTTCATGGCTGACCCCACCACCTGGGTCACCTCGGAGGGCATGACAGATAGGCTGTTTGATAATCTCAATAAGATAGATGCGTATGATCTCATCACACCGGGGCGGGCCAGAGGTGCCTTTTCCGGCCTCATCGGAGGCGATGCCGTACTGGGGGAGGTTGAACTTGCTCAAAGAATCGGCCAGGCCTTCGCGGCAGATGCCGTCCTTATGGGCTATATCTATCGCTGGAGGGAGAGACAGGGGACGGACTACGCCGTCAACAGCCCTGCCTCCGTGGCCTTTGACCTTTACCTCATAGGCCCTGAGGAGGGACGGATTTTATGGAAGGGGCAGTTCGATAAGACCCAGCACTCTCTCAGTGAAAACCTCTTCGACATGAGCACCTTTTTTAGAGGAAAGGGAAAGTGGATGAAGGTCGGAGAATTGGCGGAATTCGGTCTGGAAAGCGTGCTCAGTTCACTCTACAAGGCGACGGGGGTTCAGGAGGATGAACCCTGATGATATTTCACCCGTCAATATGGACGGGATTGCGCTGTGAGACCGCTCTCCTAGGGAAGAATCTTGCGTTAGGGGCCTCAAAACATCATTTTGGCTTGACTTAAGCCTATTTGAGTATATAATTTACGGTTAACTCTAAACTATTTGCGAGACAGATTGAGATGACATTCCAGGAACAAATCTCGAATGACCTGGTCGGTGCTATCAAGGCCAGAAATGACACGCGCGTCTCCTGCCTCAGGATGCTGAAGACGGCCCTGAAGAACAGGCAGGTGGAAAAAATGGGTGAATTAACGGATGAAGAGGTACAGGCCGTCATTTCTTCCCTCATCCGGCGGGGGCAAGAGGCTGCAAAGGAATTCAGGCAAGGGGGCCGAGAGGAATTGGCCCTGAAAGAGGAGGAGGAGGCCGAGATCCTATACGGGTATCTGCCTGAACAATTGAGTCCGGATGAGATCGAAAATACTCTGCGCGAAGTCATTTCCGAATTGGGTGCCACCGGTCCCAAGGACCTCGGAAAGGTCATGAAGACCGCCATGGCCCGAATGTCCGGCAAGGCCCAGGGGAAAGAGGTCAGCGCGATGGCCAAAACATTATTGAGTTAGGCTCAATGATTGAATTGACCCATTATGGTGTTAAAGTATTTGAACGATACGGTCTGTCTCTGATCAAGATTTTTGCAAACTTATGGCCGTCTGACCTATGGTTCAAATATTTTAATGAGGCAATTTATTCTGAATCAATATAAAATTGTGTATTTGCATCGAACTCCTTCTTTCAAGGGAAGGGGTTTTTCATTTAAAGACCTGAACGCTGAATCATTTCTCGAAGACCCTTCTGATGCTATGGCACCTGACAAAACCCGTTTATTTTTGGATCCTTTAGTCTTTCGAAATTGATCTCCTGGAATCTTTGCTCACGGAATCACATGACTTGAGAGAAACCGTCGCCCCGGATGCCGTTCTTCCATATAAAATGCCCTTCCCTCTTTGGGGAAGACCTGGGGACAATTGAAAATTGCGCCCCTGTGAGTACCGGCATTCAGGGGGGGGAGGGGGACGGCGGATGGGATTGTGCACTCAACACGGGCACGAACATAACCAAGGGATAAGGCCTTTCCCTGACTAACGGCAATGGATTCATACCAACTGGCAAAAGAGGAAATCAAAAGGGCTGCGGATATTGTCGAGGTTATAGGACAATTCGTGCAACTGAAACGTGCGGGGCAGACCCATATGGGACTGTGCCCCTTTCACTCTGAAAAGACCCCCTCCTTTACGGTCAGTTCGGCTCGACAAATGTTTCATTGTTTCGGATGCAAAAAGGGAGGGGATGTCTTCGCCTTTTGGATGGAATATCACAAGGTGTCTTTTCCGCAGGCCATGAGAGACCTGGCTGACAGATATCACATTTCCGTTCCAGACAAGTCGCTCTCTTCATCTGAGAAGGCAGGACTTGCATTAAAGGATTCCCTGTTTAAAATTAATAAACATGCGACGGCCTATTTCCATAAGACCCTGACAGCCGACAAAAGAGGGGAACCGGGCCGACGATACCTTGATCAGCGAGGTATCCCCCGGGCGGTGATAGAAGAATTCAGACTGGGATACGCGGTTGACACATGGGACGGTCTGTCCCGATTTTTGCATTCTAAAGGCCTGGACATGGAGACTGCGGTCCAGGCCGGCCTGGTCCTTCCCAGGGAAAAAGGCGGCTACTATGACCGCTTTCGCGGACGCGTGGTTTTTCCGATATGCAATCTCAGAAACCAGGTCATCGGTTTCGGCGCCAGGGTGTTGGACGACGCTCTGCCCAAGTATCTGAACACGCCCGAAACGCCGATCTTTTATAAAGGTAAGACGCTCTACGGTCTCCATTCCGCCTTTCAATCGATCCGAGAAAATGATCGGGCCGTGATCGTCGAAGGCTACACAGATATCCTTGCTCTGAAAAAGCACGGGTTTCACGGCGCCGTCGCCACCCTGGGAACGGCCCTGACGAGAGATCACATCCGCCTCCTCAAAGGGTATGCCGGCCAGGCCGTGGTTGTCTTTGACGCGGACACGGCCGGCAAGACGGCGGCCATGAAGAGCCTCCCGCATTTTCTGAAGGAAGGGCTTTCATCCAAGGTGATGATCTTGCCTGAAGGCGAAGATCCTGACAGTTACCTGCAAAGGAACGGCCTGGAAAATTTTCTGAAGCTCCTGGACGGAGCCATACCCATGTTCGACTTTGTCATTGACCTGAAGCTTTCACAGGAAGGCAAACAAATCGAACACAAGGTCAACGCCCTTAAAGAGATATTGCCGGTCCTGGCGGAACTCGAAAATGATGCGCAACGGTCACTCTATGTGCGGCACGTATCCGAGAAGGCGGGCCTGGCCGAATCCGCCCTGTTGAAAGAGCTCAAAAAGTATCTGCAGCGGGGGACACAAAAGGATTCAGCGCATGACGCCATACATGAGCCACAGGCCCATCGTGCCATGAGCCGGGACGAAGCGTCGCTCCTGAACATCTTGGTTCATTATCCTCAGGCAATGAAGCGGCTTATGAAACATAATTACCGGATCCTGCTCTCTAATCCGGACATTTTGCATATTTTTGAGACCGCACACGTCCTGTCCCAGCAGGAGGGGGTCATGGATTCTGCCCGCGTTCTTGAAGGTCTCGAAAAGGAGTCGGCCAGAGAAAGATTCAGAGAAAGTATGATGGGACCTTCGATATTTCAGGAGGCCGAAATAGAGCAGGCCCTCAAGGAATTCAAAGACAGGATCCAAAAAATATTGATAGCGGAATCCAAAAGGCGGGCGCTGAAAAAGGGAGATATTGAAGAGCTGAATAGGATTCCTAAATATATAAAGGAAAGGTGGGGTTAACCCCGAATAGCCAGGGACCCTTACAGGAGGACGGATAATGACCAATGATTCTGATATGGTTAATATCAAGAGATTGATCGATATCGGCAAAGACAAGGGCTATGTCACCTATGAGGAAATCAATGACGATCTGCCCGACGATGCCGTATCTTCCGAATATATCGATGACATCATGATGATGTTTGAGGAACTGGACATCATGGTCATCGACGAGGCCTCGAAAGAGGAATTCGAGAATTCCAAGAAAGTCAAAAAGAAGCAGGGCAAGGCCCTTGAAAAGGAAACCTACCGGCCGGAAATCGCGGATACCGGCGCCAGGGTCTCCGACCCCGTCAAGATGTATCTGAAGGAAATGGGTTGCATCTCTCTTCTGACAAGAGAGGGCGAAGTGGAGATCGCGAAGAGGATTGAGGCAGGAGAGAGCGAAGCCATGCGTGCCTTGCTGAAATGCTGCATCGGCATCGAGTATATTATCGAACTGGGGGATCAGCTCGACTCGGGTGAAATGAAACTGAAGGATGTGATTAATGATCTTGAAGACGAAGAGAGTCACACCCAGGTTGGAGAGAAAAGAGAGGCCGTTCTCAATTTCATCGATGAAGTCAGGCGCGCCTATCAAGATCGAAATGAGGCCAGACAGGCCATGCAGAAAAAAGGCTGTTCCGCGGCCCAAAAAAAACAGCTGACCCTCAGGACGGAAGAATGCCACAAAAAGATCGTGGATCTCATCGGTTCATTCAAACTCGAAAAATCTCATATCGATCATATGGTCGAGAGACTCAGAGACATCGTCGCCCAGATCGATGATGCGGAAAAGGACATTTCTGATTGTATGTTTATGGCCGGAGGCAAGCCCATAGCACACGTCAAGAAATGCATCAGCCAGATGCCGAAATCCGCGAAAGACGACCAGATCATTACTCCCCTGAAGCTGAAAAAGAGCGAACTCCTGGAAATGAAGGTCAAGATCGAGAATGCACAGGGTTGCATAAAAGAAATCAAAGAACGCACCAATATGGGCAAAAGGGAGCTGAAGGACGTTTTGAAGATTGTTGAGGAACGTCTCGAAAAATCCAAAAAGGCAAAAAGCGAATTGATCGAGGCAAATCTGAGGTTGGTCGTCAGTATAGCCAAAAAATATACCAACCGAGGTCTTCAGTTCCTGGATCTCATTCAGGAAGGCAACATCGGGCTGATGAAGGCCGTAGATAAGTTTGAATACCAGCGGGGCTATAAGTTCAGCACCTACGCAACCTGGTGGATAAGGCAGGCGATTACCCGGGCCATTGCCGATCAGGCCAGGACTATCCGCATACCTGTTCATATGATCGAGACAATCAACAAACTCATACGGACATCCAGATACCTTGTTCAGGAACACGGCCGTGAACCCACACCCGAAGAGATCGCTGAAAAGATGGAATTTCCTCTGGAAAAGGTAAGAAAGGTCCTGAAGATCGCCAAGGAACCCATTTCCCTGGAAACACCCATCGGAGAAGAGGAAGACAGCCATCTCGGAGATTTCATCGAAGACAAAAAGATCATCTCGCCGGGCGATGCGGTTGTAAATCACAACCTGGGTGAACAGACGAGAAAGGTGCTCACCACCCTGACCCCGAGAGAGGAAAAGGTGCTTCGCATGCGTTTCGGCATCGGCGAAAAATCTGATCACACCCTTGAAGAGGTCGGGCGCGATTTCAACGTGACCCGGGAGAGGATACGGCAGATTGAGGCGAAGGCCCTCAGGAAACTTCGGCATCCCAGCAGAAGCAAAAAACTGAAAAGTTTCATTGAACAATAGAGAGGTTGTAATCCCGGCAATTTCACTTGACAAACGGCCAATCAGCCTGCATCCTAGAGTACATGGTCTCGGTCAGTGGTGTGGGCCTATAGCTCAGCTGGAAGAGCCACCGGCTCATAACCGGTAGGTCCCTGGTTCGAACCCAGGTGGGCCCACTAAA
>JBMNCO010000256.1:0-9682 GCA_049366815.1 Desulfatiglandales bacterium | reverse complement strand
CGGGAGCTTCGGAACGTAAGAAAGGGTGCATGATTTCCTTTCGAATTTTTCAAAGGGCTAAAGTGTTACGAAAATTGAAAATCAACCCATAATGAAAGGGGCATGGGAATCTCTTTCCAGGATGAAACGGGCAAGGGCCAAATCACGGGGCGTAGTCACCTTGATATTATCCTCCATGCCCTCAATGACCTTCACTGGGATTCCCATCCTCTCCATAAGCATGGCATCGTCCGTCACATCATCCCAGGCTTCCTTCTGAGCGCGGCGGTGGGCCTTTATGATGTCCTCATAGGGGAAGACCTGGGGGGTCTGCACCATCCAGACATGCCTTCGATCTATGGTCCCCCTGACCATGCCGTCTTCATCGACCTGCTTGACCGTTTCCCTGGCAGGAAGGGCCGTGATCACGGCCCCCCATCTGCGGGCGGCCTCCACGGCCCGTCCGATCAGCCCGATATCGACAAAGGGGCGCACCCCGTCATGGATGACGACCAGCCCATAACTTCCTCCGGAGGCCTCTAGGCCCTTTCTGACTGAGTCCTGCCGCCGGGCGCCGCCGGCTACCACCTTGACAACCTTTGTCAGGCCTTGGGGCTCGATAATGCCGGTCCTGCAGTATTCCACCGCATCCGAGGGTACCACGACGACGATGCCCTCGATTTCCGGACAATGCTGAAACTTCTCAAGGGTTACAGCCAGAAGAGGCCTGCCATCGATTTCGAGAAACTGCTTGGCCACCGCCGTCCCCATGCGTTCCCCCGCCCCTGCCGCCGTCACGACGGCAACGGCCTTCAGCCTGTCGCTTCGCCGCCCCTTCAATCGGTTCATTTCCCCGTATCATCTAAGGTTACAGGTTATATGGAAACATTCAAATCATTCTTCCCAGATCCGAAAAAATAGGGACGGGACGCCGTTCACCACCGACGCCCTTCCCTCTCTGTTTTCCGGATATCTGTTTCTTTTTCCTGCCCGGCCTCCTCCGGTTCAACAGGAGACCTTAGGCCACCTTTCTTGTCTGCTTCTTCAGGCGGTTGACGCGACGACGCAGGATCGTCCTTTTCTTGCGGTCCGTTTCAGGGGGCAGGTTCTTTTTCTCATCCATCAGTTGCCCAATCTTGCTTTTGAGTTCTCCGATACTGTATTCCTTGGTCGCTCCCTTTTTTCTTTTCTTCTTTTCCGGCCCCTCGTCCACGATACCCTTGGCCTCTTTTATAGCAGCCAACAATTCTTCCTTTTTCATGGCATGGGCGCCGGTGATGCCGGGAATCTCAAGAGCCATTTCCCTGAGTTCCTTGGCAGTCATCTTGTCCAAAGGCTTTTCTTTGTCCCCTTCGGCTGTCTTTTCTTCTTTTTCCTGGACCTCGCCCTTTTCGGCTTCCTGCTCCTCTTCCTGGATCTCTTCCTGTTTAATGTCTTCGTCCATAAATTCTCTTACAACTCCTTTCCTTGTTAAATCTGTTCCAACCTTCCCCGCGAACCTCTACCCATTATCGGGCTGCAGCTGCTTTTTAATGAATGGCGCCAGGAGATCGATGGGGATGGGAAACAGGGTTGTGGAATTATTTTCTGCAGCGATCTCTCTAAGAGTCTGAAGGTATCGCAACTGCAGTGCCTCGGGATATTTCTGGATGATGGCCGCGGCCTCGGACAACCGGTCGGCCGCCTGAAATTCACCCTCGGCATTGATGACTTTAGCCCGTCTCTCCCTTTCCGCCTCGGCCTGTTTGGCCATGGCCCGCTGCATCTCCTGGGGTAAGTCGATGTGCTTGACCTCCACAGTCGTGACCTTGATACCCCAAGGATCCGTATGCTTGTCAAGGATGCCCTGAAGCTCCGAATTGATCTTCTCCCTCTCCGAGAGCAGTTCATCCAGCTCAACCTGGCCGCATACGCTCCGCAGGGTCGTCTGTGCCAGCTGAGACGTCGCAAAGAGAAAATTCTCCACCTCGATGGTGGCCTTTGTGGGATCCATGACCCGGAAATAGATCACCGCATTGACCTTAACAGAGACATTGTCCCGGGTGATGACGTCCTGTGGGGGGACATCCATGGCGACCAGTCGGAGGCTCACCTTGACCATCTTATCAATTACGGGGATAAGGATGATCAATCCCGGGCCCTTGGTCTTGATGACGCGCCCGAGACGGAAAATGACACCCCGCTCATACTCCCGCAGGATCTTGATGGCCGACCAAAGAAACAGGACAAACAGGACCACGATAAAGACGATGTAAGGCATCACCATTCCTCCTTCTAGTTTGTTTGTTCTTTTTTGTGCAATGTAACCTTCAGGACAAGGCCGTCCATACCTTCAACAATGACCTTTTCACCGGGTTCTATCTTCCTGTCGCTGACCGCCCGCCAGTATTCACCGTGCACAAAGACACGCCCCTCCGGATCGATGACGTCCCTGACGACCCCCACCTCTCCCACCAGTCCCTCCATACCGCTCTTGGGTTTAGTCCTGTATGCCCTGAAGGCCAGAGAGGATATCACAATGAAAAAACCGCCGAACAGGGCAACGGTCGGCCCCAGATAGGTCAGCGAGATCCTGGCGTCCTCAAAAAGCATAATGGAGCCCAGGATCAAGGAAATGAACCCCCCCAGGGAAAGAACGCCGTAACTCGTGATCTTTATTTCGGCGACAAACAGGACTACGGCCAGCAGAATCAAGAGGACACCGGCGTAATTGACCGGAAGTGTCTGGGAAGCATAGATGAAGAGGATAAGCGATATCGCACCGATGACGCCGGGAAATATGGCTCCCGGATGATAAAGCTCCACAAGCAGGCCTGTCATCCCGATCATCATCAGCAGATAGGCGATGTTTGGATCGCTGACGACCCTCAGAAATTTATCTCGCCACTTGGGCTGGTAATAGTTCATGACCAGATTTTCGGTCTTCAAGGTGACCTTTTCATCCTTCACGATGATCTCTCGCCCGTCGATACGTTCCAGCAGTTCATCCACATTCGTGGCCACGAGATCCACGACATTCTTCTTTACGGCCTCATCCGCAGTAATGGATACGCTCTCCCTGATGGCCTTCTCCACCCATTCCGCGTTACGCCCCTTTTCTCGTGCGATCCCGCGACCGTAGGAGGCCATATCATTGACCACCTTCTCGGACATGGTTTTTTCGATGTCCTTGCCCCCCGCCGTCACAGGGTGGGCCGCCCCGATATTGGTGCCTGGGGCCATCGCCGCCACATGGGCTGAAATCGTGATCAGAACCCCGGCCGATGCCGCTCCCGCCCCCTTGGGGGACACATAGACCACCACGGGGACCGGAGAATTGAGGATCCCCTTGACCATAGTCCGCATGGAAGAACCGAAACCGCCCGGCGTATCCAGTCGCACGACCACAAGGGCCGCGCCGCGCCGTTGCGCCTCCTCCAGTCCCCTCTCCAAAAAGGCGGCACTCCCGGCACTGATTCCCCCCTCCAGTTCTATGATCAGCACCTCACGAACCGCGCAGATCCCCGGAGAGGCCTCAAACAGGTACCCGAAGAAAAGACCGACGACCCCCATCAGTGCCGAGATGACGGCAACATGTTTTCCCCTTTTATGCATTCCCTTTGGTCTCCAACCCCATGCGTTTCATGATGTTCTGAATATCCACCCAGACCTGACGTTTCAATTCAAGCTCTCGACCGGGGTTTCGCAGGATATAGGCCGGATGAAAAGTGGGCATGACAGGAACTCCCATATAGGTGAACCACTTTCCCCTCTCCCGGGTGATCCTGAAGTCACCTCCGATGAGGGCCTGGGCCGCTATCCGGCCCAGTGTGCAAATGACCTGAGGCCGAATCAGGGCAAGCTGTCTTTTCAAAAACGGGAGGCATGTCTCGATTTCATCCCTTTCCGGGTCCCGATTCTCGGGAGGACGGCACTTGACCACATTACAGATATAGACCTCTTCGCGTTTCAGCCCCATCCCGTCTTGAATGATTCGGGTCAGCAGCCTTCCGGCCTCACCCACGAAGGGCCGCCCGGCCTGATCTTCCTCTTTTCCCGGCGCCTCACCCACAAAGACCAGGCCGGCCCCGGCAGACCCTTCACCAAAGACGATGTTGGTTCTCCCGCCGGACAGTTTACATCGGGCACATGCCCGAAGGCATTTTTCAAGGCTCTCGAGTGTTTCGTCTCCTGAAGGCCCCTTTTCCAGGTAGGTGCGTGTTGACGGAGAGAGACCGGGAGCCTCCAGTCCCATCTCCCGGTCGAAGGCCAGCAGGCGCTTCAGATGACAAACAATCGCTCTGAGTTCCTCATCCGGACTCAAGTCCGCTTTTTCCATAGGACCTTCACCCTGTTGAGGATCTGATCGGCCACCTCCTCTTTTGTCATGAGCGGGAGGTCCTCAATCACGCCGTTGCGGTGGATGATCTTGACCAGGTTGGTATCCGTATCGAATCCGGCATCCTCTCTGGACACATCATTGGCTATGATCATGTCCAAATTTTTCTTTTTCAGCTTCTGGGCGGCATGCCCCAGCAGGTCCTCGGTCTCGGCGGCAAACCCCACGAGTACACAATGAGAATCTTCATTGGTGCGTCCCAGTTCCGCCAAGATGTCCGGCGTGCGTTCCAGATCCAGAGTGAGAAGCCCATCCTCCTTTTTGATCTTCTGTGCGGCGACCCTCAGGGGTCTGTAATCCAGGACCGCGGCCGCCTTGATCACCGCGTGACACATGGGGCGCGCCTCCATAACGGCCCGTCGCATTTCCTCGGTGGTCTTCACGCCCAGAAAACGGACGTCTGCAGGGGGCCTGAGGTTGCTTGGGCCACTGACCAGCGTCACTTCCGCTCCCCGAAAGGCGGCCATTCTGGCCAGGGCGTAGCCCATTTTCCCGCTGGATCTGTTGGTCATGTACCTCACGGGATCAATGGGTTCCATGGTGGCCCCGGCCGTAACGAGAACCCTCAGGCCGATGAGATCCCGATCTCTGACCATCGCCCTGGCCCGTTCCAGGATTTCCTCGGGTTCAGGAAGCCTGCCCGGCCCTTCAACCCCACAGGCCAAATCCCCTTCTCCCGGTGTCATGACGCCGCATCCTCTGTCACTCAGAACCCTGATATTGTCCTGCACCGCTCTGCTCTGGAACATCCGGGCGTTCATGGAAGGACAGACCAATATGTCGGCCGTGGCCGCAATAACCACGGTCGAAAGGAAATCGTCCCCGACACCATGTGCCATCTTTCCGATAAAATCGGCCGTGGCCGGGGCGATGATGACGAGATCCGATTCCTGCCCCCAGTTGATATGGGCCATGGGTTCGGTTTCAGGCGCCCACATATCCCAAACCACCCTGTTTCCCGACAGGGCCTCAAAGGTCAAAGGTGCAACAAATCGGGTGGCATGGGCCGTCATGGCCACCTTTGTATGGGCTCCGGCCTTGACCAGCAACCGAACCAACTCCGCCGCCTTGTAGGAGGCTATGCCTCCCGTGACGCCGACAACAACTTTTTTATCTTTCATCTTTACCTGAACGCTTCTCCGATCTTTAATAGCCCGCAAATTCCTCGAATTCCGGCTTGCCGATCTTCGTAACCCACAAATCATCAGAATGCAAGACCGCTTTGACTCTTTTGCCCTCTTCTTCAGCCTCGGTCCTGGTGGCGTAAAAACCGACCCTGATCCTCAGCCAGTCCTTGTCCTTCACCTTTACGCGTGTAAGGTAGACAGGATATCCATTCCTGAGCAGCCTCATCGCAGTCGGCACAATCTCCTCACTCGTTACTGAAGAAAAGGCGTTGATGACCCAGGTCCGGCCCCCTCTTTCCTGTAGATTCTTGCGCATCTCTTTTACATCAACGATCCTGAGCCGCATCTCAGCCGGCAGTTCTTCAGTCGGGAAATTGTCCCCCATACCCAGCATTGCGTCCAGTTTGTCCATATTGTACCGACAGAGAATGGGCCACTTCAGGGGATCACCATATATCTCATCCCTTCCGGCGATAGCCGACAGGCTGTCGCCCTGTCTTACAACATAATGTCCTCTATCCCCTTCGATCTCCCGCCCTGCTTTGGTCTTTTCCGCCGCATCCGGCCTCTGCACCTCCTTTTCTGGAAGACCCGGGCTCGGGGCCTCTTCCCCAGGGTTCGAGGGATCCGGGTGACCGACTTCTTGAGAGGACTCTATTTCGGCCTTGATCTTTTGTTCGGGCTTCACGATGGCCTTGACCACCTTGGGGTTTCCGGTTGGTGTGGTAGTCTGTTCGTCGCCTGAACAACCGAAGGCAGGCAGCAAAAAGGCCATCCACAAGGCCCAGAAGATGAAAAAATTCTTCATCGTTTCCTCCTGATCATTGAAGCAGGGCGATCAGCAGTGCATATGCTGAGGGACGCGCAGGGATTGAAGTGGCTTAATTTTTTATCATTAAAGCGGAAAAGCGGTTACTTGACAATAAAAATCGATATCGCCGTCAAACAGGGAGAAGGGGTCATGCCGAAACCCGCCGATTCAAAGCGGCTGACTCACGATTCCGCATGAATCCACCGTCGGATTTCCACATCATCAATGAGGCCGACGGATTTTGGCGCACCCGGATATCAGCAGCAAGGTATCAGATGAAAGGCGCGAGGAGTGAAGAGTGAGGCCTATAAACGACAGGCCGCAGACGATGCCTTGATGGCGAATCAGAGTGCCGGTTCGGTCCTTGACAGGGATCCCCCTGTCCCCTATACTTACCGGGATTTTATCACATCCATCAGGCGCCCGTTCATCTGAAAACATCAGGTCTCAATCCGATTGATTTCGATATATTGCCCATGGATCGCTCAAGGCGTGCTCGCTCACCAGAGGTCTGAGTGAAGGCCCGGAAAAGGGCTGAAGAGGTCGGGTTGTCGGTGTCCTGAATGAGAAACTCACATCACGGGGTGTTCGATCATGAATGTTCTGGTTTACGGTTCCGGCGGCAGGGATCACTGTCTGGCAGACAGTTATGCAAACAGTCAGCATGTTGACAAGGTCTATCTGACCCCTGGAAACCCTGGAATCCTTTATACGCCGAAGGGCCGGAGAGGGCTCATCGAGGTGGTCAGGCTCGAACCTTTTTCGGCAGTGGCCGATTTTTGTATTGAAAAGAAAATCGATCTGGTGGACGTGGGGTCAGAAAACCCGCTCGAGGAGGGCCTCATCGATATCCTGAACGAGAGGGGTATCCGGACGGTCGGTCCCAGGAAGGAATTCGTCAGATTGGAAAGCGATCGGGCCTTTACGGATGACCTCTTGAAACGGATCGGGGTCCCCAAACCCGAGTACCGGATCTTCGATGACCCTGAAAAGGCCAGGGAATACGTCAGGGATATCGGATACCAGGTGGTGGTCAAGGCCAACGGCCTTGCCGCGGGCAAAGGGGCCATCGTTTGTGAGGATCTTGACGATGCCGAGGCGGCCATTAAACAGATCATGGTTGACAAGGTCTTCGGGGTATCAGGAGACAGGATCGTCATTGAAGAAAGAAAATACGGGACGGAAATTTCCTTCTACGCCTATCTTGACGGCCGACACGCCATGCCCCTGAGGATGTTCGCACAGGATTACAAACCCGCCTTTGACCCCGATGATCATGAAGCCATCGAGCGCTTCGGGGGGAACCTCAATACAGGGGGAACAGGATGCTATTGCCCCCACAAACTGGTCAGTCCCTGGCTGGTCAACCGAATCATAAAGGAGATAGTAAACCCGACGGTCGATGCGATTTACAATGACCTGGGCTGGGTCTACAAGGGGGTCTTGTATTTCGGTCTGAACCTCGACCCCTATGACCAACTGGATGTCTTTGAAATCAATGTCAGACACGGCGACCCGGAGTGGGAAGTGCTTGCGCGGAAACTGAGCACGGATCTTTTCGAGATCGGCATGGCCGTCTGGGAGGGCACCCTGGACAGGGTCAAACAGGTATGGAACCAGCAGCACTATGTCGACGTCATTGCCATGGAAGGCCGGTCAAAGGCATCCCGGGGCTGGAACAAGGGCTATCCGGGCCGCTATGGCAAGGGGCATCGCATACTGGGCCTGGACAAGCTCGATAAGGGGATTGCCGTCTACTTTGCCGGTGTGGATCAGGACGAGGAAAAGGGTCTGGTCACCTACGGAGGCCGCGTGCTGCACGTGATCGCGGGGGACACGACCCTGGAAGGTGCCCGGGAAAAGGCCTATAGAAACATCGATCGTATCGTATTCGAGGACAACAACAACAGTGGGGCCAATTGCCTCCGCTACCGGAAGACGATTGGGGCCTGACCGGGCCCCGAAACGGCATCCCCGTTATACCATTCATTTGACCACCCGGTGCCGACGATGGGGCCCTGGCGCTGATCATGGCTCACCTGACCGCCTGGTTGAAATATCCCAGCTCAAGATCTTCGAAGTCCGCCTTCAAGGTCTCGGCCATTCCCTTCATCCCCAGCGCCGGTGAATCGATCTTGGGCATGGTTTTGATGTAAAGATCCGGGTCGATGCAGAGATTTTTCAGGTGAATGAAGTGGACCCCTGTCTCTCGTATCAGACCTTTCAGGGCCTCCAGTTCATCCTTCTGATCGGTGATGCCCGGGAAGACAAGATAATTTATCATGGTGTAGATCCCCATCTCTCTTGCCAGCCGGATGGAATGGACGACATCCTCAAAACGGTAGCCCACGGGGCGGGTGTAGGCATAAAAGAATTCCGTCCTGGCGCTGCTGAGACTTATCCTGATCGAATCCAGCCCACTCCGGACAACTTCGCGCACCCTCTCCGGCCGGCTGCCGTTGGTGTTGAGATTGATGGTCCCCCTGTTCGTCTTTTTTCTGATCTCTCTTATACTCTCGGCCATGAGTCGGTGCTCGGTGAGGGGCTCCCCTTCACACCCCTGCCCAAAGCTCACGATGGCCTCCGGTGCCTCCTCCAGGTGCCTCACGGCCAATGAAACGATTTCCTTTCTGGAGGGTCTGAATGAGATCCTCTGGTGTGAGGCCTCGCAGGATTCATATCCCTGCAGAGAAAGGCACCCAAGGCACCGGGCGTTGCATGTCCGGCTGACAGGAAGGGGTGCCTCCCACCTCCGCAAAAAGAGGTTTTTGGCCGCAAAGCAATGATTGACCGTCGCACAGTTGGTGAGGTGGTCCAGGAGCGGCCCGGCCGGTCGTTTTTTCTTGAAATCCGATATGGCCTCCACAAGCTCGTCGTCATCGTAGTTCCGGGGATCCCACCGGTGGTTGTATTCTATCCTGAAAGCGGCGGCCCAATAGCCTTCGTCCTTGAAGCCTACCGCCGTATAGGCCCACATGGGAAGGGTGTAGGACTTGGATTTGTAATCTACGGCCGGCAGGTGGCTCCTCACCAGCCCCGGCTCAAGGAAGGCGGCCACACCATAACACTTGGTGACCCTACCGTTGATATCCACCTCCGGGACGACCAGGTATTTGCCGGTTTGGGGATCCAGGCCGATGGGTGCACAGTCCGGGATAAAAAAGAGTTTACTGAATTCTGTCATGGGTATCAGGTCTTCTTCCGCCAGGGGTGCGGGGAAATCCCCTGAAAACCCTGCCATCTTGAAATAGGGGTGGTCATAAACACGGCCCTTTTCATCGGCGTAAAGCATTTGGGGAAGATGTTCAAAATTCGTTTTCGGCATATTATAAACCTCGTTCAACAGGTGTCGGCACCCTGTGGTTTGGTACTTTGGTAACACTTTAG
>JBMNCO010000255.1:0-7823 GCA_049366815.1 Desulfatiglandales bacterium | reverse complement strand
GAGCGCCGTGTGGGGGGTTGCATAAGATGTGATCCTTTTTTCAGTAGAATGTTTTCTTTGGCGTTAACATGATGAAAATCTTATATATTTTCTTGACGAAAAAAGCAAACACTATCTTTACAAAGTCAAACTATAAGCCTTAACGAAAAAGCCAGATTGACAGCAAACAGGTAATTTAACTTGAAGCGATGTTTTGTAAGATTGGTGCCCAAAGCAAAGCAATTTTATACTGCGGAAAATTCTATTTTGGACACGGGTGACTTGCAGTATAAGGCATCTTCCTTTATCCGTCCCCTGCCCGGAAGCGCTCCTTTGCGAATTCGATACGGTCCTCTACGGTTTTGAGCAGATCGGGATGGGATTCCACCGCCTCGAGCCTGGGAAGAAGTCCGGCCCTGTTCGCGATCTGTATATTCAAACCCGGACGCGCATTGAGTTCAAGGATCAAAGGGCCTTTGACCCTGTCAAGCACAATATCGACACCGAGATAACCCAGGCCCGTCAATTCGTAACATCGAGCAGCAAGGGTCAACAACTTATCCCATCCCGGGACCTCGACCCCGGTCACGGGATGGCCCGTGTCCGGATGCTCATCAATGATGTCATTTCCCCAGACCGCCTTGAGGGTCCTTCCGGTGACAATGTCAACGCCCGCCCCTATGGCCCCTTTATGGAGATTCGCCTTGCCCTCCGACATCCGGGTCGGCATCCTCACCATGGACATGACCGGGACGCCCAGAAATACGATGATACGGATGTCCGGGACACCCTGATAGCAGAGTTTCTCGAATATGGGATCGAATTGGACCCGGTATTCCACGAAAGCCCGGTCTTGTTCACCGCCCAGGCTGTATATGCCGCTCAGGATATTGGACACATGAAGTTCCAGTTCATGGGGCGTCAGGATCCCACCGCTGACCAGCCTATACCCCTTCTTTGTGCGTCCTGAAATGACGACAATCCCCTCCCCACCGCTTCCACGGCTGGGTTTGACGACGAATTCCTGCCGGGCCTTCAAGAGATCATGCAGGGCCCTGGCCTGTTTTTCGATTTCCACCACGGCGTAGAGCTCCGGCACGGCGATGCCGTTATGCATCGCAAGGTCCTTTGTTCGGAGCTTGTCGTCAACCAATGGGTACAACCTGCGGGGATTGTACCGCAGGGTGTATTGCGTGTTCCGGCAATTGATGCCCAGCACCCCCGCCCCGCACAGTCTGCGCGCCAGATGGAACATCACTTCCCGTCCTCCGCAAGGCTCCTGAAGCGAAATACCTCCAAAAGCCGGTATCCCGTGTAGCGGCCCAGGAGAAGGGTCAGGGAGAGGAGGACCAGAAGCAGTTCCGGAAAGACAAAGAAGAGATGCTCCGTGTAGGGGCTGAACATGACAAGATAGGCCACGGCCGCAACCGCCAGACTGCCGATCCCCTGCTGGAGGGCATCCTCCGCCCCCCTTTCCTCCCAGACGATGCACATCCGTTCGATGGTCATGGTCAGGATCACCATGGGAAAAAGGGCCACGGAAAGTCCCCGCTCCAATCCCAGTTTATAGCTCAGAAGACTGAAGACGGCCATCAGAAGGACGACGACGATCAGGAGGGCCGCAAGTCGCGGCACGAGAAGCAGCTTGAGGTGCTCGAAATAGAAACGTACACTCAGTCCCAGGGCCACGATAAACGTAAAAAGGGCGATCCCCCACAACAACTGGGTCTGCCGGAAGGCCAACGCGATCAGCACGGGCATAAAGGTTCCAAAGGTCTTGACCCCGATCACATTGCGAAAGACGGTCAAAAGAAAGGCGCCTACAGGAATCATCAACAGGATGCGGTAGACGGCCTGGGTCTCCTGCGGGAGCACGTAAAGCGACAGGGCCGTGACAGCCACCTTTTCGACCCTTCCCATATTCAATGCGGCACTGACGGCCTCCTCCTGAACGCTGCTCACGGAGAGGCCGACCTCCAGCCTGTCGATCCCCTTTCCCGTGACCAGGAGTTCGGCTCCCCGCCACCAGGGCAAATGATCCCCTGCTACAGGTGTCTCACCGGTCAGGAGGTCAAAACTCCGCCATTGCCCGTCGTAGAAGACCTCGATCCACGTCAAAATCGGCACGGGCTTGCGCTGTTCCTTCAACTGGACGCCCCGCACGATCCTTGCCGGGATCCTGTTGAAGGCCAGGACCTTGACCACCGTCTCCGCCTTTTTTACGGCATCGGCGCTTTTGCCCAAGAGGATCTCAACGCTTCCCGAGAGAGGCCTTGCATTGAACGCATTCACTATTTCCTTCACCAGACTTTCCGTGTCCGCGGACCGGTCAAGCATCTCAATGAGCAGGGCCGTGACCGCCTCCTGCTCCTGTTCCTCAAAGACCGGCAGCTCGACCGGAGGCGTCTCTTTGACTTTCGGCAGGTTTCGCTCAAAAGGCCTTACAAGCGCCCTGTAATAAAGCCCCTGTTTCCCCATCTCCCGCCTGGTCGTCCACACGGCCTGCCGCTGGCCGTCCTTCATCATGGTGTTCAAACCATAGCCGAAGGAGATAAAACTTTCGTCCAAAAGGATAAACTGGTCCGGTTCATTCGGGATGTGCAGGGCCACCCTGACGGGCTCCTTCTTCCCGACAAAGGTGACCCTCGCCTCTACGCTCCAGAGTTCCACACGGCCCCCGGGAGTCAATGGGAAACCCAGGGCAAAGACCTTGTATAAAAAAATAGCCAGCCCCGCCAAGGCGAGGCTGCCGCATAGGATGAAGAGATGTCGTCTGTTCATTTCGCTGGTTATTATCTACACGCCGGTTCCCGTGTGAGTGTGATTTCCGGGTCGACAATAAAGCTTCCCCTGAGGAAGCTCCTGCCCACGAGCAGATTTTGTTTAAATTTATCCCGATCCACAAGATTAACCGGGACATCCTTGTACACGTCACCGAGACAAAGGCCCAATTCAACTACATAACGCCTTTCGGAGTTACGATTCTTTTGTTTCACCCGGGTGACGCGTAAGATCTTGCGTTCCAACTGGACAGTGTTCCCCTCTTTGTCCACAATCCTGAAGCGAACCCACTCATCGGAATCCCGCTCGAAAGCCTCGATCCCCTCAACATGGACCGAGGAGTTATCGGCGGCCGTATCTATCTTTGCGCGAAGCGTGAGGCCGCCGGGGGTGATCCGGACCCTTTCGACCCGTCCGATGACGGCCTTTTCTTTTTCTACCGGATCTGCACCCAACAGATGACCCGCGCCCATGAGCAGCGATACGGCACATGCCGCTAAGACCGCCGGAAACATTTTATGATTTTTGAAAAGCACCTTTTCCTCCTCAACGACTATAAGACCAGGCCCTGCGGATAGAACTTCTCATGGCCTATGATCACGTATGTTCCCTTCCTGCGACACCTCACAGCCTAAATGCCTACAGCCTATCCAGCTGAGTGGTTACCGCAGTAAAAGAAAATTTATTGAAATGCTTTCGCCGGTTACACCTTGACAATAGAATCTTCGGTACCGAAGGCATTCCGGGTAAAAGCATCGGCAGCCGAATCGTTTTCCCAAGATTCGGCCTCCACCAGGTACTTAAAGCGGTAAATGCGACCGGATTGGAGCGATACGGTCGTGCTGAAACGGCCGTCCTTTCTTTCACGCATGGGATGGGCGTCGGGATCCCAAGCATTGAACTCGCCGCAGAGCGCCACACGGGATACGGTCTCCTGCGGGACAAAATCAAAGGTCACACGGCATACCCTACCTGACTTTGAATAATTTTTTCTAATCATACGATGCCTTCCTTTCTCCGACCTAAAAGAGCCTCAAGACTATGACCTCTATCCTACCCTCGCGATGGCGCATCCCCCCGTCCCCCCAATAGGCCGGAATACAATTTTGCCTCAAAAACTTGAAAAGGCGTTTTTCATGGGCAGGGATCGGCTGAAATTTTACATACCCTCTCATTTAAACTAAAATGGACTGTAACAGAAAAGGCGATCGAAAAATACAAAATCCTGACAGGATTTCAGTTTTAAAATTCAGCCGGCACGCCTCCCTCCTGGACATCGCCGGAAGGGTTCGGAATCAAATATTTTTTCGTATCATATTGGAGGATGCAATGGAAAACACTGTTTTTAAGAAGCTGGCCCAGCACCTGAACAAACTTCCCGGCGGCTTCCCACCAACGGAGACCGGCGTTGAGTTGCGCATTTTGCGCCGACTTTTTACGCTGGAGGAAGCGGAATTGGCGCTCCATCTCACCCTTATCCCCGAACAGGCCCGTATTATTGCATACCGGGCAAAGATTTCAAACACGGATGCCGAGGCCCGTCTCGAAGAAATGGCCAATAAGGGACTTATTTTCAGAATCCAGCCTGAGGACGAGCCCGCCATGTATATGGCCCAGTCCTACGTCATCGGAATCTGGGAGTTTCACGTAAACGATCTGGACCCCGAATTTATCCGGGACATGGGAGAGTATCTACCGCAGCTCTTCAAAGAGGCCTGGAAGGTTCCTCAACTGCGAACGATCCCCGTGCGGCGCAGTATCACGGCTCAGCTTGAAGTTTTACCTTACGAGGCCGCCGAAGTTCTTGTACGGAAGCAGGAGACATTTGCAGTGGCGCCCTGCATCTGCAGACGGGAACAGAAAATGATCGGAAAAGGTTGCCGGAAACCCGAGAAAACGTGTCTCGTGTTCGGCATGGCTGCGGATTACTACGTGCGTAACGGCATTGGACGGGCCACGGACTTGAAGGAGACGCTGGAAATTCTCAAAACGGCCGATGAGGAAGGACTTGTGCTGCAACCAAGCAATACTCAGGACGTGTTGAATATCTGTTGCTGTTGCGGTGACTGTTGTGGGGTGCTTCGGACCGTCAAAAAATTTCCAAGGCCCGCAAGTCTTGTGTTTTCGCCCTTTTTTGTTTCCATAAACCCTGACACCTGCCAAGGCTGCGGCCTCTGCGTGGAAAGATGCCAGATGGACGCTCTGTCCCTGGTCGATGAAAAGGCAACGCTCAACCTGGACAATTGCATTGGATGCGGGCTTTGTGTATCCACCTGTCCCACCGAGTCCCTCACCCTCGTGCGAAAGGCTGCATCTGATCAGCCGAATATTCCCAAGGACATCATCAAGGCATCCATTCAAAGAGGGCGGAAGAGGGGCACGTTGACCCCCCTGAACCTGGTCCAAATGCAGATCAAGTCCAAGATAGACAGGCTCCTCGCTGCCAGATAGGGAAGGCGGATGACCTCTACATCCTTTCAAGACATCGTCATTTTGCTGCAAACGGCAATCAGCCCGGGGATCATTATTTCCGCCGTTGGTCTCCTTCTTCTCAGTATGACCAATCGCCTTGGTCGAGTTATTGACCGCCAACGACTCCTGTGCGCTCAAAGCCGGTCCTGCCACAACAATCATCATGATTATCTCATGACGGAATTATCCATTTTGTGGAAAAGGGCGCGAATAATCCGATACGCCATTACTTTCTCGTCCCTCAGCGCACTTTTTGCCTCATTCATTATTATCCTCCTCTTCATCATCCCTCTCACGGGTGTTTCACTCACCCTCCTGGTTGTCGCTTTCTTTGTTTTTTGCCTTCTTTGCCTGATCTTATCTCTGTTGCTGTTTATTCTTGATGTTAATCATTCCCTTTCCGCACTAAAAATTGAGATTTTAGAAGCTGAGCCGGACCAAGGGCATAGCCGAACGGGCCTAAGTCCTGGAGACCGAATGCCTCCCAAGGACAAAAAACGAGCGAAGGGGTGAACAATCCAAGGATGCCGTCACGAATCCGTGACCCATGGACATATTCGCCCAAACCAAGGTCTGGGGTCCGGAGCAGGCATGTCCATCGCTGTAATTTTTTTTATCGTTAATGCCGGTCAATCATCTTGTTGGGCGTCTTGGCTTCTTCGAAGGCCATGGACAGAGCGCAGGCGGTGAAGATCTTGATCATTTCTTTTTGATATTCGGGATTGCTTGTGTCGGTATTGTTGAATCGAATGTAATTGGAGGCAACCTCGCCGGCCAGGTGAAACACCTCATCTCCGGGCATCTTTCCGGTCACGGTCCACTCCGCGCTGTAGGCCCTCATCGGAACACGGGTAACTGCGCCCAATACGATCCTCGCCGATCGAACCGTTGCTCCAGGGCTCTCCAGTGTAAGAAAGGCGGCCACATGCACGGGTGAGATGCCGAGGGTTTTCGCCTTTCCGGAATGGACATACCCTCCACCGGAATGGGCAGGCGGATTTTCAATCACGATCTCAGTCAGTATTTCATCTTGACCGGCATCGGTCTGTCCCGGCCCTTTGAAGAAATCCTCCATGGACATCTTTCTTTTCCCCCAATCCGTGCTTAGAACGATCTTTGCCCCATAAGCGATCAGGGCGGGAGGCAACGCAGCCGTCGGCTCGGCCCACAGCAGGTTTGCCCCGATCGTTGCCGTATTCTGGACAACAGGCGGTCCAATGGTTTCCGCGCCCATCGCGATGCAGCGGAAACGTTCGCGAATCTCCCGGGAACCGACCAGTTGTGCAGCGGTCACGGAGGCGCCGATTCTCAGTTTGTCATCGTCCAGGGTGATCTGCTTTGATTCCTCCATCCCCTTGTGAAAAGCAAGAGATCCCAGGGACCCCGGTATTTCTCCTAACCCCTTTAAAATGCCTAAAGAACCTGTAAATTCCAGACCCGGCCCCTTCGTACCCACAGCCAGGCTCTGCACATTCCTCATCCCGCTCGGCGGGGAATATTCGAATTCCAATAAAGACTTCATGGTTATCCCCTTTCCTCCCGCACTCTCATTCGGAGGACTTCCACCAGAACAATGGTCTCCATAGCACTCTTTCAGGAATGCAGGGAACAGTGTATTTTATAGTGAACGATAAAGCCATAACATCTTCCAATTTATAGCCACCAATAAACGTGTATGTCAATAACTAATTAATGATGCTGCAATTATTTTGATGTTTTGTAATTTTTAGACATGATTTATTGTTCTGCATGGCGAACATGAGGGTCAAAAAAACCAACTGTGGCGATGTGCTTCCTTTTCAACTACAGGCAGGGCTGTGAACCCCTTTTCACTGAATACTTGATGGTGTATTTTAAAGGACGATAAGGTTGGAGATCCAGAAGCCCGGTCTAATGCGCAAACAGTGGCACATACGCCTCAAGACCGGGAAACCGGCACATTTCAGTCACTGCGGATACCCGCACAGTGGTGGTAGGTCGTTGGATTATTACTGAACTTTTTTCAGGTCACCTGGCCGAGCGGTCCTATGTCAGTGTCTTGACCTCTTCTACGGACGGGTTGTCTTTGTCGATTCTTTCAACAAATTTTTTATCAAATTTCCCACTAAACATACCGAATCCTGCCAGCAATCCCACTAGGATAATCATCCCTACTAATTTCTTCATGTTTAACTCCTTTCGGTTTAACGCGAAGTCTTAGCAATCAAAGTCCTATGGCCTTGCGATCAATGGTGACGTTTTGCGTCCATCAGGGTTTCAGGTGATTTGTTTACTCATGCCGTTTTCATAAAACTCAATCTTCAACGGGGCAACCGCACACCCACCATCGGGTTGACACCTCCCGGTGAACATGGCAGGCGCGACAAAATACACACTCTTTATATGGGGCAATACATGTGCCAAAAATCGCCCAGCCCTTAAAAATACATAATAGACTGAAATTGCACATGAATAATAGAAATCTTGATCAGCATCCGTTTCGAATCAATAAGCACAACTGTCAGTTTTTTTTACACAATGTAAGATAGATTGTTCATAACACTTTAGCCCTTTGAAAAATTCGAAAGGAAATCATGCACCCTTTCTGAAGT
>JBMNCO010000254.1:0-2383 GCA_049366815.1 Desulfatiglandales bacterium | reverse complement strand
AAAAAATTATACACTACGCCTTATACGGTTCCAAAATAAAATATGCACGTCGCATCCGATTTGCGGTGACGGACTTATGAGCCGAAAATATAGGTCCTGTAAACCGTAGGAACAACCAAACGTCTAAATAGAATGAGAAAGCTTGGGAAGGAGGGGGAAAAGGTTGCGACGGCAACGCCTCCTACGGCAGGATTTTTTTGAGGCCCAGTGAATACCTTGAGCATGGAAGATGACCAGGACCCGGCCGGTCGGTCAGACTTTCCACGGGCGGGGGATCGTCGGTCTTCCATAGCGGGCGACATCCGTGCTATATTGCATGAAACTGCGGGCCCTCCAACGGGCCGGGGGATTTCTTTCAACTTTGCAGAAAAAACAGTCGGTGTCGGTCACAAGGGCAGAATGGGTTTCCATAAGAGCACAAGCCTCACGGAAAAAGGGACAGAAGGTCATGAAGTCCGGGCGAGGGACACCGATCCTTCTGTTTTGGAAACGGATGATCATGAACTGGTGAAACGCGCCAGGAATGGTGATCCCCGTGCTACGGAACAGTTGCTGAAAAGGTATTACCAAAAGGCCTATGGCATTGCCTATCGGATGTGTTCCGGGGATGAAGAGGAGGCGCGGGATCTCGTGCAGGATGCGTTCCTGAATGTCCTGCGTAATCTCAAGAAATTCAAAGGTGATTCACGATTCTACACCTGGCTTTACCGGATCGTGGTCAATACCTGTCTCGATGCCCGAAGGAGAAGACAGCGCCGCAGCGGGCTCTTATCGCGTTGGCTGCCGAGGAGGAAGGGCGAAAGGGAAACGGATCAGGCCTTGGAAGATCGATTCGGTGAGGGTGAGGAAGATTCCCGTAACCCCATGTCGAATCTGAGCGAGAAGCAGCTCAGGAAACAGCTTCTGGATGCCCTTGAGGCCTTGTCGGAGAAACAGAGGGTAGTATTCGAGCTGAAGGTGTTCGAGGGGATGAGTGTCAGCGAAATCGCACAGGTAATGAAGACGGCTCAGGGAACGGTTAAAAGCCATCTCTTCCGGGCCACCCGGTACATGCGCCGGGCATTGGCCGACTGGGTGGAACCATAATGGAGGCAAACGAATGAAACCGTGTGCCAAGCACAGGGAGATCCTGTTTCTGGACGTGTATGGAGATCTGGATCCGGAGATCCGTTCGGCCTGGGAGGATCACTTGAAGGACTGTGAGGCCTGCCGACGGGAAAAAGAGCGGGTGCAACGTCTGGTTGCGGGGGTTCAAGGCATAATGGATGCCCCGAAACTCTCTGAAAGTCAGGTGGGTGAGGCCGTTTATCATGTTCGAAAGAGGATCGCCGGGATACGGAGAGAAAAAGCATGGTACAGATGTTTTGGTTGCAGACCGTGGGGGTTCGCTGCGGCGGCGGGCGCTCTCAGTGTCATGCTTTTTATGTGGGCCACACTCGACATAGGCGGCCCGAATTTGCCATTCAATATGCCAATAACCTCCCTATATGAGACGCAGGAACATGCCCTGGTGGAGAACCTGGAAATCATTCAGCATCTTGACATGTTGAGAGAGATGGAGTCTCTCAGGAAACTGGTCCAGATTGTTGATGATGTGGACAGAAAGGTGCCTGATACAGAAACCCAACCAGACATTTTGGGAAAAAATAGACATGGAAAGCGAAAGATTTTTGCATAATCTGGTCCATTGTCCGGTTCTGGCGGGGACCGTACTGTTGCTTGCAGCAACCATGTTGTTGTTTTCCGCGGCCCATTCCTGGGGCATACCGGGAAGTGCATTCCATGGCGACGGTCGGATATCAATTGGAAAAGAGGCATCGGTTGAGCTTTCTGATTTCAGATACGCATCAAACGGAAGAAAAGGCAAGGGAAGGGGCTTTGAAAGCCTTTCCCCTGAAGAGAAATCCCGCCTCAAAAAAAAATATGAGGAGTGGCAGTCATTGCCGCCGGAAGAAAAGGAGAGACTGCGCCGGCGCATGAATCAATGGCAGCGGATGCCTCGTCAGGATCGAGAGCTTTATGAACGCCGCTACCGGCAGTGGCAGAAACTTTCCCCTGCAGAGCGCGGAAAACTGCGTGAGAAATTTGAGCAGTGGGACGACCTCTCCCCTGAGGAAAGGGAAAAGATTCGGAAACGCTTCCGGAAGGAGGGAAGGTGAGTGCGCATCCCCTGCGAAGGGCCGGACAGGTGGCGCCTTCAGGGCGTTGTGGTCTACAGATCTTTTCTCATTGAAACACAGAATTTCGTCCCCTTTCCCGGTGCGGATCTCACCCAGACCTTTCCGCCATGTCTTTCCGCCGTCTCCTTTACGATGGCCAGCCCAAGTCCGGACCCTTCCACGGCAGTGGGGGTATCATGGCGTTGAAAGGCGCCGAATATCTT
>JBMNCO010000253.1:0-5738 GCA_049366815.1 Desulfatiglandales bacterium | reverse complement strand
GAGTCCATCAATCCGGCAACGGGCGAGATCCTCGCAACCTTCCCTGAAGGCACCGTGAAAGACGTGGAACGGGCGATAGAGGCTGCGTCCGATGCACAAACCATCTGGAGAGGATTTCCAGCGCCAAAGCGCGGGGAAATCTTATTGAAAGCGGCCTGGATCATGCGGAATCGAAAGGATGAACTGGGTGAGCTGGCGAGTCGGGAAATGGGCAAGGTCATTTCTGAGGGAAAGGGGGATGTCCAGGAGGCCGTGGATTTTCTCGAATACATTGCCGGAGAAGGAAGGAGGATGGCCGGAGAGACCACCCCCTCCGAACTGAGGGACAAGTTCTGCATGACTGTCAGGCGGCCCATCGGAGTCGTGGGTCTGATCACGCCCTGGAATTTTCCCTTTGCCGTACCCTGCTGGAAACTGGGTCCGGCCCTTGTCGCCGGAAATACCGTTGTGTATAAGCCTGCTACTCTGACCCCCCTGTGCGCCGCCACGTTCGTCCGTATCCTCGAGGAGGCGGGACTCCCTCCGGGTGTCCTGAACATGGTCACAGGTCCTGCGGAAGAGGTGGGCAGGGCGATTGTCGAGCACCCCGGAATCAGGGCCGTATCCTTTACCGGGAGCGTGTCTTCCGGTCAAGACGTCTACACGCGGGCGTCGACCGGGCTGAAGCGGGTAGGCCTCGAACTGGGCGGGAAAAATCCCCAGATCGTCATGGATGATGCGGATATTCCCCTGGCCGTTGAAGGGGCCTTGTTCGGCGCCTTCGGCACGGCGGGTCAGCGCTGCACTGCGACCAGCCGATTGATCCTTCATGGAGCGATCTATGAGGAGACGATGGAACGCCTGGTCTCCCGAACCCGAGACCTGAAGGTCGGTGATCCGGTGGATCCTGCCGTGGACGTGGGACCGGTCTGTGGGGAGGATCAGGAAAAAAAGATTTTGAACTACATCGAAGTCGGGAAAAAGGAGGGCGCCCACCTCATTACGGGAGGACAAAAGATGACCGGCCCCCGCTTTGACAAGGGATTCTTCATCGCCCCCACTATTTTCGAGGCCCGGCACGGGATGCGTATCACGAAGGAGGAGATCTTCGGACCGGTCCTGGCGGTCATCAAGGTCCAGGATTATGGAGAGGCGATACACGTGGCCAACGACGTGGAATACGGCTTGTCTTCTTCCATCTATACCCGCGATATTCGAACGGCTCACCGCGCCATCGATGAGCTCGAAGCCGGTATCGTCTATATCAACGCCCCGACCATTGGCGCGGAGGTCCATCTTCCCTTCGGCGGTGTCAAGAGCACGGGTATCGGTACCCGAGAGGCCGGCAGCGCGGCCATTGAGGAATTCACCGAGATCAAGACCGTATTCATCGATTACAGCGGGCGGCTGCAAAAGGCCCAGATCCAGGAATAGGAGAATGAAGCCATGGCAAAGACCAACCCCCCGGACTTCTTTGAGCTTGAAAGCCTTTTGACCGCCGAGGAGGTAGACCTGCGCGACCGGGTGCGGCGATTCGTGGAACAAGAGGTCATGACGCTCATCGTCGAGCACTTTGACCAGGGCACCTTCCCCATGGAAATGATCCGGAAAATGGCTGAGCTTGACCTCTTCGGGGTGCATGTCGAAGGATACGGCTGCCGCAAGGCAGGCCATACCGCCTACGGTCTGGTCTGCCGGGAGCTGGGACGATGCGACAGCGGCCTGCGTGCCATGTTCTCCGTGCAAAATTCCCTGGTGATGTACCCGATCTACGCCTTTGGTTCTGAAGAACAGCGGCGGACCTGGCTGCCCGGGCTGCACGAAGGTCAGGTCATCGGCTGCTTCGGTCTGTCCGAACCGGGCTTTGGTTCCAATCCGGCGGGCCTGACCACCCGCGCCGACCGGAAGGGGGAGGGTTACGTGCTCAACGGCACCAAGATGTGGATCACCAATGGGCCTATAGCCCGGTTCGCTCTGATCTGGGCCCGAACAACGGAAGGCATCCGGTGTTTCATCGTTGAAGCCGGTACGCCGGGCTTTCGGGCGACCGCCATTCAACATAAGTTTGCTTATCGCACTTCACCCACCGCCTTATTGGAACTCAAGGATTGCGAGGTCGGACCGGAGGTCATGCTGCCCAAGGCCCTCGGGCTCAAGGCGGCGCTTGAGTGTTTGAATTATGCCCGGTACGGCGTTTCATGCAGTGCGGTCGGGTCGGCCATGGCCTGCTACGAGGCGGCCAGGGACTTTGCCCTCAAAAGAGAGGTATTCGACAGACCCATCGCCTCTTATCAACTGGTTCAGGAGCGGCTGAGCCGTATGCTTCTGGAAATCACCGGATCCCAGCTCATGAACTACCACGTGGGTCGATTGATGGACCAGGGCCGGGTGCGTCACCCGCAGATTTCCATGGCCAAGATGAGAAGTGTGCGCGGGGCCATGGAGACCGCGCGCCTTGCAAGGGATATGCTGGGCGGGCGCGGGATTCTTGCCGATCACCACGTAATGCGTCACCTCTGTGATCTTGAGGCCCTGAGTACCCTGGAGGGCACCGACAGCATTCATACCCTGGTGCTTGGCCGGGATATCACGGGAATCTCGGCGTTTGGGAGTTGATCACGTCTTTTCCCCGGTCCCTGCTTGGAGCGGCACATCCTATTTTGGACAAGAGTGGCGGTCAATATCATCTCCGGGTATAGATGATCTCCATCATCCTCTCTTCTTTCCCCGTACTGTCCGTGCCATACATTTCAAAAACATGGGAGTTCTCGTTTAAAATCCTCGTAACGGAACGCCACCTCATGGGACCTCTCACGGGGTCGTCATAACTGCATGCCTGACTGATGGTCTTGCCGTTCAGTTCTGTACCTTTAAAAAATAAAATAGAGGTCGACATGGAATCCATCCAGGTAGAGACGTATTTCCGGGTATGGTTGTCGTAGCCGGTAACGCCGATACCCATGAAAGGTTTTCCCATCATTTCTCCCCTGAACTCCTGCTGCAAGAATCGCCCATCCAGGATCATTTTCTGTTCACAGGTGCCGACACTTTCCATGGGAGGCTTCCCGGCTTCCGGCCAGTACCTTGTCCTGGTGGTCCACCTCCCCGCCATGCCCGCCAGTATCTTATGCCGGTCACCCGGGGTACCCAGCCTTTCATAGACCTCCATCATCGACTGTGTCTCCATATTTTCCATGAAAAACCCCTCCTTTTCAATAAGTTCGCGGGCAACCAAAATCAGCCTCAAGGCATCATTTCGGCGCATGACTTTCCCCCAAAAAGCCCAAGGCATCATCGTCAAGCGATCTGTTCACCATACATGACACCTCTTTTAATGAAAAAGGTAAATACCGGACATGATGTATAATGGGCTCAAATTTTGTGTAGCCTACATACCGTTCAGGACCAATACCTAACATGCATTGATTTTACATGCTAAATGGGGGATTGACCTGATATCCTTTTTCAGAGTGTTCCCACAAAATAGCCCTAGATGCCACTTGTCTCCTTTAAGGTATGAGACCGACTCTTGTATTGCTACCACGGTACCACATGCAACGATGGCCGAAGGGTTGCATCCCCACAAAGTCCGGGAGGAAAAACTTGAGTAGATATATTCAATCGATAGCAAGCCTCGTCCTGTGTCTCTTTCTAGCATGGCCGGCCCCGGCGGCCGAGGAGCAACCCGCCCCCTCGGTAAACCCCCCTTCCTCAGTTCTCTTGGAACAATCCACCGGCACCCGGGAAAGACAGGCGGCTGAGTCGAAGGAACCGGGCCCCTCCGAGGTGTCCTCCCATGAGGCTGACACGCCCCCAAAAGAAGGTTTGAATCCAAAGGCCGTCGGGCAGGGCATCCCCAAGGCGGAAGAAGTTCCTCAGGCGGAAAGCAGCCGAAGCTCATCCCCGCAGGATCCAACGGACAGCGCCGGGACGCCGGAGGTCGCCCCCCAGAGCGGCACCGCAAAGCCTTCCGAGACTACCGGGGAGAAGAAAGACAGAGCGACCCCGGGCCGCAGGTGGATTATCAAACAAAGACCACCCGCGAGCAACAAAAAGGCTACGAAGAAACCTAAACCCATTGCCTGGGAAAGTGATGCTCAAAGGATCCGGTGCGAGGCTCACCAAAAGGAACTGCGAAAGAATTTCCTCAATGCGCGCTACTATTCCGTGCAGGGCGACTCCTGCTCCACGGCGGCACACGCCAAGGCCTTTCTGGAATCCTGCAAAAACAGTCAAAAGGTATGTCCGGCGGGTATTCTCGAGGCCTACGGTTATCGGGAGGAACAACTGAGGAACCTTGAACTGCTCTATGAATTGGGAACCAAACGTTGCAAGGGTAAGCGAATGACAGACCCCCTGAAAAAGTGACCTTTCTCCGGTCCTCCGTCATGTCTTTATCGAACATCCGCGATGCGTTCGGCTGGGTACTCGACTGATTCCCAAGGCCTTCCGCCCATACCCTTAGGGGACGCGCCGGAGCGGGAGGCCGTCACGAAGCCCCTTAATCATTCAAATTCACCGTTGACCGAATCCGCATCCTCGCCCATTTGCTGGAGAAAATTCCCGTTGTCCTTTTCCTGTCCGAAAAGATCCCGGCTAATCTTTTTTGCCGGCCCCGTCTTCTTTTTTCTTTAGGGCCGTCTCCACGGCCTCCTCGAGACTCCGGGAACTCATGGCCCCGATCAACTTACCGTTTACGAAGACGCTCGGAGTTCCTTTTATCCCTACTCTGGCCCCGTCGGCCATATCCTGACGGATCATGGCAGCCAGTTGCGGATCCTCCAAGTCTCTTCGAAACAGGTCCTGATTTAGGCCAAGTTGTGTGGAAATCTCCTGAATCTTTTGATCATTCAGTCGACTGGAATTTTGGAAAAGAAGATCGTGGAAATCCCAGAACCGGTCCTGTCGATGAGCGGCGAGGGCGGCAAGAGCGGCTTTGTATGCGAATCTGTGATTCCGCAGGGGAAAGTTCTTAAACACGACTTTTACGTTTCCAGCATATTTTTCGAGCACCTGCTCGAAGAGGGAGTTGATTCTCCCGCAATAGGGTCACTCAAAATCACTGAAAACGGTAAGGACCACAGCCGCATTGGCCGGGCCCTTGAAAGGAGACCCCGCTACGTTGATATCGTGAATGAAATCGATGCGGGCGAGCTGGACCGAGCCGACCTTACGATTGATGAGGATCAGTGTGTCCTCGGCGGATCCGATGCGTATCCGGTCCGTTGAATCGTTCACCCGCACGGTGCCCTGCAGGTCGCCTTCGGCGCCGTACACATGGATGGTCCCCTGATTGGTGAGGATGTAAATCCATTTTCCGTTTCCCGATACAGCGATATCCGCCACCTCACCTTCCGGTTTCAGGGTCTGCTGAATAGAGAGCTCCACCTCAGCCGTTCCTGTGCCCCACGTATAGAGAACGAGTAAAGAGGCGAAAAAGGCAAAGACACACTTTTTTTTCATGAAGGTCCCCTCCTCATGTCCCCATGGTGCACAGTGTTCAGAGACTGTTAAAAAATGCCGTAGCGGCGAAAGTCGACACAACTGATATAAATTTTATATACCTGAAAAGGAAAAACATCAATGAAATTCGACCTGTTATGCCCCAAAAGGGTGATTATCCCACATTGATCCGTTGCCTTTGTGGGGGCTCCTTTGAAGGCCGTAGAGAAGAAACAAGGAGCCTAATTCATCCCCTTCCTTATTTTCGCTTCCTTGACCGCGCAATAAAGGACGGGCACAACGAGCATCGTGACGAT
>JBMNCO010000252.1:2007-5358 GCA_049366815.1 Desulfatiglandales bacterium | reverse complement strand
TTCCGTTTTCAAGAAGGCAGCAAGAAGGCTACCGTGACGGTTGAGGAGATTCCCCAATCGTTGTGGGAGAAATGTCGAAAGGCCGCCGCCGAATGCCCCAACAACGCCATAGTCATTGAAACTTGAGAAGGGGATGTCTTGAAGGCAAGACTCAGGAATCTCATCAAAGAGGGGGACGGTCTGCTTCTGGTGGACATTCAGCCGGACTTCTTCGCGGGGAGTCGATTGGCAGTTTCCGAAGGGGACCAAATCATTCCTGTAATCAATGCCTGGATTGCAGCCGCCCGTGATTCCCGTATTCCTGTTTACGCCACACGGGACTGGAAGTCACCTTGATATTAGACGGCACCCGTCCCGTCAGTCCTGATAATGGAGAGAAGGCGACCGCGCAGATACGCTCTGCCGGGGCAAAGATTTTTTCATGACGCATAGGCAGCAAACCGGATTCTGTTCGACAAGCATGACCTCGAGATCGTCGAGACATTCACCCGAGAAACATTTATTTGGGCATTTGCCAAGCCATTTATGAAAGACCTTTGGCAATGGTCAGCGTCAGCTCCCCAAGCATATTGGAAAATGATCCCAATTCGTTGTCATACCAGCCGTAGACCACCACCTGCGTAATGGGAACCTCGAGCACCGAGGGTCCACCCTGGATGTCTCCGCCCTGAAGTCTGCAGGATTCCGTCAGGTTGACACGGATGGTGGCGGTGCGCGCGCGGGTCTCCCGTCCCTCGATGACAACCGCGGCGGTCGTTCCGATGATATCCGAGGATACATTCTGGCGATCGCTGTAGGTGACGTAAGGATTCAGGTGACCCACAGCCGCCGTTCGGTAGATTTCGTTGACGGTCTCCCGGGTAATGGGACGATGAGGCCCTTCATCCTGGATGTTGAGGACCAGAACCACGATAGAGCCGGTGTTCGTAGGGATTCTTATGGATTCGGCCGTGAACCCGATGTCCCTGATTTCGGGAATCACCTGTATGAGCGCATCGGCCGCGCCCGTTGTGGTCAGGATAATGTTGTTGAACAGACTCCTGGTCTTCCGAAGGTCATCGGAGCCGGGACCCGGCATACTGTCCAGGATTTTCTGATTAGAGGTCGTTGCATGTACCGTGACCATGGAGGCCCCGAGGATATTCTTGGGACCGAAATGATCCAGTATTATCCGCATCATAAAGGCCAGGCAGGTTGTGGTGCAGGAGGCGGCGGAAACGATACGGTGCTTTCCTGGATCATAGTCCTCGTCGTTGATGCCTTGGATAGCCGTCAGGGCGTCTTCAGGAATGGATCTCGATTGATCCCTGATCTTGAAGGGAGCCGAAAGGATGACTTTTTCGGCCCCGGCCTCGAGGTGACCTCGAAGGCTCCCTGCGGGAGCGTCGGAGGCCTCGGTGGGGTCCCGGAAAACCCCTGTTGAATCAATGACAAGCTTTATGCCGTGTCTTTTCCATTCGATATCCTTGGGGTTTCTATCCTGCCGTAATACGGTGACGGGCATTCCGTTCACGCGCATGGTTCCCTTGCCTTCCTCCAGTTCTTCAATCACGCGACCTCCTCGAAACCCGTGCAGGAACCGGGAAAGGGAACCGTAATTGCTGTCCTGTTCCAGATAGGAAGCGATATCCTCGAGGCCCCTGCCGACATCACGCCCGATGTTTACCACCAGCCCCTCGAAGGCGCCACGCGCCACGTGATGCCACAAGGTCATCTTGCCGATTCTCCCCAGACCGTTCAGGCCGAGCCTCATGGGGAACTTCTCCTGCGCAGCGGACAAAAACGGGTGATCGATTGCGTTCAGAGGCATAAGTTTCTCCTTTCATTTTCCTGATTTCTCACATCCATCGTGCGTCAGCGTGTCTCTAAGACCGCCGGATGCCGAGTAAAATACAGGTTTATTCGATATGACCAAAAACCCTACATCCTCTTTCCCTTTATGTGTGACCCCGATCAGGTTCACAATGATCCCTTCCTTCTCATATAAGGGATGGAGACCGTTCTGCGAATGGGGCGAATGATGTATATTCATCCGGATCAAATAGTATGTGGGTACCCGTCTGTTTTTGACCGCATACCCAAAATACAGGCAAAATCCGTGTGAATCTGACTCGAAACGCCTCAAGCAGGAGGATGAGGATCGCGGGTAGCATTTTGCGGAAGGACAACATCAGGAATACACAATCCAGCAGGGGTGAATACAGGATTGTGCTGATTTTTTTAACAGCGAAACTCATCTAAGGTGGAATCCAGTCGGGTGGAGACCGGGTGCCGGTCTGTTTTCGATGCCCTTGAATCAAAGAGCGATTCTCAATTCGACCAAGGTAAGGAGACCCTGTCATGCTGCCTATCGGCCCCCTAATGATCGAGCATCGGCGTATTGAACGCATGATTGATGTCATCGGCAAGGCACTCGCCCGCATCAAGGTAGAAAGACAGGTCGATCCCGCCGAGATCGATGTCTTTGTGGATTTTATCCGCACTTATGCCGACCGATGCCACCACGGCAAAGAGGAAGATATTCTTTTCAGGGAGTTGTTAAAGAAAGATATGTCCGAAAAGCGAACAAAAACAATGGAGGAACTGATAGAAGAACATCGATGGGGAAGGAAGACCACAGCTCGCCTTGTCGAGGCCAACAAGGCCTATGCAGAGGGTGGCGATGACGCGATCTCCGAGATAACGGAATGTCTGAGTTCTCTGGTTGTCTTCTATCCCAGACACATCGAGAAGGAAGACCGCCATTTTTTCATCCCGGTTATGGATTATTTTTCTCCGGAAGAAAAAAATATCATGCTGGAAGAAGGCTACGCGTTTGACCAAAAGCTCATTCACGAAAAATACGAAAAAATCCTGAAGAAAGCGGAAGCCAAGGCATAATCCTCACCTAAGGAGAGTATCATGGGAAAGACGAAAGAAAATCTTCAAGAGGCTTTTTCCGGTGAATCACAGGCCTATCAACGCTATCTGGCATTTGCCCAGAGGGCTGCCGATGAATACAAGGAGGGCGTATATAAATTGTTCATCGCGGTTGCGGAGTCCGAAAAAATCCACGCCAAGCGTCAATTGGGTCACCTCAAGGCCGTCAACGAGACAGCCCAAAACCTGAAGGAAGCCATTTCAGGTGAGACGCACGAATTCATGACACTCTATCCCAGGATGATGAAGGAGGCCGAGGAAGAAGGGGAACAGGGGGCTGTGATCACCTTTGACCATTCCCGCCAGGTGGAAAGCTACCATCGCGCCCTCTTTGTTGAGGCCTTAAAAAATCCAGAGGGATTCCCTGTGCAGGACTATTTCATCTGCAAGGCCTGCGGTTACCTGACCACAGAAAAATCACCTGAACGATGC
>JBMNCO010000252.1:0-1907 GCA_049366815.1 Desulfatiglandales bacterium | reverse complement strand
CTGAAGAACAAATGCCCAGGCGAGGAAAAGGTAAGAGGAATGTCTTTTGTCATTATTATAGTGCGTGTCTGAATTTGGCCATAGGCAAGACTTGGAATCACTGGCACTGCGACCAATGTCCTCTGAAAACGGAAACGAGAGGCGCTCCCGAAATGAGGCTGCATATCAACTATTCCGTTGCTTACTATGAGGTGCTCAGTTGAAACCGAATGATCGAGGAGGCAAAAACATGAAAAGATTCATCGTTACTTTCCCCATGCTGGCGGCGGCCATTGGGCTTCTGTTTTTCTGTTCGACAGGCCGCGCGGAAGACAACGTTGCAAAAGAGACAATCGACAAAGCGGTGGCGGTCCTGCACCCCACTGAAGGCAGCACGGTCAGCGGCGTGGTGACCTTCGTCTGTCTATCCGACGGGATCCATGTGACGGCGGACGTGGCAGGACTTACCCCGGGAAGGCACGGATTTCATATACACGAATACGGGGACTGCAGCGCCCAAGACGGCACTTCCGCAGGAGGTCACTTCAATCCCTTCGGCAAGCCGCATGGTGCACCGACGGATACAGAGCGTCATGCGGGGGATCTGGGAAACATTACGGCGGACGCTCAGGGGAAGGCCCATTTTGAGTGGACGGACAAGGTTCTGTGCATGAGCGGTCCTCACTCGATCATAGGCCGGGCGGTGATCGTCCATGCCGGGGAGGACGATCTCAAGACCCAACCCACAGGGGATGCCGGAGCCAGAGTGGCCTGCGGCGTGATCGGGATTGCCCAAAAGGATTGATCCTGTTCTGCGGTCGGGGGCCCTGCGCTTTGCCGGCGGGTCCTTTCGCCCCTGATCTTGCGCAACGGATGGAGACACTGAGCGCAGGTCCCGGAGACCGGTATGCCCTCGCCCTCTAATCCAGTCCGACACGCGCCCTGACCCTCGCGAAGACCCTTGCGGCGATCGGTCTTATTTTCTCGGCCCCCTCAAGCGGCACCGTTTGGACGTAGTCCGGCTGTCTCGTGAGGCGATCGTATCGAGATCGGATAGGCTGCAGACCCGCCACGAGGACCTCGATCAGCTCCTTTTTGAAATCTCCATAACCCTTGCCCGCAAACCGGGATTCAATCGTTGCCCTGTCGAGACCCGTGAAACATTCATAGACGGCCAGAAGATTCCGGATAGCTGAAAAGAGCAACATTCAATGCTTTACTCTGCGTTTCCGACTTTTGCTTGAATTGTGTCATGCGCTTGGAATTCATTTGCAATGGTGTAAATCCTGTATTTTAGAGATCAGTTCTCCTGAAGAGGATATCGCCGTAATAGGCCTTCGCCCTCCCTCCCGTGTCGTCCGTATCGGTCATGACGGCGACGCCTGAAATAGGCGGCGGCTCACCACCGAAGGCCTGTTTGTAATCCTCGTAGACGTTTCTTTCCTCCCAAACCCAGCGATTCAATTTCTCCTCGCCGCTCTCCAAGACGAACATCATGGCCCTGTCCGTATACGCATTAGCCACCATGGTACCCTTGAGGGCCTTGTTGGCCCATATGTAGTTGATCGCACCGGAAGGGGGATATCTTCCATAAAAGAGCCTGATTGCACGGTATTTGAGGCTTTCAAGCAGGCCGTATCTATCCGGGTCCAGGAGAAAGGTCACATAAAGTCTCGCCGGGTAATCGTCCCCGCTTTTCCGATGTACATCTCCTCCCTCCAAGACATTGGTGATCTTCCAGCGCCATCGAATGATCGGGTATTTTCGCGGGTCAATCTCAATCTCCCGAACCAATCCGGATGCGGAATCAATAGCCTCCGCCAGGATCACGGTCGTGTCCGCATCCCGGACAAGAGCGTAACGTGTGTGTTTTTCTATGCCCTTGAACACCAGGGGACGCCAGGCCTCCGGGAACGCTCCACCGGGTG
>JBMNCO010000251.1:0-24819 GCA_049366815.1 Desulfatiglandales bacterium | reverse complement strand
TGCGCTCCGATCTCTTTACGAGGCCGTCTCGCCGACATTTCGCAACGCGGCCGGCCTTATATAAAATGAAACTAATAGCCTAAGAACGGGTCCCCATCCGAAGCGGCTTCCTGTGTGTACTTTTCGGCCAGAAATTGGGCGCCGGCACCGTTTTCCATCGCCATGATTCGGGCGTAATATTTCAGTGCCCTTTCGCGTTCGCCCTCGACATCATAACTCATGCCTATTTTCAAAAGGGGCCAGGCGGCCATAGCAGGGTCTGACGAGGGATCGGTCTTCTCAATGATGCCGCGGAGTTTGTCTCGGGCCTCACTGAACCGGCCATGAAAGAGATTGCGGGAAGCCTCCAGATAAGGGACCTGGTTGGCCCACAAAGCAGCGGTCGCTCTTGAAAAGGCCCCTCTGCTCATCCTTTGGAAATCCTCCAGGACCCTGTCGTATTCCAGGTCCATGTTGAGCTTCAAATAGGTTAAACCTTCGAGGTACTTATACCGGTGATTGTTAGGAAATCTTAGGGCCAGTTCCCGGGCCGGGGAAAGAGCGTTAGCGTAGTCATTTTCCATAAAAAGATAGATATGAAGGAGAACGCTCTTGGCCTCAGCCGCCGAGTAGGCAGCGCTGTCGGCGGCTGCATGAAGCTTTCTGAGCCCCTCTTCCTTCCCCTCCCTTGTGATCAAAAGATAGGAGAAAAATTTGATGAGGCCTGACAACCTGGAGGTATAATAATCAAAGATACCCAGGCCCAGAAGGACATCCTGATTGTCCGGATCCAGACTCTTGCAGGTTTTCAGTGCCTCGACAGCGTCGAGTGCGAGAAAGAGGGAAGAGGCCCATTTGCGCTGCATGAGTTTGAACCGCCCCTTGAATCCGAGGGCACCACCAAGGTAGAAATAGGTAAAGCAGTCCGCTTCATTCCGGGCGATCTTTTCCCGGGCCACCCTGATGGTCTTGTCGATGCGTCTGCTGTATTCTTCCACAACTTCTCCGGTCCAGAAACCGTAGGTCAAACGGGACCAGGTGACCATGGCAAGGTAGAAATAACCTTTCGGGTCTTTTGGAAATCGCAGAGTAACCTCGCGAAAGAGTTCCTCAGCCGTATCGAACTCGGAGTCGTAGAGCGATTCAATGCCCTTGAGGACATCTTTATCGATTGCGTGCATGGGGGGAGGAGATGCGTTCGCCTGACAGGCCGATGACTCCAGGGTCAGGACCAGAATGCACAGGAATATCAGCATACCGTAAGCACATGCGGAACACCGATGTCTTTTTGCGTTCTTTACTGGGTATAGGACGACGGGACTATTCATTTGTGGTCAACGCCAGGTTTCCCTCACTCTTTTACCTAATATGAAAAAAATATCATCAATATAAAAAAATAGGCAAGCTTAATTACCTTCCGGGGGCTCGTAGACTCATGTGGCCGGGCCGTGCATAGGGTATATCAGGCCCGGCCTGACGACACCGTGAAAAAGAGCACGCAATCGACACTTTTTCAAGCTGGACGGTTCTGTCGAAGTTGGATCCGAACCTTTTTCAAAACAGGATATGAAGGCGTTAACTGTGAGATTTCGCTGGAATTTGGTAAATGATGTGATATTATAGAAAGGCTATAGCATTTATTTTCAGGGGGCCGTATTGAGATGAAAATTCTAATCTTGGGAAGCAAAGGCATGCTCGGGAGTGAATGTTGTAACGTCCTTGGTCAAGAGTACGAAATGATTTCACCGGACAGAAAGGAATTGGATATCAGAAGCTGGGACATGGTCATTGAAAGCCTGCACCGTATTTCGCCTAAGATCATCATTAACTGTGCCGGCTTCACCGACGTGGATGCATGTGAAAAAGAGGATTTCCTCGTGCGTAAGATAAATATTGAAGGACCCAGGAATCTGGCGCAGGGTTCGGCAAGATTTAATTGCAAGCTGATCCACATTTCCAGCGATTATGTCTTTAACGGACAAAAAACAGTTCCGCAGCCCTATTTTGAAGACGACGCCACGGCCCCATTGTCCGCCTACGGCAGGAGTAAACTGGAAAGCGAAATAGCGGTCAAGGAAAACGCCCCGAACTATATCATTCTGCGCACGGGATGGCTTTACGGGCGCCACAGAAAAAATTTTGTGAGGTCTTTTCTGGCCAATGTCTTCGACAAAAAGGGTAAGGCCGTAAAAATCGTCAATGATCAATTCGGTTCTCCCACATGGGCCTACCGGCTCGCCCTCCAGATCAAGACCATGCTGGAAGGTGATGCCCTTGGAACGTATCACGTCACCACGGAGGGTTACTGTAGCAGGCTTGAATTCGCCCGACACATCCTTGACAGACTTCGAATAGATGTCGACCTCGAACCCTGCAGCATGAAGGACTGCTCCCAGTCTGCGAAAAGACCGGTCAATTGTATTCTCGAAAACAGGCGGGCGAAAAAACAGGGCCTCAATGTCATGACGGATTGGCAGGAGGATCTCGACGCCTTTCTGGAGAAATTCGGAGGGGACTTGATTGAAGAGGCCAAGGGGAATAGGGCCTCCTGAGCGAGGATAATGGCGCCGCATGGGGTTCTGGATATACCTGCTCATTTTTTTCTATGTGTTGCTTCCTATTGATATCATTCCTGACCTGCTTGTGGGGGTCGGCTGGCTGGATGATCTCTCCCTGCTGGGATTCTTGGGATGGTATCATTTCTTTTATCGGAAACGTGTGAAGGGCGATAGAGAAATCCATGAAGGATTCAACCAAAAGGCCCGGAGGACGGAACACGGTTATCAGGATCTAGGTGAGGAAAATAGAGGCCGCGAAGGTAAGACCAGGGAAAAGGATGCCCACGAGATCCTCGGTGTCAGGGGAGACGCATCTCCTGATGAGATAAAGGCGGCCTACAGGCGACTTGTCAACCAGTATCATCCCGACAAGGTTGTACACCTGGGGGAAGAATTCAGGCTGCTGGCGGAAGAGAAGTTCAAAGAGATTCAACAGGCCTATCATGACCTGATGCCCGGGAAATAGCCGAAAAGGAGACCCCTCATGACGAGCGGACAATTCTTGTGGTTGACTGCAGTAATCGGGCTATATACTCCGTCCGATCGATGCACCTTCATAGATGGCCTGCTTTGCTCCCCTCGGCTCGAGGCAATCACCGATCTGATAGACCTCTAAGTCCAAGGAGCGAATTTCTTCATAGAGCCTGTTATCGGGCCTGTTCCCTACGGCAACAATCACCCTGTCAGCTTCGATGAAGAATTCCCGACCCTCCTTATCTGTCACGAATACCCCATTGTCTTCCACACGCGACAATTTATGTTCGGTGAGGATTTCGACTCCACGCTCCTTAAGTTGATTGATCAACACCTTTCGGGTGATAGACTCAAGGGTGGCGGCGATTTTGGGAAGCATCTCCACGATGGTGACCGGACAACCGTTCTCTGAAAGGTGATGGGCGACTTCGCAACCGGTGGCACCACCACCGATGACCACCGTCTTTTCGACGGAAGGTTTGCCATCGCTGAAGATCTGGGAAAGAGAGAAGACTATGGGCTTGTCGATGCCGGGCACACCGGGCAGGATCGGAGTCGAGCCGGTGGACAAGATGATCACGTCCGGTTTTTCCTCTTTTATGGTATCGAGGGTCACCTCAAAGTCGAGATGGGTGTGAACCCCGCTTTTTTCAATCTGCCTCTTCTGGTAATTGATGAGGCTGAGGAGTTCATGCTTGTAGTTTGTGATACTACCGAGAGTCAGTTGTCCACCGAGAACAGGCTGTTTTTCATATAGATGGACATCATGGCCCCTCTTGGCCGCTACCCATGCGACATTGAGACCACCAGGACCGCCGCCGATGACCATGACCTTTTTCGGCGAGTCGGTGGGATGGATTTCCATCTCCTTTTCGCGGCCCAGGGCTGGGTTGACCAGGCATTCGATACGACCCTTTCTGAAAATGGATTCCATGCAGGTGTTACAGGCAATACAGGTCCTGATGTCTTCTATCTGTCCGGCTTGGGCCTTGCGTGGCATTTCGGGATCGGCGAGGAGTCCACGACCGATACAGACCAAATCGGCCTTGCCTTCGGCAATAATCGTATCGGCCACGATGGGGTCGTTGATTCTGCCGACGGACATAACCGGCACATCAAGGGCCTTTTTGATTCTTGCCGCCGAATCCATCAGGCAGGCCTTTTTCATGAACATGGGCTGGCAGATCCATTCCGGAGTGTCGTCATTCCCCGCCGAGACCTGTACGATATCCAGACCAAGCGGGACGAGTTGCTTCAATATTTCGATGCTTTCATCTACATCGAGGCCGTCAGGCACGAATTCCTGGGCGCTTATTTTGAATGAGAGGGGGAAATCGTCCCCCACCCGTTTTCTGATGAGTTCGATGACTTCCTTGGCAAACCGGGTTCTTGCCTCCGTCGTTCCGCCGTACTGGTCATTGCGTATATTGGAAAATTTGGAAAGGAACTGATTGATCAGATACCCATGAGCCCCGTGTATCTCCAGCAACTCAAAGCCGGCCTGAAGGGCGCGAACGGCCGAATCGCCGAATTTTTGTACGATCTCCTGGATCGCGTCGAGGCTCATGGGCTCTACCTCGCCACGGATGGTGGGGCAGGGGAGAGGCGATGGCGCATAGGGTTTTCGTTTGATCACCCTGGCGGATGTCTGCCTTCCGGCATGATGAATCTGGATGCCGGGGACGCAGCCCTCTGACTTGATCGCAGCAACGATCTTGGCAAGGCCCTCAATGAATCGGTCATCATAAATCCTGGCCTGGTGGTTCGAGACAACCCCCTCCGGGGCGACGGCGTGGGCTTCCACGATGACCATGGCAGGGCCGCCTGCGGCTCTCCGCCGATAGTGCTCTATGGTCTTGTCCGTAATAGAGCCGTCATCTTCGATCAGAAAAGAGGCAAGGCCGGGCATGACAATTCTGTTTTTCAGTTCCAAATTTTTGATTCGAAATGGTTTAAATAAATTCTCCAGCATCATGTTTATCTTCCTAATCAGTGTTTAAAAATAAGCGGGATAGGGAAGCCATGGCATTGTAAACCTAAACAGGTAACATAAGCGTTTTTGAAGAGGTCTGTCAAACAAAAATCAGATTTTTTGAGGAGGTCTTTGTCGAACGGCTGGTGGTTCTATGAACCTCCTCAAGTATCCATCGAGAACATATTGTGGGATTCATGCGTCTCGGTTTCTATAAAAGATCCCCAAAGAAGTCATGGCCTTTGTCATCCGTGATGATAAAGGCCGGGAAATCCTTTACCGAGATCCTGTAGACGGCCTCCATGCCGAGTTCGGGATACGCAAGGATTTCCATGTCTGTAATGCATTCCTTACCCAGTCTGGCCGCCGGCCCCCCGATCGATCCGAGGTAAAATCCACCGTATTTTCTGCAGGACTCTTTGACCCCTTTGGAACGGTTCCCTTTGGCGAGCATGACCAGGGACCCTCCATGCTGTTGAAAGATTTCCACATAAGGATCCATCCTTCCGGCGGTTGTGGGACCGAAGGCGCCGGATGCGTATCCCGGAGGAGTTTTGGCAGGACCTGCGTAATATATGATGTGGTCCTTGAAATAATCGGGCAGAGGGTCACCCCGATCCAATCGCTCTTTCAGTTTCGCATGGGCGATGTCCCTTGCAACGACCATTCTGCCGTTAAGCCTGAGCGGCGTTGCCACAGGATATCTGCTCAGGAGCGCCCTGACATCATCCATAGGGCGCTCGAGATCCACAGGAACGGCCTCGCTGCCTGAAAATTCCGGCTCCACAATAAAACGCGCGGGCTCCCTTTCCAGTCTTTCCAAAAAGAGCCCTTGTCCGGTTATCTCGGCCTTGATATTCCGGTGCGCACTGCAACTCACCCCAAGTCCCAAGGGACAGGAGGCCCCGTGCCTCGGGAGCCGAATCACCCTGGCATCGAGACAGAAATACTTCCCTCCAAACTGGGCGCCGATACCCAATTCCCGGGATCGTTTCAGCAACTCGGCCTCCAGGTCTGTGTCCCTGAAGGCCTGCCCGCGGATGTTGCCCGTCCTTGGGAGGCGATCCAGCTCACCGGCGGAGGCAAGCTTTACGGTCTTGAGATTGAATTCGGCGGAGGTCCCCCCCACAACAAAGGCCAGGTGGTAAGGGGGACAGGCCGCCGTGCCGAGAGTCCTGATCTTGTTGACCATGAAATCGACCAGAGATTCCGGGTTCAATACCGCCTTGGTTTCCTGATAGAGGAAAGTCTTGTTGGCCGATCCCCCTCCCTTGGCGATAAAGAGAAATCTGTACTCGCTGCCCTGGGTCGCATAGAGCTCGATCTGCGCGGGAAGGTTGCAGCCGGTATTGCGTTCTTCATACATGTTCAGCGGGGCGTTTTGTGAATAGCGAAGCGGGTTTTTTGTATAGGCATTGAAGACCCCTCTTGAAAGGGCCTCCTCGTCCCTAAATCCTGTCCAGACCTTCTGCCCTTTTTGACCGATGATAAGGGCCGTCCCTGTGTCCTGGCACATGGGGAAGACGCCTTCGGCGGCGATCACTGCATTCTTGAGCATTTCCTGGGCCACGTACTTGTCGTTTTCGGAGGCCTCGGGATCCTTCAGGATCGCCGCCAACTGTTCCAGGTGTGAGGTCCGCAACAGATAGGAAACGTCTTTAAAGGCCTCTTCCGCGAGCAATGTGAGGCCCTCGGGTTCCAGGCGTATGATTTCATCCGCATGAAAAGAATCGGTTGAAACGTAGCGATCCGTGACTTTTCGATATTCCGCAGTATCCGGTTCAAGCGGAAAGGGTTCTTGATAGACAAATTCATCGGCCATCGTCTAAACTCCGTCTCTTTATACTCATCCCCCAAGTCGTTTCATATCCTCCACCAGACCCCTGACCGCATCGGCCGAGTGCTGGATGGCCTTTTTTTCCTCGCCATCCAGTCTGACCTCCAGGACTTCCTCCACACCGCGGGCCCCCAACTTTGCGGGAACCCCGATGAAGAGATCTTTTATGCCATATTCTCCTTCCAGATATATGGCACAGGGCAGGATCTTCTTCTTGTCCTTAAGAATGGCCTCGGCCATCTCAACGGCCGCTGAGGCCGGGGCATAATACGCGCTGCCTGTCTTCAGGAGGTTTACGATCTCGGCTCCTCCCGTCCTGGTCCTTTCCTCGATAGCCTTGATTCTGTCGGGTGGAATGAGTTCTGTAATGGGAATCCCCGCTACCGTCGAATAGCGGCTGATCGGCACCATGGTATCACCGTGTCCCCCGAGGACAAAGGCCTGGATATTGTCCACAGACACCTTGAGTTCCATGGCGATGAAGGCCGAGAAACGGGCCGAGTCCAGGACACCCGCCATGCCGATGACCCTGTGCTTTTTGAAGCCGCTGGTCTCAAGGGCCACATGGCACATGGCGTCCAAGGGGTTGCTGACAATGATCAGGATGGCATCGGGAGCTGCCTGGGCCACTTCCTTGACCACGGATTTCATGATCCCCATGTTTGTAGAAAGAAGGTCATCCCGGCTCATCCCGGGCTTCCTGGGTATGCCGGCGGTAATGATGACGATGTCGGAGTCCTTTGTCTGAGAATAGTCGTTGGAACAGCCGATGACCCAGGAATCGTGCTTCTCAATAGTAGCCGCCTCAGCCAGATCCAGGGCCTTTCCCTGAGGGATCCCGTCCAGTACATCCACAAGAATCACATCCGCCAACTCCTTTTCCGCCAGTCGCATGGCGGCCGTTGCGCCGACATTCCCTGCACCGATCACAGTGACTTTCTTTCTCATTGTAGGACTCCTTTCAACGTATTCTACTTTGATGACCTTCCTGGTTTTCAGATAAAAAGATAAGGAAAACGATTCGCAGACCTGAAACTCCACCCTGTGCGGCTATTTTTCGGATGAAAAAAGGCCTGCCTTGATGAGTTCGCGGTTGAAGCGGGCGATGTTGGCAATGGAGATCTCCTTCGGGCAGACGGCCTCGCATTCCGTCTCGTTGCTGCAATTGCCGAAACCGAGATCATCCATCTTTCTCAGCATGGCAAGGGCCCGCTTCGCTGCTTCGGGCTTACCCTGGGGCAAGAGCACCAGGTGAGAGATCTTTGCCCCTACAAAAAGCATGGCGGAGGCATTCGGACAGGCGGCCACGCAGGCGCCGCATCCGATACAGGCGGCCGCGTCCATTGAAAGTTCCGCTGTTTCGGGGCCTATTGGGATGGTATTGGCCTCCGGTACACCTCCGGCGTTGACCGAAATATATCCACCGGCCTGCATGATGGCGTCAAAGGCACTGCGATCCACCACGAGATCCTTGATCACCTTAAAGGCCCTGGCTCGAAAGGGCTCGACGAAGACCGTATCCCCATCCTTAAAGTGGCGCATATGGAGCTGACAGAGGGTGGTCCCGGATTCAGGACCGTGGGGGATCCCATTGACAACGCATCCGCACATCCCACAGATACCCTCCCTGCAGTCATGATCAAAGACAATAGGTTCCTTTCCGTCCAGGATGAGTTGTTCGTTCACGAAATCCAGCATTTCCAGAAAAGACATATCCGTCGAGATATCTTCGGCCCGGTAGGTTTCCAGACGCCCTTTTTCCTGCGGTCCTTTCTGCCGCCAGACCCTGAGGGTCAGATTGATCGTCTCACTCATTTGTAACTCCTCTGGGTCAGGGTGACATTTTCAAAGACAAGGGGTTCCCTGTGCATCGTCGGTCTCTTACCCCTACCATTGAATTCCCAGGCGGATACGTGACAACAGTCTGCATCGTTTCTCCGTGCCTCGTTGTCTTCCGTCTGATAGGCTTCATTAAAATGGCATCCGCAGGACTCCTTTCGGGAGAGGGCGTCGTCGACCAGCAGTTCTGCAAAGTCCAGATAGTCCGCCACCCGAAGGGCCTTTTCGAGCACCTGGTTTAGATCGCCGGGGCTGCCCGGTACCGTCACATTTTCCCAGAATTCTTCCCGGAGAGGCGGAATCAGGCCCTTGGCCATGAGCATTCCCTCCTCATTCCTGGTCATGCCGCAGTGTTCCCACAGGATACCGCCAAGTTGCCGGTGAAAATCATTCACTGTGCGTTTTCCCCTGGCGGATAAAATTTTTGAGATCCTTTCGGTCACCTGCTCTTCGGCCTCTTTAAAGGCCCGATGGCTTTCAGAGACCTCATCGAGAGATGAACCCGCAAGATACCCGCCCATCGTATAGGGTATGATGAAGTACCCGTCGGCCAGACCCTGCATAAGCGCACTTGCGCCGAGACGGTTGGCTCCATGATCCGAAAAATTGGCCTCGCCCAGGACAAAGAGACCGGGAATGGTGCTCATGAGGTTATAGTCCACCCACAGGCCTCCCATGACATAATGGATGGCCGGATAGATCATCATGGGGGTTTCATAGGGATTTTGACCCGTAATGCGCTCATACATCTGGAAGAGATTCCCGTATTTCTTTTTGATGATGTCCGGGCCGTCTCGTTTGAGGGCGTCTTTGAGATCCAGGTAGACCGCATAGCCGCTTGCACCCACACCCTTTCCCTGGTCACACTGGGCCTTTGCATTTCGGGAGGCCACGTCCCGGGGTACCAGGTTGCCGAAGCGGGGATATTTGTCTTCCAGATAATAATCCCTCTCGGATTCAGGGATCTCACTGGGCGGACGCTTGTCCCCGGGAGTTTTGGGCACCCAGACCCGTCCGTCATTTCTCAGACTCTCACTCATGAGGGTCAATTTGGACTGATAGTTGCCGTGCACCGGGATACAGGTCGGATGAATCTGTACGAAGGATGGATGGGCAAAAAAGGCCCCCTTCTTGTAGGCACGCCAGGTGGCGCTTACGTTTCCGCTGTGACCGTTCGTAGAGAGATAATAGACGTTGCCGTACCCGCCTGTGGCAAGGACCACGGCGTGCGCGGCATGACGCTCTATCTTGCCGTTGATAAGATTGCGTGCCACGATGCCTCGGGCACGCCCCTTTACCAGGACGAGATCCTGCATCTCGTGCCTTGGGAACATAGACACCCTGCCGGCATGAATCTGTCTCATCAGCGCACTGTAGGCACCCAAAAGCAGTTGTTGCCCGGTCTGACCCCTGGCGTAGAAAGTACGCGAGACCTGTGCCCCGCCAAAGGAACGATTGGTCAGGAGTCCGCCGTATTCCCGTGCGAAGGGGACACCCTGGGCCACACATTGATCAATAATATGATTGCTGATCTGGGCCAGACGGTAAACATTTCCCTCCCTGGCGCGGAAATCCCCCCCCTTGAGGGTATCGTAGAAGAGACGCCGGATACTGTCCCCGTCACCGGGGTAATTTTTGGCGGCATTGATGCCCCCCTGGGCCGCAATGCTGTGGGCCCTCCGGGGGCTGTCCTGGATGCAGAATGTCTTGATGTTGTATCCCAGTTCCGCGAGAGTGGCGGATGCCGAGGCCCCGGCAAGGCCTGTACCCACCACAATGATATCGAATTTCCTCTTGTTGGCGGGGTTGACGAGTTTCAAATCAAATAGATGTCTCTCCCACTTGGTTTCAAGAGGCCCGGGCGGAATCTTGGATACCAACTCCATGAAAATCCTCCTCAGATGGTCGAAAGGACAAATATCGGGATGGAACCGAGGCCAAGCCCCAGGACGATACTCAACGCGATACCCAACCGCTTTACAAAAGGCATGTATTTGGGATGGTTGAGCCCCAGAGTCTGAAAACCGCTCCAGAAACCGTGGCTCACATGAACAGACACGATAATGACCCCGACGACATAAAACAAGACATAGCCCAATTGCGCGAATGTCTGAGAGAGGATGATAAAGTCGTTGGTGTCCGTTTTGTCCACAAAGCGGAAGGTGAGCAGGTGCACGATAATGAAGACAAGGGTGAGCATCCCGGTGTAGGGCGCTGTGGCCGAGGCGAGTGTCCGGCCCCCCGCCCGTTTTTTGACACGGTATCTGACCGGTCTTGCCCTCCAGTTCTCATAGTAAAGGAGAAGGCCGATAAAGACATGGATGATTCCGAACAGGATGAGCCCCCATTCCGCAAGGGTCACCAGATATCCCCAGGCGTGCAGGTGTTCCACGTATGAGAGAAACAGGCCCTCTCCCCCGTAAACCGTAAGATTACCGATCAGATGCATGAAAAGAAATCCGCAAAAGCAGAGGCCTGAGACGGCCATCAACAGCTTTTTACCAATGGAAGAACTCAATAAGTGAAACAACCAGTTCACGGCGATGCGTTCCTTTTCTTGTATGGATTGATCTTCCTATATAATGACATCGAAAAAATAACAACTCACTTTTTCACGGGGCACATCCTTTATATATTCAAAGGGCCGGGAAAAATCCGGTGATCTCGGGGTGAGACGACCAAGGAGGAGGGCACACCACCTCGTGACGTCTGCAGGCATTGCCGTGTTCAATTGATTGCTTGTGGTTGCCACCTGTGTTATCCTCCAATCATCGGTCTTCGACCGAGGCCATACGCACCTTATGTGCGAAAGGGAGAAATGCATATTGATGAATAGGATTTTTTTCCGCTGTTCGATCCATCGCCCGATTTTTTATCAGGACCGGGAGGGAAAATAGTGTCCGAAAAATACCCCGGCCGTGCTGAAGGGGATGTCGTCCTGATCTGCTACCAGGACAGTCCGGCAGCCTACGCCCGTATTGAGGCCATAGAACCTGATATAAAAAAGGGCTGGTATCTGGTCACCCTCCTGTTACTCACCCTCCCTTCCCAAACCGTGACCTGGATTCTTCGAGACGAATATATTAATGGCAAACCCTTCACGATGGGGGGGCGGCCGGTGAGGCTTGAGGCAGTCAAACGGGTTGTTCCTCAGAGGGAAAGGGATGAGAAAGATGAGTCTTCGGAGAAACCAGCAACCGAAAGACCGGCCAGAGTGATCCCTTTTAAAAAGCAATCCTGAATTATCCAGCCGTGTTGAACGGCCGAAGAACACCAACAAGTGATGAACATGAACGCATTTTACATTTTTATTGTGCGGGTGGTCGTCTCCATTGTGATGGCCTTCTTTATTTGCCGCTTTTTCTTCCCGGGACAACCCCTTTACAGGGTTCTCGGGCTTGCGGCCATCATGCTGGGTTTGGCCTATTTGTTTCAATACACAAGAAAAAGGGACAGGGAGGATAGAGGATGAAACCCCAAAAATATGTGTTCTCCTTTGAAGCGGGGGACCCGAAGGACAAGAAACTGCTCGGTGGAAAGGGGGCAAACCTTTGTGCCATGACCCAAATAGGGCTTCCTGTACCTCCTGGTTTCGTCATCTCCACACAGGCCTGCCTGGCTTACCTGGATCAGAAGGGGAGGGGCCTTTCCACCAAACTCATGGAACAGGTCAAAGGGGCCATGGCCGACCTCCAAAAGAGTACGGGAAAGGGTTTTGGATCACCCGAGAATCCTTTGCTGGTTTCTGTGAGGTCGGGGGCGGCCATGTCCATGCCGGGCATGATGGATACGATATTGAATCTGGGCCTCAATAAGGAGACTGTCGAGGGCCTCATCAAGCTGACCAAAAACGCGCGTTTCGCATATGATGCCTATCGGAGGCTGATTCAGCTCTTCGGTTCTGTGGCCTTGAGGATTCGAGACGTGGATTTTGACGAATTATTCAGTGCCATCAAAAAAGAATATCAAGCACAAGATGATACGCAGCTCAATGCGGATGCCCTGAAAAAGGCATGTCATAGGTTTTTAGACTTAGTCGAACAAAAGACCAAGGCGCCGTTCCCCCAGGATCCTTATGTTCAACTCGAGAGAGCCATAGAGGCGGTTTTTAAATCCTGGATGGGAAAACGGGCAGTGGATTATCGGAAAGAATTCAACATTACAGAGGAGATGGCCCATGGTACGGCTGTCAACGTGTGCACCATGGTCTTCGGAAATATGGGGAACGATTGTGCAACCGGTGTGGCCTTTACCAGAAATCCCGGGACCGGAGAAAACCGCCTTTACGGTGAGTACATGATCAACGCCCAGGGTGAAGATGTCGTGGCCGGAATTCGAACACCCAAGCAGATCAGCGAACTCCGAAGGGATATGCCCAAGGTCTATCGCGAGTTGGAAAACCTGCGCCACACCCTTGAAAATCAGCACAGAGAAGTCCAGGACTTCGAGTTTACCATCGAGAAAGGAAAACTCTACTGCCTCCAGACCCGGAACGGGAAGATGAATGCCTCAGCCTTCATCAAGACTTCGATCGACATGGTGAATGAAGGACTCATTACTGAAGAGGAGGCCATCCTCAGGATACGACCTGATATGCTGGCGCAGTTGCTGCATCCCACCCTTGACCCGAATGCCGACGCAAAGGCCCTTGCCCGGGGATTGCCGGCATCTCCAGGCGCCGCGTGGGGCAAGATCGTATTTGACGCGGACAGGGCGGAGAGCAAGGCCAAATTGGGCGAAAAGGTCATCATGGTGAGAGAAGAGACCAAGCCGGAAGATATTCATGGGTTTTTTACGGCTCAGGGGATCCTGACCAGCAGAGGGGGCAAGACTTCCCATGCCGCCGTTGTCGCGAGGAGCATGGGAAAGCCTTGTGTCTCGGGATGTGAGGCGATCGAAATCAATCACCTTGCAAAGGAGGCCGTGATCTCCGGCATCCATCTCAGGGAGGGGGACATCATCACCATAGACGGAAGCACGGGGGAGGTTTTTCAGGGTATTGTCCCCACTATTGAGCCCGAATTCGTTGAAGACCTTCTGGTGCTTTTGGAGTGGGCGGACGACATCGCCGAGTTGAAGGTCATGGCCAATGCGGACACCCCAAAATACGTGAAAAGGGCCCTTGATTATGGTGCGATGGGCATCGGGCTTTGCAGGACGGAACGGATGTTCAATCAACCGGAGCGGTTGCCCGTTGTTCAGAAGATGATCCTTGCTGAGAGCGTCGAAGAGAGAGGCGGGTATCTTGAGCAACTTCTGCCTTTCCAGAGGGAAGACTTCAAGGAAATTTTTCGGGTCATGAAAGGTCTTCCCGTCACTGTTCGCCTGCTTGATCCCCCGATCCACGAATTCCTTCCCTCGGAGGAAGAACTGATTCATGAAATCGCTCATCTCAAGGAATTGCAGCAAACCGTGCAGGGAATGGCCGAACTCCCGGACACACTCAGGCTCCTTGATCCTGAGTTGCATGATAAATACGCGGATTCGCTGGAAACTATCACCCATGGTCTGGATGAACTGAAAAATCGACATATCGTAGAAGAACTGATTGTGGCCAAAGAAACGGTCCTCCAAAAGGTCAAATATTTGGCTGAGACCAACCCAATGCTCGGTCACAGAGGCGTGAGGCTGGGGATTACCTATCCGGAAATCTATGCCATGCAGATCAGGGGCGTTCTCGAGGCGGCCGGTGAATGCATTAAAGAAGGGCTTGAAGTGGATCCTGAAATCATGGTGCCCCAGGTCTGCACATTAGAAGAACTCAAGTGGGTTCATCGATATGTTATTGAAATTCATTCGGAATTAGAGAAGAAGTTTAAGATCGAACTTCCCTACAGGTTCGGCACCATGGTCGAGGTGGTCAGGGCCTGCATGAGGGCCGGTCGCCTTGCGGAATTGGCGGAATTCATATCCTTCGGGACCAATGACCTTACCCAGGCCACCTTTTCCTTCTCAAGGGAAGACGCTGAAAATAAATTTCTCCCCCTGTATAACGAGAGGGGCATATTGCAGCATAACCCCTTTGAGATCCTGGATATAAAGGGCGTGGGTCGCCTCATGATGATCACGGTGGAATGGGCGAGGAAGACCAGGCCTGACATGAAATTCGGCATCTGCGGAGAGCACGGCGGGCATCCGGATGCCATCTCTTTCTGTCACCATATTCACTTGAGTTATGTGTCCTGTTCCCCCCCGAGGGTCCCCATAGCGCGGCTTGCGGCGGCTCATGCCAAACTCAAAGAAAAAGAGTACCAGTTGATTTGACAAAGCGCTTCCCGGCTCGACCGGAGCGCGTGGCAGGGAGCACGACAAGGGCGGGGAAGGCCCCATCCCTCAGCGGGTACAGTGCGAAAACTCATAAAGACGCCGGGTGATGAGTGCCAGCGCCGCCTCGGGGATCAAGGCCTCTTCATCCCCAGCATGTCTTTTGGCGCCCTGCAAATCCTGATTGATGGCGGTCAGAGCGTTTTGGAAGTTGGGTGAGGAGAGGGCGCCTATGTGGTCGATAATCTGGAGCTTGTGGTATTTTTTTGCCGTGGAACCGATCGATTTCAAGAGTTCACCCTTTTTGCTTTCATTCTTGTCCTGCATACATTTCGCCGTGATCCAGTAGGATTCCAAAAAAGTCTGGGCCAGTGCGGCAAAGATCGGCAGCTTGTCAAAGCCCAGTTTTGTGATACTGTATCCTCCATCCTCTTCTGATCCTGACAAATAGTGGTCCTCCAAGAAACAGCCGATCAATGCCGGCATCTCCCCCGCCGGGTTCTCACTTTCCATAAAAACAAACTCATTTCTGAAAAGGTGTTTCAGGAAAACATAGTCGTCAAGGATTGCCTCCAAATTCTTTTTCTCTTCCCTGCCCGTCAGGAGTGACACCGCTGCAAGGGCGTGCGCAATAAAGAAATGAATGATGCTGTTTTTATAGTACTCGAGTTCCAGTTTCTTTTCCTCCTCCATGCAATAGAAGGGATCATTATTGCTGTCGCTGCCCTCCAGCGGTTCGACGATTTTCCAGCTGATCAGATGCGGCAGGGTCTCATGAACGACGCGGGAAGGGTCTGTCAGGAGCTCGGTGACCGGTGCCCCAACCCGCTTTAATAAGGCCAGGAGCATATCTACGGTCTCGACAAGCTCCGAGGTATGGAATCCTTTTCTGTGATTGGAGAGAATGGCCGTAGCGACCAGTGAGAGGGGGGTGACCGGCGTGACCTCATTGATGGATTGGACCAGACGTAATGCCAGATCGCGATGCGTTTCAGAAGAGTGGGGGTCTCTCTTGGTCAAGTATTCATTGAGAGAGAAGGGCCGCCCGAATCCTATATAGATTTTCCCATATTTCCGCTTCAGGAGTCGCCTCGCCCTGACCACCTGTCCGAAACTTTCCTGTTGCTTGGGGCGCCCGCTGAGCTCCCGGATGTATGACCCCTCCTCTATAATCCTGTCATAGGCAATAGATGCAGGGACAAAAATCATATCGTTGCAGTATCTTTCCGCATGGGCCTGAAGGAGAATGGAAAGAAAACCGGTTTTGGGGGAGACGAGTTTTCCGTTGCGGCTTCGTCCGCCCTCGATAAAAAACTCGATAGGATGTCCTTCCTGGAGTATTGCCTTGATATATCGGTTAAAGACCTCAAGATAGAGCTTTGCATTTTTAAAGGAGCGGCGTATAAAAAATGCGCCGCACTTTCTGAAGATATGCCCCATTGGCCAAAAAGCCAGATTCTTTCCAGCCGCCACCCTGGGGGTGTGCATGTGGTATTCGTTGAGGACGTAGTTGAGTACCAGGTAGTCGATGTGACTCTTGTGGGAAGGGACATAAATCAAGTTGCCCCTTCTGGCCCATTCCCGAACCTTTATCAGACCCGCCGTGTCTACTTCTATGCCGTCGAAAAGCCTTTTCCAGAACCATCTCAAAAGCCTTCGAACAATCTCGACATAGGTTATATTGAAATCGGCGGCTATCTCATCAAAATAATCGCCGGCCTTTTTCCTGGCCTGCTTGGGCGATTTTCCTTTTCCCGCGCCGATGGTTTCAATCTTCTTTCGGACCACATCGTCCATGAGCACGATTTCTTTGAGTTGTTGCCTGGATTTCATGATCGGACCGAGGATGATCCTTTTTTGATCATCGATGCTTTCGATGAGTCTGGTCCTGATCTCTGCCGCCATTTCAGGAAGAGGTCGCTCGATCGGTTGAGAGGCAATGTAGGCCTTAAGGTCCAAGGGCTTTCCAAAATCGATCAGTGCTCTGCGGTTGTGGCGAAAGAAAAGGGCGACCTTCCGGACGGCACCCGGTTTGTCCTTGAACCCAAATAGGATATTGGCGAGATTGGGATGCTCCATTTCAGGGGTCTTTTTATACAGGATCAATTGAGGAACGATGTATATGGGACGTGCCAAACTCTTCTGTTCTTCAATGAGAAACTGAATATGGTCCTTTTCCGCATGAACAAAATGTCGGCTGAATCCCTTGGGGTCCACCAGAAAGACGAGAAATGGTGTGCCATTGTGAAGGTGGCGGCTGTAAAACCCCGACTGGTAAGGGCTCGGGAAACGATGACCTCTCAGGGCACAAGATAAACGGGAGATAATTATCTTTACAAAATGGGTGAAGGGTAATAGCATGGACATATTGAGATCAAAGGCTATTTTGGGATAGGGAAGGCGTCGCCTGCGGAAATTGTAATGGTAGAGCAGATAATCCAGTTTCCCCCTGTATTTGCAGGCATAAACCACCGTTCCGTCCCTGTGCATCTTTTTGAGGGCCTCTTTCATATTGTCATCTAATTGAACTCTTTGAAAAAGCCTGTAAAGGACCCAGCTCAATAAAAATCCCGGTTTGTGGTCAAGCACATAGGGATAAACAGCCTTATTCCCAGAAATATCCATCTCTCTTGATTAAGCCCTCGTCAATTTTTGTTGAATAGAGACTATTGATAAACAGATTGATCCGTTTAATCAAGTCTTTTGTGGGAAATGGACTCATTGAGGATGGGACTGCGGAATTTTCCGCCAGGTCATTGAGTTGACAAAACAAATGGCATGCTTAAATTGGCTTTTCGAGATTACCGAGGGAGGTCGTTATGTATAGACCAATGGTCGTTTCCGGGCTGACTGTAGATCCCCTGACTAATAGCCCGATTGTCATACTCAAAGAAGTTGACGGGGAGAGAACCCTCCCTATTTGGATAGGGCTCCTGGAGGCCACGGCCATTGCCAGTGAGTTGGAGGGTATAAAATTCTCACGACCCATGACCCATGATCTGCTTAAAAATATAATGGATATCATAGAGTTGAAAATAAACAAGATCGAGGTATGTGATTTGAAGAATAACACGTACTATGCCCTGATTTATATCAACCACCAGGGGAAAGAGATATCCATTGATGCCAGGCCGAGCGATGCCCTCGCTCTTTCTCTCAGGATGGGGGCGCCTGTTTTTGTTTCAGAGGAAGTGATCAACAAATCCAGTCAGATTGACCTGAAGGCCGAACCGGAAGACAAGTCCGAACAGGGGAAAAAGTGGCAGGAGATATTGGAAAAATTGAACCCTGAGGATTTTGGAAAGTATAAGATGTAGGACTCTGAGATCATACCCTATGCGCTGCCCATTCAGGGAATATGATCGCGGTCTCATCATAAAGCGTCTGCAACTGAACACATGCCATGATTGATCTCCACACCCATTCAATCTTCAGTGATGGCGAACTGATACCCTCGGAACTCGTAAGAAGACTTGAGTTCATGGGATATTCCGCGGTCGCGATCACGGATCACGTCGATTCATCTAATTTCGACTTTATTATTCCCAGGATATTGCAGGTTTCAGAAGACCTCAACATTTTTCAAACCGTTAAGGTTGTTCCGGGAGTCGAACTGACACACGTGCCCCCAAGGCAAATCAGTTCGCTGGTGGCAAAGGCACGCGATCTTGGGGCGAAACTCGTCCTTGTCCATGGAGAGACCATTGCAGAGCCCGTTGCGCCCGATACAAACCTTGCCGCAATCGAGGCGGGAGCCGATATCCTCGCCCATCCGGGCATGATATCCGAAAAAGAGTCAAAAATGGCTGCTGAAGGGGGTGTCTTCCTGGAAATCTCCGCGCGAAAAGGCGGCCACAGTTTTACGAATGGACACGTCGCGAGGTTGGCTGTGGAGACCGGCGCCTCGCTCATTCTCAATTCCGACGCCCACGGACCCGGGGACTTCATGACAAGAGAATTCGCATCAAGGGTCGCAGAGGGAGCCGGATTGCCTTCGGGCGCCTTGAAGAGCCTCCTCGACAACTCGCGGCGCCTTCTCAGGAGAATTGGATACACACTCTGAAAGGTTTCCTCCCGTAAACGCCTTTATTGATCAGTGAATCCCGGATAGCCGATCGATACAGGGTCACCGTCCTGCTTTTCCGTCAACCAGGCCTGGCTTGACTTACCATAGAAAGAGTCCTGACCCGACACCGCTTTCCTCACCAAGACGATCCAATGTTTCACATATACCTCTCTGATTGAAAGGGCGCGGATATTGCTTTCAAGGACTTAAATGGGAAAGGGACATAAGGGAGACAAGAAAGATCCCGGTTGTGACGGCAGGTTTTATCAGGGCTCCCCTGGTTATGACATGTCTTCTATTGTCGAAAAGGCTGGACATACCCAGATCTTTATACTATTGCAGCGGTCATCATGTTTGACTTTGAGTACATAGGAAATCTTCACATCCATTCCCGCTATTCGGACGGCACCGGCACTGTTCAGGAGATCAAGGAATCAGCGATCAGGGCAGGCCTGGATTTCATCGCTCTGAACGATCATGATTTCATGATGGACGAGTTCCACATCGACGAAGAAGGGTTCTATGGCAAAACCATGGTCCTTGTCGGGATCGAGATCGGCAGAGAAGATCATCATTACCTGGCCTACGGTATACGCGAAATGATCCGGAAGGACGAGCTTTCCCCGCAGCAGGTGATTGATCGGGTCAGGGTATCGGGCGGGATCGGGTTTCTGGCCCATCCCTTTGAAAAAGGCATGCCGTTTTTGAATAACTCCAAGGCCTACAAATGGAAAGATCTCTCAGTAACCGGGTACCAGGGCCTCTCCATATGGAATTTTTCCTCTCGATGGAAAGAGAGGGTAAAGAGCGCGTTGCATGGGATGGTATTCCTTTGTTTTAGAAGGCAGCTGCTCAAAGGGCCCAGCCGAAGGACGTTGGCCTTCTGGGACAGACAGTGTCAGCATCGAAGGGTCGCCGCTATCGGCGCCTCTGATGCGCACGGCTCTCTCTTTACCTGGGGCCCCATTCGCTTTAGGCCCTTTTCCTATGATTTTCTCCTGAACACGATCAATGTCCATGTCCTCTTGAATAAAAGGATTTGGAACGACTTTGAGGCAGGCAAGGAGGCCGTTTATGAGGCCTTGAAAGAAGGACGGCTCTTTATCGCGCACGACGGGCTCTGCCCTGCAAAGGGGTTTCGTTTTGACTTTATGTCAACGGACGGTTCCGATCTGGTCATGGGGGAGGAGGGCACTTTTCAGAAAGGGGAATTCGTCATCGAACTTCCTAGGCCAGGGAAAATCCGCCTTATAAAGGACGGTAGATTGACAAAGACCTGGCGCGGCAGAGAGGCGGTTTACAAGGTGAGGGAAAAGGGCGTCTACAGGGTTGAGGTCTATCGAAGGATCTTTTTATTCGGCTGGCGGCCCTGGATATTTTCCAACCCCATCTATCTGAGATAGACGCTTGGCGTGGGCGTGTTGCTTCGGTACCTGGAAGCAGTCAGGATTTTCCCTCCTGACGGCGTTTTCGACAAAAGATCCTGAAGATAGGCCAGTTCCATGCCCTCCGGAACTGGCCTATTCATTTGTGTTTTATCCCTTGATAAGTCTGGGAATCATCATGTGATGATGCGGACAGATGGACTCAGGATTCTGGTAGCAACATCCGGCGAATGCCTGGATATATTTTCTCATATCCGCATAGGAAACGATCTCGTCAACAAAGCCCCTGTTTGCACAATAAACGGGCCTGGACTTCCGGTTGTATTCCTCGGCAAGCTCATTCATCTTTTCAATAACGGGCTGGATGGACCGACCCGCATCTTTCTCCTTGACCAGTCGTCTGGAGAAGGAGGCGGCTGCAGCCGTCTCACCGTGCATGACGTAGATCTCCGTGGTGGGTGTCCCCAATGTAAAGGCATTGTGGTTGTTTGCCGTCGGACCACCCATGATGTAATGGGCGGCTGCGGTCCCTTTTCTGAGACAGATCATGATCATCGGAACGTTGGTCTGCTCAATGGAATAGATCAGGGATTGGCCGAGACCCAACAGCTCGGCCTTCTCGGCGATGTCGCCCACGTCGATGCCCGAGGTATCCTGGAACCAGACAATGGGAACCCGGTCACGGCCGCACTGGGTCACAAACTCGTTCATTTTGATCAGTCCCTGACGGTAGAGCTTTCCACCTATCCCGGGGTAGGGGGCATATTCGGGATAATCCATCCCCAGGAATCCCTGGCGATTGCCAATGAATCCGATCAACAGGCCGTCGATTTTTCCCAGTCCCGTGTATACCTCAGGGCCATATCCGGGCCTGAATTCCATGTGCTCGCTGTTGTCAAAAATGCGGGCCAGGATTTCATCAAAGTTGTAACTCCGCTTTTGATTAAAGGCGATGATGGAGTCTATATCCTCACCGGAGAATTTGGGTTCTTTGGGATCATCCACCCTGAAAAAATCGGGATCGTAGGAGGGTGTCATGGCGACGTGTCTCTTTACGGCGTCAAGCACTCCGAATTCCGTGTCATAGACCTCTTTGAAGAATCCCGTCTCATTGTAGTGGATGGGTACGCTTCCCGGCGGCACCTCTTTGAAATGCCGGGTCGCATCGATCAGGGCCTCGGCGTTTTCCTCGTCAAAGAAACCTTTGGGGCTCATGCCGCCCACGATACCACCACCGCCCACCGCCATATTGGCGTCCTTATGGGCGATGAGGATAGTGGGGCTGATGGCCTGATAGCCGCCGCCCGCCGGGTTCGTGCCGTATATCCCGGCAATGATCGGAACGCCCAGTTTTTCGAGTTCCGCATGGCGGAAGAAGGTCGTGCCGTTACCCCTGCGGTTCGCGTAAACCTCTTCCTGTTCCGTCAATTTCACACCACTGCAGTTGACGACCCAGACCAGGGGTACGTGGAGTCTCTTTGCCATGTCCGTGACTCTGAGCTGGTTATCGGCCTGCCCGGAGATCCAGGCACCGGCCATGACCTTGTTATCAAAGCCGATGAGGACACACCATTTGCCGCTGATCTTGGCCAGCCCGTCGATTACACCCGTCGTCCCTTCTTCATTGAAAAGGGGGTTGTAGAGCGTGTGAAGAGGGCACCACGTTCCGGGGTCAACGAGATATTCGATTCGTTCCCAGACGGTCGTCTGCCCTCTCTTTTTGATCGTCTCAGCAGGAATACCGGCGTTCTTTACGGCCTCTACGGCCTCGGTCACCAGTTTTTCCACCTCCGCAATCTGGTCCCGGTTTTCCTGCGCCTCTGCGATTTGTTTCTCAGTAAGTGCCTTTCCAAAAGGCTGCATCTTTTGAAAATAGGGGTGCATTGATCTACTCATTATTTTCTCCTCAACTTTTTCCTCATGAGAGCGTCCCCCTCTTCACAACAGGTCCATTATTGCGAGCTCTTGCACAGAACATGAATGCCGAGAGGACCGCTCACTTGAATTCAGTTAATTATCTGTTCGCCTTCCGAATGCCGAGTTGATCTCCTGCAATAATCATCTTGCAGACATTCGTTGACCCCTCGACCATGAAGTAGGGTGGCGCATCACGGAAGTAACGGGCCACCGGGTACTCTGTGGAATAACCGTAGGCGCCGAGTATTCTCATGGCATATTCAGCCGCCTTCATGGCGACCTCTCCGGTGATATATTTCGCCATGGCCACTTCCAGATTGTTCCCCAGCATCCCTTCATCCTTCTGGCAGGCGGCCTTATAGACCATCAGACGTGCCGCCTCGATTTGCGGAGCAAGAGTGCCCACCATTTCCTGGATCATCTGGAATTGTCCGATCGGCTGACCAAACTGTTCCCTTTCCATGGCGTAGCCGAGGATGGAGTCCAGGCAGGCCTGGGCCAGACCGACACCGCCCGCCGCCGCGGAGAGCCTTGACTGGCTCAATGAGCCGAAGACGATCTTGGCACCGTCACCGGGTTTGCCCAGGATATTCTCCTTGGGAATCTTGGTGTCTTCACAGTACACCTCACCTGTGGGTGTTGAACGGGTGCCCAGCTTGTCGAGATCCGTCGTTGTCACACCGTTAAAGTTTTTCGGTTCCAGCACAAAAGCGGAAAGGCCTCCGCCGCCCTTATTTTTGTCTGTGTAAGCGTAGTAAATCAGGACATCTGCGGCGCTGGCGTTGGAGATCCAGGTCTTGGATCCATTGGCCAGGTAATAATCGCCCTTATCCTCGGCCGTGGATTTCATTGCCATGACGTCCGATCCGGCATTGGGCTCAGTGATACCGAAACCGCCGATCCATTCGCCACTTACCAGTTTGGGGATATATTTCTTTTTGAGTTCATCGCTTCCGTAACGGAAAATCGTATAGGCACACCCGAAACATTGCATATTCATCTGCACACGAAGGGAGCTGGAAGCACGCGCAATCTCCTCCGTCAAGATGATACCGGCCAGCCATCCCATCATATTTCCACCGTACTCCTCCGGGATAACGGTGCCGAAAAAGCCCAATTCACCCATCGGTTTAACCGCTTCTTCATGGGGAAAATAATGATTCTCATCCCATTCATCTGCAAACGGTGCAATCTTCTCCGCTGCAAAATCGCGGGCCATGTCTCTCAACATTTGAAGTTCTTCGCTCAAATTAAAATCCATTAATGTTCCTCCTTAATTTTTTTTCTCGGTTTTGGGCCGACAATTGCCACGATCTTGATCAGGTATAGATCAGCCCGCAAAACAGCGTCTAAAAGGAAAATCACTCAAGATATACAACAAGGACCGGCTCAGGTTGTTCAGAGGCGAAATTGCCTTCATTCGAGGTATAAAAACTTTCTTGACGAATTTCGTGAAGATATATAACTGATAAAGAAATGAATGGCAATAAAAATATTACAATATAGCTACGTCTTCACTATCTGATGCCTGTGGGAGACAACCGTCCTCCCGACGCCAGATTTATGGATTGAGATGGGCTCGAAGAGGACTGGGTAAAACCTATACGAAAACGATCCAAATTCCCTTACTGCCACGCCGATCGGCGTGAAGGCGGCGGGGAATGATTTTGCTTTCCGTTTGACATCCTTCTGCTAAGGGTTTACAAATATAATGTGATAACGACCCGTTAGTATACGAGGGTTGGACCATCAAAGAAACTTCTATGGCATAAACGTCATTATCTCTTTTTCACGTGATTTTAAACGACCTTTCTCCTCACAGAATACTTTAATCTGCGATTACAAAACGGTGAAGACTTTCCAAAGGGAGAACATGCACCTTTCTTCCACAACAGCATGATTAAGGAGGTCACGAATGGAACCGGTCACCATTAAACCCAAAGAAAGCAAACTCAGGGTCGCACCGGAGTGGGCTGATGTATGCTTTACATGCGGTACTTGCGCCGGGGGTTGTCCTGTGACGGGGGTTGACGGACTTGACCCCCGGAAGGCCGTCCGGATGGCGGCCCTCGGTCTGGACCAGGAACTCATTGATTCGCGATTTCCCTGGGTATGCACACTTTGCGGTCGGTGTGAATATGCCTGTCCACAGGGTGTGGAAATCCTGAAAATGTTGCGCAGGGCAAGAACCCTTCGTGAGAGAGACAAGGTCCCCGGTCCTATTCACAAAGGCGTGGTCATGGATCTGGAGAGAGGTAATAATCTTGGGATCCCTAAGGACGATTTTCTCTTTCTGCTGGCAGACCTGGGCAAGGAAATGGAAGATGAGGGATTTCCGGGTTTTTATGTGCCGGTGGACAAAAAAGGCGCAAATGTTCTGGTCACCATTAACTCAAAAGAACCCTTTGGTGAACCGGATGACATGAAATTCTGGTGGCGCATCTTTTATTGTGCGAAGGAGGATTGGACCGTACCTTCCGAGAACTGGGAAGGGGTCAACTGGGGGTTGTTTTCAGGCGATGACGAGG
>JBMNCO010000250.1:0-1180 GCA_049366815.1 Desulfatiglandales bacterium | reverse complement strand
TTGAGCTGTGCCAGGGAGAAGACGGGACCGTCTTTGCACACATACTGATCCCCGATGTTGCACCTCCCGCATATCCCGATGCCGCATTTCATCCTCATTTCAAGGGAAAGGATGATCCGCTCCGGCGGAAACCCCAGTCTTTCAAGGACCGGCTGGGTGAAGCGGATCATGACGGGGGGACCGCACACAATAGCGACGGCGTTGTCGGCCCGGGTGATCTTCTGCTCCGTAACGGTCGGCACGAACCCGATGTTATACTTCCAGTCAGGATCATCCGTGCCGTCCACGGTGATGTGCATGTGGATGTCGTCCCGTTGCTCCCATTGAGCCAGCTCGTCCTTGTAGAGCAGCATGCCGGGATTCCTGGCACCATAGACAACCGTGACGTCTTCAAATCTTGAGCGGTTTTCCGGTTCCAGCATATAGATGATGCTGGACCTCAGGGTGGTAAAGGCAAACCCGCCCCCGATGATCACCACGTTCTTGCCCTCCATTTGGTCCCAGGGATACCAGTTGCCCAGGGGCCCGCGTATCCCCATCACATCCCCCACCTTCATGTTGTGGAGATGGGTGGTGACCAGGCCCACCCTGTTTACCGTAAAGGTCACAAAGCCCTTCTCGGTGGGAGAGGAGGCGATCCCGATGGGGATCTCCCCCTTGCCCGCAATGGAGAGCTCGGCAAACTGGCCCGGCCTGTAGGCGAACTTCTCTTCATCTGCAGGATTCAGGAATACCAACTTGAAGGTCTTGAGATTCCTGTCCTCGGTCTCCGTGATGATCTCTTCGATCCGAACCGGGTAGGGCAGATACGGATTTTCCAAGTGAACACCTCCTCATGTGACAGATGTTGAAGGCTTGTATGCTTTTGGCCTGTTGAACTCAGGACATTGGTGTCCGTTAAATTTATTACCGCTCCAAGCAGGGGCCGGGATGTTCTCTTCGCTGCGCTCCCTCCGCCCTCCATGGCTCCGGTCGCTGCGGGATTTTGGCCCTTCATCTGTCCTGATTCAGGACCAAAATACGCCCGCTTCGAGAAAATCCCGGCCCCTGCTTTTCGCTGCCTCGGTGGAAGGCTCAATAAATTTAGGATGCGGTCCGGAGAGCGGAGCGGAACATTCTATGTATGACAAGGTTGAACGCATCGGCTCAAGACTCAGAGGTCCCATCCCCGTAGCCGTTC
>JBMNCO010000249.1:0-1366 GCA_049366815.1 Desulfatiglandales bacterium | reverse complement strand
GCCAAAGGAAAAGTGGAGGTCATGATTCCTCTTGGGGGATTTTCTGCCTGGGACAGAGAAGGGAAAGAGTTTTATGACCCCGAGGCGGACAGACATTTTATCGAGTCCTTAAAAAGACATCTATCCAAAGCCATCCCGGTCACTGAGTACGGCTTTCATATCAATGATGAGTCGTTTGCAGATTCAGTGTATGAACGATTTACTCAGATTGTGAAATGAATGTCATCACGACAATCTAAAGGAGGAATTCAGAATGAAGGAAAAAATTTTTATGGTCATCGCGGGAATCGTCTGTTTGATGTTTATGCTCACTTTTGCACCTTTTGACAAGGCCCAGGCCTCACCCAAAGTCATTACTCTCAAAATGGCCAATTTCTACCCTCCGCCGGCACAACAATCCAAGATCTGTGAAGAGTTTGCCGCAGAACTGGAAAAGCGCACCGGAGGCCAAATAAAGATTCAATACTTCGCCGGTGGATCCCTGCTCACGGCTGGGGGCATGGCCAAAGGCATCACCTCCGGTATCGCGGATATCGGTGTTTCCAATGTGCAATACTCACCGGGCCGGATGCCTGTGACCGAGGTCTGCGATCTGCCCCTCGGCTACCCCAGTGCTTGGGTGGCCGGTCATGTGGCCAATGACTTTGTCGACAAGTTCAAACCCAAGGAGTGGGACAAGCTGCATGTGATGTGGATGCACAGCAGCCCCCCTAATATTTTTATATCCAAGAAGGCCATCAGAACGCTCGATGACATGAGGGGACTGACCATCAGGGGGCCGGGCCGGGTCGGGGATACCGTTGCGGCATTGGGAGGGTCTCCGGCACCCACACCTGTCCCGGAGAGCTATGACGCCGTTTCGAAAGGCGTTATACAAGGTGTGAGTCTCCCCTATGAGACACTCAAGACCTGGCGTTTTGCCGAGGTGGCAAAATATGTCACGGCGAGCTGGCAGGTGGGGAACGTTTATACCTTCTACACGGCCATGAACAAAAACAGTTACAACAGGCTGCCCCCTGACCTCAAAGAGATCTTTGATAAGCTCTGCGGTGAATTCAGGGAGCGCAGCGCCCTGATGTGGAACTCCATCGATTTTGCAGGAACGCAGTTTGGGCGGGAAATGGGTGTGGAATTTATCGAGCTTTCCCCTGAAGAGGCGGAAAAATGGAAAAGCGCGACGGAGCCTGTCATTGACAACTACGTTGCAAGCATGGTCAAGTCCGGCTACGACGAAGCGGAGGTCAACGGGTGGATTCAATTTGTAAAGAACCGCATCGATCACTGGACCAAAAAACAGATTGAACTCTACATCAAGTCTTCGACCGGGCCTCCGGAAGTCAGGCCTTAATCGGGGTGGCAGGGATGG
>JBMNCO010000248.1:0-2477 GCA_049366815.1 Desulfatiglandales bacterium | reverse complement strand
GCACTCTCCGGGTCCCCGTAACCTTTGTACATGGGAACCGCCGGATAAGGACACAATGGCCTTGAACGGTCTGGATTCCAGTCTGATGGGACGTCGGGGTTGCCGGGATTTACCGTTGCCACGACTGAGTCAGGTGCTATCCCCCGCTCAACCCAATCCACGAGGGCCTTAAAGAGTTCGAACCGGTCACAGGAGGGGCCACCGCTGCAATGGGCCATGCCGGGGACGAGAAAGAGACGGACAAAATCTTTCGTCTGCTTCTTGTAGCGAGCGCTCAGTTCTTCATACCAGTACACCGTATCGGCCGCAGAGAAAACAGCATCGGCCGTGCCGTGAGCCACGATAAGCTTGCCCCCTTTGGCGTGCAGTTGCTTCATGAGCAGATCGGGAGGCGTCATGAAGGTCATCGCTGACTCGGTATAGGTATCGTCGGTGGCATAGATTTTCGGAGCATCCCTGTCCACGTCAAATCCGGTACCGCTCCAGTTAAGGACCCAGTCCAATCCACCGAATATACAATTCGGATCCGGCGGTACTGAAAAGATGAGACCGACGGCACCTGGATCAAGAATAATTGAAGCGCCGAACTCCCAAAATAGCCAATTACTCGCTCTTATGCCGGGGTCCCAGAGAAAATTGACATAGAGGGGGTCGCCGTTGCTGTTCATCGCCCCTGCGTGAATCCTGGCAAGTACGGCCTTCTGGGCATAGGTCAGGCACCCCGTGTCATCCGGACCTTCACAGGTCGGGACATCGCGGTTCACGTTGAACAGGGCCTGACAGGCCAGGGGGTCGCTGACCATACCGTCTGCGATACCGTCACATTCATCGCATACCGCTAAAATGGCATCCGATACCAGTGCGGTGTCTTCGAGTGAAAAACTGCTCGAGATATCAGGGCGTCCATTAACATAATCGGAAATGGTTGCGTACTGCTGAGCGCCCCAGAGTTGAGCCACGGCCGCCTGAGGGAGGTTGAATCCCGGGGCACCTGCCAGGAAACCGTCATAGTCATCGGCGTAGCGGGATGCGGCAACCATGGTGTGTCTTCCACCGTTTGAACACCCGGATATGTAGGACTTGTCAGGGAACTTGCCGTAATAGGTCTTGATGAGACTTTTTGCCATCGGCGTCAGCTCAGCCACGGCGTTGTAACCGTAGTCGATGCGTGCCTGCGGATCCATGCCGAAAAACGGGCCGGGGCCGTGGCCGGCATCAGAGCTGATGACCGCACACCCCATTTCAAGCGCAAAACCCCCACCGGTGAGATTTCCCAAAGCCGGAACAACAGAGCCGTCTATGCCGCCGTTTCCCTGATAGAAATAACGGCCGTTCCAAGCTGTAGGCAGTCGCATTTCAAAACCGATCGCATAATCTGCTTCAGATGAGAAAAAGCCGATGCCTGTCCGCGGGTTCATATAGCCTCGCACGATGCAGTGAGCGGGCATATCCCCATTTTCTTCAAACGTGACTTCTTCAATCACCGTGTTCGGATAGCTGAAATATTGCAGATCTTCCCAATCCATCACCGGCACGCCCGGCACGGCCGCGGTCGGATTCCTGTGGCGGCTGCTCTTGGCGCTGACATCATTTGCAGCCATGCCGACCAGAAAAACACAAACCATGAACATTGTAATTTTCTTCATAATCTGCCTCCTCTATGTTTGATTAAGATTAACTGAAGTGAATATTGAGCCATGACATAGACTGCCATGACCATCAAAAATCCCTTTCAGGAATCCTGGGCGGTGAAGAGATACGCCGTCCTGCAAAACATGGCCTTAAGGGTGCGGTGACGGCCCTTTTGCCAAATGAAGCCGAAAGCTCCTTTCTGGGAGCGCAACCGGGTTGAATGCTATTGGACATCCGTGACCTGTTTCACTTCGAAGATCTTCTTTCCTCCTTCCTTGAAGGTCAGTTGCCCGATAGCCATAATTTTTTTCCCGACATATCCGGAAAGATCTTTTCCGGTAAGAAGAAAAGTCATATGCATATCGTCGTCTTGAAGAACCAGACCATCCGCTGTTTCTTGGACGACGCCTCCCAAGGAAGTGGAGACCGTTGTTCCCGGAGGCGGGGTTTGGGCATGAATTGCACCCGTCACAAAAAGGAAAGCGAACAAAAACAGAAGACCGGCCCTGGTCAACTTTTTCATATATCCCTCCTTTTGTCTGACCGTATTTCGTGAAAAAATCGGGATCCTATTTTCAAAGACATTGATGTTGGGAATTGGTGTGAACGACGTCGGATTGGAAAAGAATACTGTTACAATTCTAAAACATATAAGCGACAGGCCCCAAGAAAAATCGGCGTTCCCTGAACCTGTTCCCGGCCCTGCGAGCCCTCTCACCTCATGAAAACTATTTTTTCAACAAAGGCCCATACAGGTCGGTCCTTCTGTCAGTGTATATGGGAGGGAAGGCCCTTTGCATTGTTAACTCGCCAAGATCGATGGTCGCGTAGGAGATTCCTTCCTT
>JBMNCO010000247.1:0-1148 GCA_049366815.1 Desulfatiglandales bacterium | reverse complement strand
TTAGTAAGGACATTCCTGCATCGTGGCGGTTTGCCTGTGTTGCAGCGGGGGCGGCATCGGGGGTTTTCGTGGAAAAGGTCCTTCTACGCCTACCCGGAAACGGCGGGAATAAGACGGCCCCGGGGGATTCCCGGGGCCTTTTGCGCGGACAGGATCGATGAACGGCACGCTCAATCTGACCGATGACTATTATGTGCAGTGCGAGAGTTGTCTCGGTTGGGAACTCACGGTCTGCAACAGCCTGTATCCTGAGTTCAGCCCATGCCGCAAGGTCCTGAAACGCCCTGATTCTTACGGTAATCTCCTCTATGGCCACCTCAGCAAAGCCATTCCCATGGATCGCCTGGAACAGATCATCGAAATCGGAGGAGGCTACGGATATCTGATGGCGGATTTCATCGCTCGAAATCCGCGTCTGAAGCCCACCATGCTGGACATCTCTCCCTATTTGTCGGGCAGGCAAAGAGAGACATTGAGTGGGAGGGATGTCCGTTATATCGTCGAAGATTTTATGAAGATCGAGCCCCGCCTTCTGGAGGGCCGGGATATGGCGATCCTCAACGAAAATCTGGGGGATTTCCCTACGGCCCTGCGTGTGCCCGTGCAACTCCTCAAGACTCCTCCCAGGAGGTCCGGGGGCCTCTTGGAGCAAATCAGGCGACTTTTTGATGCCTATGGATTCGGTGATCCGGACGTTGAAAAGTTCTCTTTCAATATCGGCGCTGTTGAGGCCGTCGAGAAACTGTGTCTGTCCGGGATCCCGTATGTCTTCCTCAGTGAACACAGTTGTGAGGCCGTCGCACCCGAGGAATACAAAGATCTGATCAGGATCCAATCGACCGGTTATCCCGAGCGGATATCCCTCAAAGGGCACTGTGAATATACTGTAAAATTTTCATACCTGGAAAAAGTGGCCGGTGCTTTCCATTATCAGACAATAAGGGGATCACTTGCAGATTTTCTCACACCCCGCTTCGATGAAAGACTCAGGCATGTGCTGGCCCTGAGATCTGTAAATGATGATCTCATCGAAATCATCCGCCATTTCATTGAAGACCTTTTCAAGTATGAGTATCTTATTCTCATTAAGCGATGATCCCCTCGAGTTTTCCGTCGAAACCGAATTTTCGGAAATCTGAAGCCGTGGT
>JBMNCO010000246.1:0-49523 GCA_049366815.1 Desulfatiglandales bacterium | reverse complement strand
AAAATAACATTTTCAAAAGGCCATATCTAATACAGTTTCGGATTACCAGTGGCAGTCGGAGGCCTGCGCCTCGAGTACCACGTTGCCGAATGTGTCCGTGGCAGATGGAAAGGCAAAAATGTCGCAGGAGGCATAGGCCTCCGCGAGATCTTCCCCTGAAAGGTATCCGGTGAAGGTGGCGGAAAGCCCCCTCATTTCCTTCTGCATGTCTTCAAGATAGGGTCCCTCGCCCACCACAATGAGCCTCAACCCGGAGCGTTGAAGCGTGATCTTCCGGAAGGCCTCTTCAAGCAGGGGCATGTCTTTTTCGATGGAAATGCGTCCCACATAGAGAATCTTGAGTTCTTCCTCCTGCAGGTCAAAGTGGCTTTGGAAAAAGCCGTTCCGTTTCGAGGGGTGGAACCTTTCGATGTCGATGCCCCTGGGGTAGTGTCTGATTTTCGAGGCTATAATGCCCCGCGCCTCGAGTTCAGCCCCGGAGGCCAGGGAGGGTACGTAGACCACATCCATTTGATTGTAGTACCAGACCACGTATTTCCACATGAGTTCCTCCATGGCCCTATCCTCGGTGAGTTGGCTTGCATATTGGGGAAGGGCCGTATGATAAGTTCCGTAGATGGGAAGCTTGAGGATTCGGGCGATGGCGAGGGCGGCCAGCCCTATGGGTCCTGGCGTGGCGGCATGGATGTGGGTAAAGTTTTGCGCGTAGCAATAATCGAGCATCTTGAGGAGCGGCGGATAAAGAAATTTGAGTTCCGGGTACTCCGGCATGTTGTAGGTCCCGATCGGCGCGAAATGTGCGACGCCCGGGGCATCCGGCTCATCACTGCAGGTAATGATCTTTTGGGCCATCCCATATTTCTCGGTGATCAGGGCTTCCATGAGCAGGGTTTTGCCCACCCCGTTGACCTCGTAAAGCGTGTCGGTGAAATGGGCCACCTTGATGTCCTCGGTGTCGGGTTCTTGAGCGTCTTTAATGAACCGCGCGAGACACTTGCGGCAGAAACGCCGGTCCTTCGTGAAAAGGCTGTAGGACAAAAAGTAGGGGGCGAGCAGGGCGTAGAGGGAGCCCGCAGATCCCATGGTTTGAAAGAGGGTAAAGATGTCGGCCCCTGAGATACCCTCGAGCAGGGCGTCAGCCGAGCGCTTCAGGGTGCTGCCTGATATTTCGTTCACGAATTGAAACCAGACTTCGTCTCTGCCGGCCTCTTGTGTCCCGGGGTCTTTTAACAGGGCAAACATTTGTGGATTGCCCAGGACAATGTCCCGGGCTTGGGCCTTGAAGATCTTCGAAATTGTATCGGCGGATGACTTGAAATGGCGAAGGGGTTTCCATCTTCGCAACGTGTCCCTGAGCCTGGTCAAAAAACCGTCCTCTTCGCGGGCGTCTTCCAGCAGGACCCTGTCTGTGAATTGAATGAGCAGATCATTCATCACATAACGATCGAGATGGAACCGCTCCTTATAGAATTGGTAGGCGATGCTGTACAGATTGTAGGCCATAATTCGAGGGTTGGACTCCTTCCCCTGGGGCTGTGCCCGTCCGCCGGCAATCCCCTTGAGGAAGCCCTTGACACTTTGGGCATCTTCTACCGCCGTATAGGTGCGGGCGATTGTCATGGTAGAGTGATCATCCGAGCCCCCGATGAGATTCTTTTTCCAGGGTTCGGGGTCATAGGGAACCAGGCCGTGTTTTTCCCCAAGGCGTGCAAGTTGTCCCTTTGTCAGGCTATTGAGAATTTGTGCCAGGATGCCGTTCTGATAACCGTCCCGGGTCCCGTTCATTTCAAAGTTCTTGAAAAGGAGAAGGATCTGCTCGATATGATGGATCGTCAGTCTATCATTGATGGCATAAAGGGGGTGTGCGAGTGCATAAAGGATGTTTTCCCGGTCAAGATACCGGACCAGATCGAAGACATTTTCTCTTAATGAAGAAATTTCTTCATGATGGTTCTCATTGATGTCATATGCCAGGACATGGAGTTTGCACCGATCCTCGGGAAAATAGGTTGTGATTTCCTCGCTCATGAAGGTGTTTTCGAGATGGGCGATCTCCAGGCTTCCTGCCAGGGTGTTATGGTCCGTGATGGTCACGAGGTGCATGCCCCGTTCCCTGGCTATCCGGTATATTCGTTGTGGATCGCTGTAACTTTCAGAGCATCCGATTTTTCTTAGCACCCATTCGGAAGGACGTGTTGAATACTTTGAATGGACGTGAAGATCCGCTTTCAGCACCGTGTCTGTCATCTAAAATTCCTCCCTGGAGTATCAAGCGATTTGATAAATGAGGCCTAGACAGCCGAATTTTCCCGCTGCTCGAACTTGTATTGCATTCCGATTTTATTGATTAATCCTCGTCCTTAAGCATTTTAGGAATGTTAAGATAAGGCTAAATCCTTATTAATATGGAATAGCGCTCTTTGGCTTCTTGCAGGAGCAGATGACAATGGGCCGGGCCGATGCTTTCGGATAATCAATATCTTTTATTCATTTTTAACTTAGCCTTAACAGGCCGCTAACAAATGGACCCTAACTTCTTGGTGAACAAGGGTTTGGATGCCACTGACGCAGGGAGACATAGAGGAGACTAACAAAATTTTAGAAACATTCTAACGAAACACTAACAATGAAAGGCTAGATTCAAAAAGGAGGATTAAAAATGAAGAAAAAAGGTTTGTTGACGGTTATCACGGCAATGGTATTGTGTTTCTCGGCCAACCTGGCCCTGGCCGGGAACCTCGTGATCAAGGGGTCCACCACGGTTCTGCCCGTGGCCCAGAAGATCGCAGAGGCCTACATGCAGAAATATCCGGATGTCAGAATTTCCATTTCAGGCGGCGGATCGGGAAACGGGGTCAAGGCCTTGATCGACGGATCCACGGATATCGCGGACAGTTCTCGTTTTGTCAAGGACCAGGAGGTCAAGCTCGCCATAGAGAAGGGTGTCCTGCCGGTTCCCTTTGCCGTGGCCTACGACTGCATCGTACCGGTTGTCCACCCGAGCAACACCCTGACCAACCTCACCATGGATCAGCTCAAGGACATCTACATGGGGAAGGTCAAGAACTGGAAAGAGATCGGGGGACCGGACAGGCCCGTCGTGGTGGTTTCCAGGGATACGTCCTCAGGAACCTATGAGGTCTGGGAAGAAAAGGTCATGAAAAAGGAGCGGGTTTTTCCCGGCGCCCTGCTTCAGGCCTCCAACGGGGCCGTGGTCCAGGCCGTGGCAAAGAACAAGAACGCCGTGGGCTATATCGGGCTCGGGTATATGGATGCCGGGGTCAAGGCCCTGGAGGTGAACGGAGTTGAGGGATCCAAGGAGACGACCCTGAACGGCACCTACCCCATCAGCCGACCCCTGTTCATGTTTACCAAAGGCTGGCCCAAGGGGGATACCCTCCATTTCATCAACTTTGTGCTGCACCCTGAAAAGGGCCAGAAATACGTTGGAGAGATTGGTTTTGTGCCCCTGTATTGATAAGAGGGTTTGCTCGAGACTCAACGCACCCCCCGGACCTCTGGGGGGCGCTCGTCTCTTTTCGGATTGGACAAGAGGGAACAAGGGCTGCAGGCCCTGTTTCGATTGGTGACATGACAAAAAGTGAAATAGGCGGAAAAGGCAGAATGCTCCGGGAACGGATCATCAGAGGGGCGTTCTTTGTTGTGGCCCTGGCCTCCATCGTGACACTCGGGCTCATCCTGATCTTTTTGTTCGCTGAAGGCCTTCCCATTTTCGGTGTGGTTTCGGTGAAGGATTTTCTCTTCGGTCAATACTGGTATCCCACGAGCGATCCCCCGGACTTCGGGATCTTTCCCCTGATTATCGCCTCCCTTGCCGTGACCGGGATGGCATCCGTCATTTCCATCCCCCTGGGGGTCCTGACGGCCCTCTATCTTGCGGAGATCTCCTCGGCGCGGCTCCGGGAATGGGTCAAACCCGTGGTGGAACTCCTGGCGGCGCTGCCTTCTGTGGTGATCGGTTTTTTCGGCATGGTGGTGGTGGCGCCTTTTCTCCAGGAGGCACTCAATATCGCTACGGGCCTCAACCTTTTTAACGCCGCCCTGATGCTGGCCTTCATGTCCATCCCGACCATCTGCAGCATATCGGAAGACGCCATCTTCAGCGTGCCCCGTGAGTTGAAGGAGGCCTCCCTGGCCCTGGGAGCGACCCAGTGGGAGACGATCTGGCGGGTGATCATTCCGGCATCCATATCAGGGATCACGACGGCCGTGATCCTGGGGATGTCCAGGGCCATCGGAGAGACCATGGTGGTCCTCATGGTGGCGGGTGGTGCCGCCATGGTTCCCGGGTCTCTGTTTGATCCGGTCAGGCCCCTGCCGGCGAGCATTGCCGCCGAGATGGCCGAGGCCCCGTTCCGGGGTGAGCACTACTATGCCCTCTTTGCAACTGGGATCGTGCTCTTCCTCTTCACCCTGGCCTTTAATCTGGTGGCGGACTATGTGTCCAATAGATACCGGCAGGTAGGGGCGGCAACGTTATAGGGACGGGCTGGACGGGAACGTCCTGTGGAGCACGGAATGTGATGAAGCCACAGGGAGTCACGAAGGAAAAGGAAATGACGAATGAGACGACCGGGGCCGGGATGGTAATGGAGACTCCGACCTTACCGTCGAAGAGAACGGCATTGGAAAAGGGAGGCCGCAAAATCCTGAACAGGGTGGGCCGGCAGCGAAAGGCCGTTCAGTGTGTCATGTTTGGACTTTTCCGGATTTCAACGGCCCTCAACGGTGTGGCTCTCCTGATCATCATGTATTTCCTGATGTCCAGGGGTTGGCGGGCCATCAACTGGACCTTTTTGACCCAGGCGCCGATGGATTCAATGACCAAGGGGGGGATCTTTCCCTGCATTGTGGGGACCCTGTGCCTGAGTCTCGGGGCCATCGCCGTGGCCCTTCCCATCGGGGTGGCATCGGCCGTCTATCTCAACGAGTATGCCAGACCCGGGAAGGTGCTCCGGATTATTCGGCTTGGAATCAACAACCTGGCCGGGGTCCCCTCCGTCGTCTTCGGCCTTTTTGGGCTCGGCTTTTTCGTGGTCTACCTCAAGATGGGCGTGAGCATCTTGGCCGGGGCCCTGACCCTCGGGGCCATGACCCTGCCGGTGATCATCGGGTCCGCTGAAGAGGCCCTGCGGGCCGTGCCGGATACCTATCGGGAGGCCTCGCTGGGCCTGGGAGCCACCAAGTGGCAGACGATTTACCGGGTCGTGCTCCCCACCGCTCTGCCCGGTATTCTCACCGGGGCCATCCTGGGGATCAGCCGGGCCGCCGGGGAAACGGCACCCATCATGTTCACTGCGGCCGTCTTTTTCACCCCGTCCCTGCCCGGATCCCTGTTCGATGAAATCATGGCCCTGCCTTACCACATCTACGTCCTGGCCACGGCGGGAACCGAGATCGAGGCGACCCGTCACCTCCAGTACGGTACGGCCCTTGTGCTGATCATGCTCGTTTTCGGGCTGAACCTCGTTGCTATACTGTACCGTTCCAGGTTGCGAAAGAGGCGATAGGGGAGACGGTTTTTGGAGATAACTTGAAGGAATCCTGTTTGAAATGACTACGCAAGCCATAAAAATGCACGCCCAGGCCGTAAATTTCTATTACAATGATTTTCACGCCCTGACCGATATCTCTTTGACGTTCCGTGAGAATTGTGTGACGGCCCTCATCGGGCCTTCAGGGTGCGGGAAGAGCACCCTTCTGCGGTGTCTCAACCGGATGAACGACCTGATTCCCTATAGCCGTGCGGAGGGAAAGATCCTCCTGGACGGGGAGAATATCTATGACCCGGGTGTGGATGTTGTGACCCTGCGGAGGCGGGTTGGGATGGTCTTTCAAAAGCCTAACCCCTTTCCCAAGACAATATTTGAAAACATCGCCTATGGATTGCGGGTAAACGGGATCAGGGACAAGGCCTTCATAGAGGCCCGGGTGGAGGAGACCCTGAAACAGGCCGCGCTCTGGGGGGAGGTCAAAGATCGGCTCCATGACTCCGCCCTGGGTCTGTCGGGCGGCCAGCAGCAGCGTCTCTGCATCTCCAGGGCCATGGCCGTGGAACCCGAGGTTCTGCTGATGGACGAGCCCTGCTCGGCCCTGGATCCCATTGCGACCCAGAAGATCGAGGAATTGATCCAGGAATTAAAGAACACCTATACCATTATCATCGTGACGCATAATATGCAGCAGGCCGCCAGGGTGTCGGACACCACGGCCTTTTTTTACCTTGGTAAAGTCATTGAAGTGGGTGAGACCCAGAGCCTGTTTACCCGGCCGCGCCTTCAGCAGACCGAGGACTACATTACGGGGCGGTTTGGATAGGGGAAAAGAGATGCCGATAAGATTACACAAGGAACTGGAGAAGATCAAGAAGCAGATCTTGGCCCTCGGGGCCATGGTGGAGGAACGGGTCAGGATGGCGATCAAGGCCACCGAAACCAAGGACGATGAGCTGTGCAAAGAAATCCGAATAAGGGACCTTGAGATCGACGAGAAAGAGGTGGAGGTGGAGGAGGAATGCCTGAAAATCTTGGCCCTTCACCAGCCTGTGGCCGTTGATCTGCGGTTTCTGGTGGCGGTCATCAAGATCAACAACGACCTTGAGCGCATTGGGGATGAGGCCGTAAACGTAGCCAAACGGGTGCACAGGATTGTCCAGGGGGAAAAATTGTCTCTTACCATGGACTACTCTGTTATGGGAGAAAAGGCCGCCTCGATGCTCAAGTGGAGCCTCGATGCCCTGGTCAACCTTGATGTCGAGCTCGCCCTCACTGTCCTGAAAGTGGATGATGAGGTCGACAAGATCCATATGCAGAATTACGAATATTTCAAGCAGATCCTGCAGAAACAGCCCGACCATGTGGATTCTCTGATCAATTATTTAAATATATCCAGGCACCTGGAGCGCATCGCCGACCATGCCACAAACATCGCCCAGGAGGTCGTTTTCCTGATCGAGGGGGAAATCGTACGTCACGGAAAATGGCGGGAAAAGCCCGGGGTGCCGGTTGGTCGGAGCCGTTGATGCGGCCGGACCCTTGTCCTCGGCCTTTTTTTGCACTCCGAAAATATCCCTGCATTTTGAATTTCTTTTTCGCCCCCAGATGTCTTCTCGGCCGATATTGTCTCGAGCGGTTCCGGACGCCAGGTGCAAAGCAGTTTGCCTTGTCTCTGGTCCCGTGGTTTCCATCAGATTTGCAAAAAGCTGTCCAAAGGACATATTTCTGTGGAAATAGATGCGGATATGGGACAGAATAGAGGAATTGAGACCCCGAGGGAAACAGCACAACAGGGCGGGAAAAGCCGAAAAAGGGAGAGATATTCCATGGCAACGATTGAGCCGAAGGGTGAAAAGGTGAGACAGGCGGTGAAGTGGATATCGGCAGAACGACTCGAAGATGAAAACAAGGACATTTTTCGGCTCATCGCAGAAGCTGCCGTGAGGTTCAACCTCTCTCCCAGGGAGGAGGACTATTTGAGGGGATTTTACAGCGGAGCGAAGGCGTAAGAAAGTCCCGTGCCCATCTGCCTCGCAGAGCGCACGATTCCCCACCCGGAGGCTAGGGCCGAGGGGCGGGAGCCTAGAGGTCCAGGAAGTCCTTTTGTTTCATCTGGTTAAGCACAAATTTCAGGAAACCCAAAAACAGGCACAGCATTGTGATCATCACGAAGACTCCCGCCGCGACGGGCATCCAAAATCCGTCCTGATGGGGATGATTCAGGCCTATCCATATGGAAATACAGCTCATGAAGATGAGGTAGGCCGCAATCAAGCCGCAAGAAAAGAGCAGGATGCTCAAAACAATGGTTTTTAGGGGCAATGGATCTTTGTGGATCATCTTGTCATGTCTTTTAGTTTCTCGCCTAGAAAATTGACCTGATTTTTCACCTTGCTGTCCATCTTCATCTTTTTTTCAATGGTTTCGTAGGCATATACCACGGTGGAATGACTGCGGTTGATGGTCTTGCCTATTTCCTCCACAGTCGTATCGGTGTAGCGTCGGCAGAGGTAGACATAGATGTTGCGGGGGTAGGCATGGATCTTTTTTCTTGATTTGGATTTCAGAATCAAGGGATCGATCTTGAAGTATTGGCAGACGAGGTTTTTTGCATTCTCCATGCCGGTGGTGTCCGGCACCACCACGTGGGTCTTGAGTACCTCTTTGACCAGATCGGGCGTAATCTTTTCCTTGAGGAGTTCGGATTTGGCCCTGACGCACCGCAGGGCGCTTTCCATCTGCCGAACGTCGCCCGTCAGGTGTTTTGCAAGGAGCTGGATGATCTCCTCTGGAAGAGAGAGTTTCTGTTCTCCCGCCTTTTTCTCGAGGATCTTGATGCGGGTTTGAAAATCGGGTTTGCCCAGGGTTGTGATGATCCCGGATGTGAATCGGGAAGAGAGTTCCCGAGATATGTTCGGCATATCCTTGGGCAGGAGAGAACTGGTGAACATGAGTCTCTTGCCGTTGTTGAGAAGGGCGTCCAGGGTGTGGGCCAGTTCGAGTTGTGTTTTCTCTTTACCGCTGAAGAAATGGACCTCTTCCAGGAGTAGGACATCGCAGGAGCGACGGTATTTATCCTTAAACTCGTCAATACGGCTGTTTTTCAGGGCCTGTATCATTTCATTGACAAAATCCTCCGCTGTTACATAGTAGACCCTGAGGCTGGGGTTGTGATCAAGGATCGCGTGGCCGGTCGCCTGGGACAGGTGGCTTTTTCCCAGTCCCGTGTTCGAGAGCATGAAAAGGGAATTGGACGGCAGAGAGCCCCCCAGGGCAAGGGCCTTAGCCGCGGAATAGGCGAATTCGTTGCATTTACCCACCACGAAGCGGTCAAAGGTGAAATCTTTATTGAGAGGGCGGGAGCCGACTATGTTTTTCTTGGGAAAATTGGGCAGCAGGAGCTGAGGCGGTAACGCGGCCGGTCCATCGTCCAGAGCAGGCCGGGCATTTTTCGCGGGGGATACATCTAATGAAAAGGTGTAGGCGGCACCTGCCACCTCATTGAGACTCTTCTGAATATGGTCCCTATAGTTCTCTGTAACCCAGTTCAAGGAAAATTTGTTGGGGCAGCCGAGGATAAGCTTGCCCTCGTTCTTTTCCAGGAGAGTGATGGGACTGATCCACATAGAAAAGCTCTGCTCAGGAAGCGAGCGCCTGAGCCGGTCTCGTAAATTATTCCATAGGGCTGACATGACGGCCTCAGAAAAGAGAGATGGGTTATTTGAAAAAGGATTGGCCTTGAGCTTGTGATTTCTTATCGGATGCCCTGAAGTCTGTCAAAGGGAATGGAGACCGGACAGGACTTAGCCGTGCCCGTATTTTTGACACGTCATAAATTGGCGAAATGAATGGTAAAAATTTCGGGTCTCGCTAACAGCCCATGAAGAGAGAAAAAAATGGTAATGAGAATTCGGCATTTAATTCAAAGGCTTTTTCCGGAATGGCAGGGTGGTGAATAAAAACATCAACAGTGGCGAAACTCTCATTTTCTCAAGAAAAGTCGTTTTTCCCTCCATTTTCATTTCTTTTGACTGGATTTTTTCGACCTTGCCCTTCGGAACGGCAATTTTAGAAAAGCGGGTAGGATTCTTGCAGCATGGAAAAAAAACTGTCATATCAATGAGAAGGGGGAAATGATGGTGTGTTGGGATAAACCACCACTGTTCGATGCAGAATAAATATTGAAAAAATTTTGTCTTTTTATTCGTGAAATTCACTGAATAATGGAGGCATGGAGCTGTTTTTTCAGGAGTTCTGTAAGGGTTGAGGGGTGTGGACTTGGGGAGTGCTGATCTGGAAATGGGCCTTCCCGGATTCGCGCTAACAGGCCTCAGCGATCCGCTTTCAGCAAATGCTATGCAAAGACAAGACATTAGGCTGAGCGCTGAATGCTGATAGCAGAGCGCTCCATCCAGAAAGCATCTATTTCTGGATGGAAACTAGGGCGGGATGGAACTGAAAAGGCCTCCGGCCCGGGTTTTCGACAGGGAGGAGCGGTCCAGGGGTGTGCTGAAAGGATATGCCGGCCACTGCTCGAAAAGACAGGTTTTTTTTCAGAAAAGGGTGGTAGTATACAATATATGGTGTATGAATCAATGAATAATACATGATATTGTGCGTAAAGGGGCCATTTTTATTTTTCTGCCCGGATCATCACTGGAGCGTGTCCTCGTCGGACTGGGGGCATGGGGAGGGTCATGCCGTGGAACGGCCTATGGCGTTCGCCTCCTGATGGTAGGGATCGGCGTGGGCGCCTCGTGGCCCCTTGAATGTTTCACGTGAAACATGGAGATTTTGGCTTTCCAAAAGGCTGCGGTTGTGTTATCTGCCTAGTGTGATTTACGGAGGGATCGCGCAAGTCCATGGGGATCATCATTGCTGTTGCCAATCAAAAAGGGGGGGTGGGTAAGACCACTACGGCGGTCAATTTGGCCGCTTCCCTGGCGGTTGCGGAGAAGACGTGTCTGATTGTGGATTGTGATCCCCAGGGAAATGCAACCACGGGCCTCGGAATCAATAAGGCCGAACTGGCGTCCGGCCTTTATGACCTTATCCTGGGGTCGGTAGGCCTGAGGGAGGTCGTTGTCGAGACGAAGATGCCTCGACTTCGTCTGGTGGGGGCCAATGCAGATCTCATTGGTGCCGAGTTTGAAATGGTCGCTGAGGAAAAAAGGGAGCATCGAATCAAGGATCAGCTTACACCGTTGAAGCCGGCCTATGACTATATCCTTCTCGATTGCCCTCCGTCACTGGGACTGCTTACGGTCAACGCACTGACGGCTGCGGACTCGGTCCTCATTCCCCTCCAGTGCGAATACTACGCCCTTGAGGGAATGAGCCAGTTGCTTGAAACCCTGAAGGCGGTCAGGAAGGGCCTCAATCCCAGTTTGACCCTGGCAGGGATTCTTTTGACCATGTATGATGCAAGGAATAATCTTTCCGTTCAAGTGGAAGAGGAGGTGCGTCGACATTTTGGGGAAAGCGTTTTTCGGACGATCATTCCACGCAACGTCCGCCTGAGCGAGGCACCGAGCCATGGAGAACCCATTCTCCTTTATGATATAAAATCCAAAGGCGCCCAGAGTTATCTCGCACTGGCGAGAGAATTGATTGGTAAAGGAGTGTAGGAAGATGACGAAGCGGAGGGCACTTGGAAGGGGATTGTCCGCAATTATCCCGGAAGCCGATAATTTGGCGGGACAGGAAGGGCAATATTTTCAGTGCCCTGTTGAAGACATTGAGCCCAATCCCCTTCAGCCCCGTCAGGATTTTCGGGAAGAAGATATCGAAGAACTCGTTCAGTCCCTCAAGGAGACCGGGGTCATTACGCCGCTGCTTGTCAGCAAGACCTCTGACGGGTATCGGCTTATTGCTGGTGAGCGGAGATGGCGTGCGGCCCAAAAGGCAGGCCTCGATCGCGTCCCCGTCGTCATCAGGGAAACCACACCCACGGAGTCCCTGGAGCTTGCACTGATCGAGAATATCCATCGAAAGGACCTCAATCCCATCGAAGAGGCCCTCGCCTACAGCCGATGGCTGGAAGACACACATATGACCCAGGAAGTACTGGCAAAGAAACTGGGAAAGGACCGTACGACCATCACCAATATGCTCAGGCTTCTCAACCTGCCCCGGGAAGTTCAGAAGGATGTCATTGAAGGCCGGCTGACCATGGGACATGCCCGCGTGCTCGTGGGACTCAATAGCGGCGTTGAGCAACAGGCGCTTCGGGACCGGATTATCAAGGGCGCCCTGTCGGTTCGGCAGGCCGAGGCCCTGGTCAGGAGGAGCCAGTCAAAAAAAAGGCCTAAGAATAGGCAGACGGAGCGGGACTATTATATAAATTCCCTGTCGGATGATCTCAAGAGATCCTTGGGTACGAAGGTCGATATCCGAAGGCACGGGAAACAGGGCAGCATTATTATTCACTTCTATTCTGACGAGGAGTTCGATCGCTTGTTGGAACGCCTGACCTGAGTGGTTGTCTCCTCCATTTTCTTTCTTCTCCCCTGAGCAATCTGCGCATGTTGTCTCGGTGTTTGATCCAGATTAACGCGGTGACGAGGCATGAGGCGAAAACCATGGTCAGAGATTTACCTGACAGGATCAGGAGGACCGGCATGAGGCCGGCAGAGACGATGGAGCCCAGGGATACGAAATCAAAAATTAGGACAGTGAGGGCGAAGCATCCGATAGCGATGAGGGCCGGTAAGGGGGCAAGGACCAGATAGACCCCCAGCGCCGTGGCCACACCCTTACCGCCGCTGAATCCTTGGAAAAGCGAGAACTGGTGGCCCACCAGGGCGGCCACCCCCACCACCGCGTGCCCAAGTTGGTGTTGGGGCTGCAGGTGGCTGAAAACAAAAACCGGAACCAATCCCTTGAGCAGATCAAGGATGAGGGTGAGTACGCCCCACTTGAGTCCCAATTCCCGGGCGACGTTTGTGGCTCCGATATTTCCACTCCCACGCTGCGTGATGTCGATGCCCGCAACCTTTCGGGCAATCAACCTTCCAAAGGGCAAAGAGCCCATCACCAAGGAGGCCAAGGAACATGCAATCCATATCATAAGGAAAATCCTCCGGATCTTAAAATCCTTGTCATTACCCCGTACGATATCGTAATAGAAAAGGCAAAGCCTCGAATCCTGTGAGCCTGTGGGGTTGAAACGGCTCCTTTTATGAAATTCCGGCCCGGCCCGGATCACCTTAGAAATACAGGCATCTGATATGCGCTGCAATCTATTTCTCACGCATAACAGATACCATGCAAAGAGGATAGGCCTATGATTATAATGGTCATGGACGGCCAGGGAGGCGGCATAGGCTCTTCGGTCATCAAGGGCCTGAGGACATTGCCCTCTGAAGATCTTCAGATATGGGGGCTCGGGACCAATTCCATCGCCACCTCCCGCATGATGAAGGCGGGTGCGAATAGGGGCGCGACAGGAGAGAATGCCATTGTTCAGACGGCTCCCCGGGTCGATATGATCGTCGGGCCCTTGGCGATTCTCATGCCCAATGCCATGATGGGCGAGGTAACCCCCGGCATGGCCGAGGCCGTCAGTTCAAGCCCGGCGATGAAGATCTTGATCCCGCTGACCCAAGAAAGGGTCCACGTGGTGGGAGTGGCCGGAGAGCCCTTGCCTCATCTGGTCGACCAGGTCCTGGATTTCATTAGAAAGGGCGTAAAATAACCGCAAAGAGGGATCCGCTCGTCCCCCTGGACGTCTTTGGAAAACAAATGCCCATGGGGGCGGGCATGCCCTTTTAGAGATTGGTCATGAGATCATGCTGAACGCATTGTCAGGAGGTGATGTGATGATAGAGAAAATGGCGGAAAAGATTCATTGGCTTGGACATGATGCCTTCAGAATCGACGCTGAAAAGGTCCTTTATTTTGATCCCTATCAGATTTCGACCGGACCGAAGGCCGATTTGATCCTTGTCAGTCACGATCATTTTGACCACTGTTCTCCAGAGGATAACGCGAAGATACAGCGGCCGGATACGGTTATCGTGACGGAAAAGGATTGCGCAAAGAAGCTGAAGGGCGATGTGAGGATCCTCAAGGTGGGAGAAACGCTTGTGGAGTCCGGCATAATGGTGGAAGCCGTCCCATCCTACAATACGGACAAGGACTTTCATCCCAGGAAGAACGGATGGTTGGGCTTTATTGTGGAAGTGGAGGGCGTGAGGATATATCATGCCGGGGATACCGATTTTATCCAGGAAATGAAGGATTTTCAAGTAGATATCGCCCTTCTCCCCGTCTCCGGCACCTACGTCATGACGGCGGATCAGGCCGTCAAGGCGGCCATGGCCATTCAACCCAAACTGGCCATACCCATGCACTATGGGGCCATCGTGGGTGGGGAGGAAGACGCCCTCCGCTTTAAAAAGGATCTTGAAGGCAAGATAGAGGTTCTGGTGCTCCCCAAGGAATAGGATCCGGCGGACCGGATTCCCAGCGGCATTTTTGTTCGGCATCGTGATGAAACAATCGGCGACCAATGTGAGAAAGGTTGGTCGCGGGTTGTTCCGTTTGCTCGTTAAGTGATCCTAGACTTGGAGTTCTTTAGTCTTTCGGGAAGCCGGAGGTAATATTCCCCTTCCTCCTTTTTGCCTCTCCGGAGGCAGCCCTCACCATAGATGCGGCACTTGACGGTCAGTTCCGCCAGGGTCGCCTCACGTTGTCTTCTGTTCAACGCGTCCTTTTCAAGAAGTTTTTTCATGGCCCTGATCCTGAACCGGTCCATGCCGGGGTAACGGGCAGAAAGCTGGTCTGAGTGGCCCCCCTCCTTGACGACCAGATATTCCTTGATGAGGTGTATGGGATAGTGCGACGAAATCCGCAGCCACAGATCATAGTCTTCGCAGGCCGGCAGCGTTTCATCAAAGAGACCGAGGTCCCTGAATAGAGAGGCCCTGACCATAACGGCTGAAGGGCTGACCAGGCAGAGTTTCAAAGAGGCCAAAAAGATATCACCGGAGGGTTTCAGGTGTTTTTTGCGGGGATTCACACGGAGCCCCTTACGGATCCATATCTCTTCAGTCTGACAGGCCACGGCCCCGGGATTTTCCCTGAGGAATGACACCTGGGCCTCGAGTTTTCCAGGGAGCCAGTAATCATCCGAATCAAGAAAGGCAACCAAGGGGGCGCAGGAGGCCTTGACTCCCGTGTTTCTTGCTGCAGAAACGCCCAGGTTGCGTGGATGCCGAATCAGCGTGATCAGGGGACCGAAATGTGACAGGAGATCGGGGGTGTTGTCATCGGAGGCATCGTCTACTACGATGAGCTCGAAATCCTGAAAGGTCTGGTAAAGCACGGAGGCGACGGCGCGAGTGACCATGGGTGCCCTGTTGTAGGTCGGAATGACGACACTTACGGCGGTCATCTCAAGAGATGCCACGCGAGACCCAGCAGGCCCGCAAGAAAGAAACTGCCGTCAATCATGGCCTCGAGGCGCGTACCCACGTAGAGCCAACGTTTTTCATAGGCCAAAAGGGCGAGGATCAATGAGAGGTAGCAGAGAATGCAAAGGTAGGACAGAAAGCCGATATCACTCAGGACGGGCGCGAGAAGGAGTATGCCGATACTGCCCAGGGAAATGATCTTAAGGAGCAAGAGGGTCCTTTCCTCCCCGAGGATAATGGGAAGGGTCTCTGCTCCGACGATCAGGTCGCCCTGGGCCTGGAAGATGTCGAAAAGGGCAGACCGAATATAAACCATTGATAATACAAAGTAAATAACAAAGAGAGAGTCGATGAGCCCCGGGGGATCAGGTTCCAGGAGTGGGATGAGGGCGATGACCGCAGCCCAGCCCAGGGCCTCGGCAAGGGTCTTTGACCCGGGGATGTCCTTGATTTTTGAATAACGCCATAAATGCCGAAGACTTGCGGGCACAAGGGGAATGCTGTAAGTGGTGCCGAGTACGCTGAGAGCGGCCACGATGATGAAAACAAATAGGCCAAGATTGAGGGCCAGAAACAGGGCGCCCGCGATGGCGGCTATGCCCGAGAGGGTCAATATGAATCGGTGCCTGCGGTAAAAAACGGCCATCGCAGGATCGTTGTAGGTGCTGGCACCTTTGTCCAGAAAGCGGTTAAGGACATGCATGGCATAGATATAGAGAAATGCGAGGGAGGGGTGGACAAGATCAGGATCTCTTCCTAAAAGGATGGTGGCTGCGTAGGAAATGGAGAATCCGGCAATGGCGACCATGACGTTGCTCTCAAAGAGAATTCTAAAGACGTCCCGGGCCCAGCGGCCAAGGTGGGATTCGCCCCGCCCTCGAATGCTCTCGATCTTCTGGACGACCTTTCTGATCATCCAGTTGGGAGTTGACGCCCCGGCCGTCACGCCCACCAGGTTCATGTTGGTGAGGTCTCTTTTGTCCAGTTCTTCTTCTGTCTCTACATGAAATGTGGGGATACCGGAGGTCTCGGCGACCTGGGCCAGGCGGCGCGTGTTGCCGCTGTGATACCCGCCCACCACGACCATACCGTCTACCTGGTTGGAAAAACTCCTGACCTCTTCCTGCCGATTGTGGGTGGCGTCACAAATGGTGTCGAAGACCAGGGCATCCGGGAACCTCTTTTTGATCGCCTCCAGGATCGTCCGGTAGATCTCCGCGTCCTGTGTGGTCTGTGCCACCACGAAAAGCTTTTTTGTTTCAGGCAGATCGGCGACCTCTTCAGGTCGGCTGATCACATGGGCCTTTCCGTCACTGTAACCCTTGAGACCGAGGACCTCGGGATGGTCACGATCCCCCACTATCACAGGGGTGAAATCCCTGCGGGTGTGGGACCGGATGATGGCCTGTACCCTGGCTACCTTGGGGCAGGTGGCGTCTATGATCCTGAGGCCGCTTTCCCGCAAGGTCTCCCTTTCCTGGGGCGGTATGCCGTGGGCCCTGATAACCAGGGTTCCCTCCTTTATTCCTGAAACATCCTTAATGGGAATAACCCCCTTGGATATAAGGAGATCGATGACCTGTTGGTTATGAATGAGAGGGCCATAGGTGTAGATCGGTCCATCGCCCTGGTTGGCCTCTGTGAGGACCTTGTCCATGGCCCGGTGTACACCCATGCAGAATCCGGCCGTTCTTGCCAGTTTGACTTTCAAGGGATCGTGACCTCTAACAGGGAAAAGTAATCGTCCAGTATATGCACCAGGGAATCCAGATCGCCTATCTGGGTGATCCCCCCCCGAAACCGACTGCTGTGGGGAAGACCTTTGGTGTACCAGAGGAGCAGACCCCGCATGGTACGGGCGGCCCGGTGCTCGTCCATTGTCTCGCACAGCAACCCGAAATGCTCCATGATGAGGTCCTTCCGTTCGGAAAGACTGGGCTCGGGCGATGGTATTCCCTGTTCCAGGGAGAGAGTCTGTTTGAAAATCCAGGGATTGCCGACCGCGCCCCGACCGATCATGACGCCGTCACATCCGGTCTGTTGCTTCATACTTAGGGCGTGTGAAGCTTCAAATACATCCCCGTTGCCGATCACCGGGATCATCAGCCTGGACTTTATCTCTCCAATAAGGGACCAGTCAGCAGTTCCGGAAAAGCCCTGGGTGGCAAACCTTGGGTGGATGGTGACGGCGTCGGCCCCACAATCCTGAATGATTTGCGCTATCTCGAGGCCCGGCCAGTCCCGCGGTGACCAACCGGCCCGGATCTTAACCGTCAGGGGAAGGCTGCAGGCCAGCCTGACTCTCGTGACCAGCTCCGCCACCCTGCCGGGGTCCCGGAGCAGCGCGGCGCCGGCGCCGGTCTTGGTCACCTTCTTGACCGGGCATCCCATGTTGATGTCCACGAGATCGGCCCCGGTGTCAACGACCATTTGAACGGCCCTGGCCATGGCATCGGGTTTGGCCCCGAAGATTTGCACGGCCAGTGGTCTTTCCGAGGGGTGGGTCCGAAGGTAGCCGAGTGTTTTCTGATTTCTGAGGGTCAGGCCCATGGCGCTCACCATCTCGGTCGTGACCACTCCGGCCCCCAGTTTTTTGACCATCAGTCGAAAAGGAAGCGTGGTGACCCCGGCCATAGGGGCCATAAAAAGCCAATTATCCAATTTAAGCGATCCAATGCGAAGCATGCAGGCATATTAGAGAAATTAAAGCGTAAATACAACCCGGAAGGAGGGATCGTCCTCCTTTTGTGCTGTTTCGCGTAGACTGCAGGCCAGGATGCCCATTTGAGACCTTTAAATTCTGTCGTTTGGTGTTTATTTTAACGGCATTGGTTTGCAGGGTCCATTGCGGACGGACCGTACTGGAGAAAGACAAGGTTGAGATTTTCCGAACTCTCGGCTATGATTGCATGATCAGTCCCCTCCAAAGGTGTCCGGTTTGGGATTTTGGGAAATCCTTTTTGGTCTAGTCTGAAAATACCACCCGGGTGTTTCCCGATCATTTCGACATACCGAGGCGGAAAAAGTATTCCGGGTCCTGTATGTATGCAGGATGGCAGGAAGAGTCGTGCATACCCGGGGCTCGTATTCCAATCTTTCAGGAGGAAACGAGATGACACACGAAGACAAAGGGCATTTTTCGGACAAACACGGGAAGGATCAGGAAATCGATGCGAGAATCGCCGAGGCCATCAGAGAAAGGGTTCCGGAAAACGAGGTCCCCTGCGCCGTGGCCTTTACGATCGTGGAAGACCTGAAGGTCGAGCCGAGGGCGGTTGGACGTACCATTGATCAGGTGGAGAAATCCATCACCAAGTGCCAGCTCGGTCTCTTCGGTTACGGACCCCAGAAGAGCCCGGTAAGTCCCCGGGAGAATGTGGAAGAGGAACTGGAAAAGGCCGTCCGTGACCGCCTGGATGAGGGCCGTCTTCCCTGTAAAGAGGCCTGGGATATCGCCCAAGGGCTTGGACTTCGAAAGATGCAAATCACCTCTGCCTGTGAAAAGCTGGGAATCAAGATCTCCCGTTGTCAGTTGGGTACCTTCTGAAGTACAGGTGGTGAAGAACAGTAAGGAAAGCATGAAGGCTATTTTTAGGAAGATCAGGGCATTGGCAGACCCCTACCTCAGGACGAGGGACAATGACATTCACACGGATATCTCAACCATCATGGCCCGTGCCCTGCTCGAAAAACAGGGGGGTGATGAAGACATCGTCATACCGGCCATAATCCTCCACGATGTGGGGTGGAAGACGGTTCCGGAGGCGCAGCAGATTATGGCCTACGGCCCAAAGGCCACGCGCCCCGAGTTGAACCGGCAGCACGAAGTGAAAGGTGTCGAAATAGCGGGTGATATCCTGGCTGCTGTTTCCTATGATCCTGAAAAGACAGAAGAGATCCTTGAGATCATCTCGGGCCACGACTCACGGGAAACGCCCCTCTCTCTGAACGATCGCATTGTGAAGGATGCAGACAAACTCTGGAGGTTCACACGGGAAGCTTTTCGCATCGATAACCGGAGGTTTCAACTTACCCCGGCCCAAAGTCTTTCAAGACTTTACGCGAGCCTCGACGGGTGGCTTTTTACGGATACGGCAAGGACCATCGCCCTGGAAGAGTTGGGGCGGCGCAGGCGGCAGATGACGAACGACGCGACCTTCTAGTCCCGATTTTAGAGAAACAGGTCCGTACTCAGATACCGCTCGCCCGTACTGGGAAGAATCGTCACAATCTGTTTCCCTTTGCTATCAGGCCTCCCGGCGATCCTGACCGCGGCGGCCGTCGCGGCCCCGGAAGAGATTCCGCAAAGAATGCCTTCCTGTCCGGCCAGATCCCGGGCCGTTTCAAAGGCCTCCTCATTGGAGACGGTCAGGATCTCGTCAATCAAAGCGGTGTTGAGCACCTCGGGGACAAAACCGGCCCCAATGCCCTGGATCTTATGGGGCCCGGGACGGCCCCCCGAGAGCACCGGCGAGTCGCGCGGCTCGACCGCCACGGCGCGGAATGAGGCTTTCCGGGCCTTGATCACTTCGGACACGCCCGTAATGGTGCCGCCCGTTCCCACCCCTGCGACGAGGATGTCCACACCCCCCTCGGTATCCCGCCAGATCTCCTCCGCCGTTGTCCTGCGATGAATATCCGGGTTGGCCGGATTGCTGAATTGATCGGGCATAAAGGCATTGGCGGTTTCCGCGAGGATCTCCCGGGACCTCCGGATGGCACCCTTCATGCCTTCGGTTCCAGGTGTGAGGACCAGTTCCGCACCCAGGTGCCGGAGGAGTTTGCGCCTCTCGATGCTCATGGTCTCGGGCATGGTCAGGAGAAGCCGATAGCCCTTGACCGCGCAGACAAAGGCCAGGGCAATACCGGTGTTACCGCTGGTAGGCTCCACAATGAGAGTTTCAGGACCGATCAGCCCCTCTCTTTCCGCCGCCTCGATCATGGCCAGACCGATTCTGTCTTTTACACTGCCCAGGGGATTCCTGAATTCCAGTTTGGCCAGGATGGTCCCCGGAAGTCCCCCTGCGATCCGGTCCAACCGGACCAGAGGTGTATAGCCCGTTGTCTTTGTGACGTCTTCAAAAATCTGCCCCATGGTCTCTCCCCTTTCCGGATAAGGTCAGGAGGGTCGCGTCAGGACTTTGCCCGCCCCGTCGGGATATATCTCCCATTTGAATGCAAAAAGGGAGCATGATTTCCACACAGTCATTGGAACGGACTGAATTCATAGGAAAATCCTAACCCGACTCCGCTTGATGGCGCCCTGCTATCGGCCTTTTCCCGTGCCGTCCTTGAATATCAGCTCGGGCCTCTTCAGGAAGACCTTGGTGTCCCGCGGTACGGAATCCGTGAGCCAGACATTTCCGCCGATCACCGATCGGGCCCCGATCACGGTTTCTCCCCCCAGGATGGTCGCTCCCGAATAGATGACCACGTCATCCTCAATGGTAGGATGACGCTTCTTGTCTCGGAGGCCTTCCAGGGAATCCCGTGGCAATGAAAGGGCTCCCAGGGTGACGCCCTGATAGATCCTCACCCGGTCTCCAATCTCTGTGGTTTCGCCGATAACGACCCCGGTCCCGTGATCAATAAAAAAACTTTCGCCGATATGGGCTCCGGGGTGGATGTCGATACCCGTCTGAGTGTGGGCGTATTCCGTCATGATGCGGGGGAGCAGCGGAACGCCCTGTTCATGGAGCTGGTGGGCGATACGATAGACTGTGACGGCAAAAAGACCGGGATAGCTGAAGATGATCTCATCAAAACTCTTTGCGGCCGGGTCCCCTTCCCGGGCCGCGAACACGTCCCCGCCCAGGATCCGACGGAGCCGGGGCATTTCCCGCAAAAAGGTGACCGCGCATGCGGACCCCCTCTCAAGGCACTGGGTGCAGGGTTCATCATAACGGAGACACTCGTGGCGGATGGAAAGGGTGATCTGATTGGCCAGGGCATCGAAGAACCCTGTGACCTCCTGCCCGAAGTAGTATTCGATATTGACCTTGTCCACCCGATTGGGGATGAAAAAGCCGGGATAAAGGATACGCCTGGCCCTCACGATAAGATCGACGATGGCTTCTCTCGTGGGGATGGGTTCGGGGCTCACATGATCGAAGCACTCCTTGCCCTCGCAGGAGAGGACGAGCTGTTGCACAATAGAGGGGATTTGCCCACGATAGTGTTCCCTGCTCGACACGTCGACCTTGCATTGGTCTTCTCTGGCATGGTGTTCCATGGCGTTCTCCTTCGCCCTCGTGTAAAGGGGCGACAGGTCATGATCAGGTTCCGGAGGCGCAGGCCTGACCCTCGGGTTTCCAGAAGGGGGAGAAGCTTCGCAGCTTTTCAATGATCGGGGGTACCTCTTCCACCACGAAATCGATCTCCTTCTCCGTGTTGAAGATGCTCAGGCTGAATCGAATGGATCCGTGGGCCATGGTAAAGGGTACGCCCATGGCCCGGAGGACATGGGACGGCTGCAGGGACCCCGACGTACAGGCGGAACCGGAAGAGGCGCAGATACCGAGTTCATCCATGAGCAGGAGGATGGCCTCGCCTTCGATGAATTCAAAGCTGATGTTGCTTGTATTGGGGAGGCGTTCTGCAAGACCGCCGTTTATACGGCTGTTGGGGACCTTGTTCAGGATCTCTTTTTCCAGCTTGTCGCGCAGTCCCCTGACCCTCGTGTTCTCTTCCTCCATATTTTTTGCCGCCAGTTCACACGCCTTTCCCAGTGCGATGATGCCCGCCGCGTTTTCCGTGCCCCCCCGGCGTCCGTGCTCCTGATGCCCGCCGATGAGAAAAGGGGAAAATTTTGTGCCCTTGCGCACGTAAAGCACCCCAACGCCCTTGGGGGCGTGAAGCTTGTGGCCGGAGATGGACATCATGTCGACGGCGCTGTTGTTGAGATCAATGGGAATCTTGCCCACGGCCTGAACGGCGTCGGTGTGGAAGAGGACGCCCCTGTCCTTGGCCATTTGAGCGGCCTCCTCCACCGGAAAGATCACCCCGGTCTCGTTGTTTGCCCACATAAGGCTGACCATGGCCGTATCCGGTGTAAGGCTTTCCCTGTACCTGTTCATGTCCAGGCGCCCTTCCCTGTCCACCGGTATTTCAGTAACCCTGTAACCCTGTTTGGCGAGATGGCCGCAGAGGACCTTGATGGCGGGGTGTTCCACGCGGCTCGTGACGATGTGCGTCTTGTCCTTTTCCGTGTCAAGGGCGGACATGATGGCCGTGTTGTCGCTCTCTGACCCGCAGCTTGTGAAGATAATCTCATCGGGTGAGGCGCCCAGGAGCGAAGCCACCTGTTCCCTCGCCTCACGGATTTCTCGGGCCACCCGGCCGCCGAAAGTATAGGCGCTGCTGGGGTTCCCGTACAGATCGCTGAGGTAAGGTAGCATGGACTCCAACACTTCAGGCGCCACCCGGGTAGTCGCATTGTTGTCCAGATATATCGTTTTCATTCCTTCACCTCCTCGACCACCAATTCGGGCCATACCAGCTCACGAAGCTTGGTCTGCACGAAGTGCGTCAAGGTCAGCTCGGAGGCCTTACAAACCGCACAGGCCCCGCGGGTGGCCACCAGGACACGATTACCCACCACATCGACGAGTTCGATATCTCCCCCGTCATGCTGCAGGGACGGTCTGATTTCGCGCTCGATAGTCTCCTCGATCATCCTGATCTTCTGGATATTTGAGAGCTTGGGGCGGGTGACGGGCCTTTCCTCGCTCCGCACCCTGGCGATGATCTCCCGGATGGTGTCGTGGCAGCTCTCGCATCCCCCGCCGGCCTTGGTGAAGTTGGTGACTTCCTCAACCGATGAAATATTGTTTTCCCTGATTGCCTTTTCGATCTCCAGGTCCGTGACGCCGAAACACTCACAGACGATCTCCCCTTCCTTTACCGCCGGGGCCTCTCCCCTGTAATTGGCAAGCGCCGCTTCGAGGGCTTGGCGTCCGAGAACGGAGCAGTGCATCTTTTCCTTGGGAAGACCGCCGAGGAAATCCGCTATATCCTGATTGGTGATCTTTTCGGCCTCTTCAAGGGTCTTTCCCTTAAGCATTTCCGTGAGGGCCGAGGCCGAGGCAATGGCACTCGCGCAGCCAAAGGTCTGGAATCTGGCTTCGTCGATCTTACCGTTTTCGTCCACCTTCAGGCTGAGTTTGAGCGCGTCCCCACAGGCCATGGAGCCTACTTCACCGATCGCGTTTGCATCTTCCACTTCCCCGGCGTTTCGGGGGTTGAGAAAATGCTCCTTTACCTTATCCGTGTATTCCCACATGGTGTCCCTCCTTACCCTTGAAGACCAACAAGACTCGAAATTCGATCAGTATTTCCTCAAATAAACAAAATTTTATGGTCATAGACTATCAGATGCCCCTTTATTTGAAAATAGACTAATCACTATCCGCCGATAAGCAATCAAACTGTTGGGTAAAATGGAATAGGCCGCTCCAGGGGGAGGCCGGGATATTCTCTTCGCCCCGCTCCCTCCGTTTTACGCTGCAATGGAGTGAACCCATCATGTAGAGGTGAGAGTTTTTCGTCCCCACCTGACGACCCGCCCGCCCTCGGGGTCCGGTCGATTTCTTGACCGTGGCGACTTTGTGGGGTAATTTATGGATCAGTGCCCAGAGGAATCGCGCGGATCGGCATTGCGGGGGAGATGCCTTGCTCCACGCAGGCGAGGGCGTGACATGAGACGGTGAAAAATGCGTTTGATTTGCCCATGGGGTTGTATGGGCTCGCGGCGGTGATAGGCATGGACAGGCCAAAGTCGAATCTCGATTTTATAGTGATGGCGTTCACATATAAAATCCGGGACCTTATGCGGCCGCGGGCGGATTTTTTGAAAGAGGCGGGCATAGGGCCGGGATACCGGGTGCTGGATTATGGGTGTGGCCCGGGCGGCTACATCCTCCCCCTGGCTGACCTGGTTGGAGAAGCGGGGAAGATCTATGCCCTTGACATACACCCTCTTGCACTCGATATGGTTCAGAAAGCGGCCTCCAAGAGGGGCCTAAAAAATGTCGAGACGATCCTATCGTCCTGCGCCACCGGGTTGCCGGATGAATGCCTTGAGGTGGTTTTGCTCTATGATGTATTTCATGACCTCACGCGGCCCGATGAGGTGCTGCGCGAACTGCACCGCGTACTGAAGCCCCGGGGCACGTTGTCTTTCAGTGACCACCACATGAAAGAATCCGATATCGTCATTGAAATGACTGAGGGGGGACTGTTCACGCTTTCAGCAAGAGGGGAAAAAACCTATCATTTCACAAAGCGTACTTCATGAAAAAATTTGAGGCTCCGGTCCGGTCAAAAACTCTGAGGCGAACGCAATGAGCATTGTGGAGAAACCCCTTCTCCGTTTTCACGTGTCCCTCGTTGTCGTTATTCGGAACGGACGGCGTAAAAAGAATCGGCAGATAGTATCTATTCCCGCAGGAGGTAATGACCGATATGCATAGTTCAAGGCCCCGTGATACCCGAGGCACCAAATTAGACAAGGAAGAGATTGATGAATTTGTGGCGCGTGCCCGGAAGGAGCAGGAGAAGCGCCTGAGGGGGTACCGTGAGCAGTCCTTGAGGATACACCCCTGGGTATGTGCCCGGTGTGGACGGGAGTTCACTAACAAGAATGTCCATCTGCTGACCGTCCACCACAAGGACCACAACCATGATAATAATCCTCCGGACGGAAGCAACTGGGAGAATCTTTGCCTCTATTGTCACGATAATGAGCACAGGCGATATCTGGATCATTTAGAGGCTCAAGGCATCGAGACGGACGATGATCAGAGCGGGACTGTCACCCACAAACCCTTTGCCGCCCTGGCGGATATGCTCAGGAAAAAGAAAGAATAACCTGGGTCGGGTACACAGGATCGATGCGGGTGAACCCGCCCTGTTCGTGAATTGAGAAGGAATCGGGAGAGCCGGATCAAGAATGGAGGCGCTGGAAGCAATAGACCCGGGCGTGGAGCTTTATGGGCATGGAGGCGGCAGAGATCATCGATGAACTGATAAAAGACCTTCGTCCTATGCGTTATGGGCCACCGGTCACGCATGTCTACAACCCACTCGAGTATGCCAGGTCGGCCTACGAAGAATATCTGAGACGCTATGGGACGCCCCCGAAGGAGATTGTCCTGTTGGGCATGAATCCCGGCCCGTGGGGCATGGCCCAGACCGGCGTGCCCTTTGGAGATGTCCATGCTGTAAGGGAATGGCTCGGGATTCACGTCCCCGTGGGCGCTCCCGGCGCGGTGCACCCGAAGCGGCCTATCGAGGGTCTTGCCTGCATGCGTCGTGAGGTCAGCGGCAAACGCCTGTGGGGGTGGGCCAGGAGGGCCTATGGGACGCCTGAGCGGTTCTTTTCCCGTTTCTTTGTAGCCAATTACTGTCCCTTGCTCTTTATAGAAGAAAGCGGGCGGAACCGTACCCCCGACAATCTCAGGGCCTCGGAAAAGAATCCCCTGCTTGAGATCTGTGACCGGGCCCTCCGGAGGACCATAGAAGAGATAAAACCGCGATGGGTGGTGGGCATCGGACGGTTTGCAGAAGCGCGGGCACGAAAGGCATTGGTCGGACGCGATGTCCAGATCGGAGGGATCAGTCATCCAAGCCCGGCCAACCCCAGGGCAAACAGGGGGTGGGAGGCCCTGGTTGTCGAAGAACTGGCATCCATGGGAATTTATGTCCCATAAAATTAATCGCGGGCTGGGCACAAAATTGCTTTCTTTTGGACACCACTGATCCTGCAGGATTGTAGGAGGGGGTACCGGTTTGGAGAGGCAGATCAGGAATCCCCCGGAATTCGATTTATCCTTGCACTGATATTGGCTGCAAAATATTATATATTACAAGGCTGGCTTGAAATTACTTTTCGAAGAGATCCGGATCAGTTATAGAATGCAGTGAGAGGTGAGAATGCCTATCCAATCCCGGAAAAAGGAGGAAAGCCATGCCCCTGATCAGGCTTCAGACATCGGTCAAGATGACCGAGGAAAGACAAAAAAACCTGCTCTCGTCTCTGTCCAAAATCATTGCCGAAAAAATCGGAAAGCCGGAGCACTATGTCATGGTGACCATCGGGGATGTGTCCACGATGATGTCTGGGACCGGGGGAGATGCGGCGTTTGTGGAGGTCCGGAGTATCGGCGGACTCAATGAGGAGGTCAACCGGGCCATTTCAGCGGAGCTGGCCTCCCTGCTGAAGATATCCCTTGGGATTTCCCCTGAAAGACTCTATATCAATTTCATGGATATAGCCGCCGTTGACTGGGGGTGGGACGGAAAGACCTTCGGCTGATGCACCGGCCAGACTGATAAGGGATTGCGCCTCAAAGCAAGGGGCATCTTTTGGATCAACCCAATGCCCTGGTCCGGTTTCACAGACCTGGGCAACGGTAAGGGGACGTGCGCGCCATCTTATCTCCCGGTCCGATGCCAGCGGGTCGTGGGCCCGTCGGTTCCCCGTGACCCACCCGGAGCACAGAGCCATGGTGTTTTCACTCAGATCCAGAGTAATTTCCGGCATCCAGATATTCACGGGGATTTTGGTCACCCTGACCCTCCTTCCTGCTACGGCTATGGCCGGTCCCTATACCTGCAAGTTTGATCCGGTCAACAGGCTGCTCACGCTCAGGGCTGAAAGGGTGCCTCTTTCCAAGATCCTCGAATCTGTAGCACGGGAAGCCGGTATCGAAATAACACCAAGTCCCCACAGTGAGGAGATGGTATCCCTACAATTTTCCGATATCCCCTTAGAAGAAGGGCTGAAAAAAATCATGCGAAAGACCAATTACGCCTTGATCTATGAAAACGAGGGTGCTCAGCCGGATAGTGAAAGGCTCAGAATGGTCATCTTTTACCCGGAAGACGGAAATCGTTCCGTCTCAATGAATTTCAGACAAGAGATGGTCAACCGGACCGTTCGAGAGGACGACTCTCAACGAGTTGAATCCGTGGATGAGGTGACAGTCGAGGATACCGAGATCAATAATGAAGAATCGGATGAGCCGGATGATGAAAACGATGGCCGCGCAACCTATAGTGAACTGGCCGCTTTCTTGGCCAACCAGGACGACGCGGAAATCAAGAGCCGGGTTGGGGAGGCCCTTCGGGGGGCACCCGACACATCCCTCAAAGAAAGACTGGTGAAGGCTCTGGGGCAAATCGGAGAGGAAAAGGTCATGAGCAGGTTGGAAGAGGCCATCAGAGATGATGATGAGAAGGTCAGAAAAGCGGCTTCAGAGATCGTAGAGGACCTTTATTCGCGCGAAGAACCCTGAGCGCTTTGTGTGGCTCTCCGATGTACCTTCGAAGAGCCCGAATGGTTCTCGGCAAAGACAATGTGCCGGGCCCTGCGTGGGGCAACGTGTTCTATCTCTGACAGGAGTTGATGTCTCATATAGTTTTATTGAATCTCCTTTAGGATTGACGAGTCTTCAGATTTGTCTATATTATAAGATATGTGAAACTTGATTTTGACAAATTTTTTGATGCAGCCAAACCGACAACTGAAAATAACGGTCAAAAATTGCCCATCGCTTTTGAGAGGAGAATAGAGAATGGATCCGGAGAAGATCATCGCAGGAAAAAAGGTTCTGATAGTGGACGACGAAAAAGAGGTCCTCGAGATGCTTTTAGAGCTTCTGGATGTGTGCAAGGTGGATGCGGCCCAGTCCTTCGATGAAGCGAAGCAAATGCTCGAAAAAAACACCTATGATGTGGCGATTCTCGATATTATGGGAGTCAGGGGGTTTGATCTCCTGGAAATCGCGAAAAATCAAGGAATTCCTGCCCTTATGCTCACCGCGCATGCATTGACCGAGGAGAATTTGAAAAAATCGGCCGAAGAGGGTGCGGCCTATTATGCCCCGAAAGATGAGATGAGCAAGATCGGCCTCTTTGTAGCGGATGTCATTGAAGCCCAGAGCAAAAAGAAGAATGCCTGGGTCAAGTGGTTTGAAAGGTTGGGCAATTTTTATGACAAACGCTTTACAGGACCCAATTGGAGGGAGAAGGAAAAGGAATTTTGGGAAAAAAAGCTGTCCGAATACCGCGGCCTCTAAGATTTCCGCCCACTTCTACAGGCGGGGAGCCCCCTCATCATGTGAGCGGGGTTTTTCTTTTTCACGACCACCGCTTATGAGCCCCGGAATGTTCGAAGAAGATTGAGGGGTAGACCGATGCAAATATTGGCCTTCAATTGTAGTCCCAACATGGCGGAGGGGAACACCGCCCTGCTCTTGGACCCTTTCCTCGAGGGTATGCGGGCTGCAGGGGCTGATGTGGACCTCTTTTTTACCGGAAGACTCAAGATCAGGCCCTGCGCGGGGGAACTGCACTGCTGGTTCAAGAGGCCGGGGACCTGCATCTACAAGGATGACATGGCGAAACTCTATCCCCGACTGCGGGCGGCCGACATCTGGGTCTTTGCCACCCCCGTCTATTTCGACGGAGTGAGCGGTCCCATGAAGAACCTCATGGATCGGTTGGTCCCGCTGGTCCTGCCGTTTGTGGAAATCCGTGACGGGCACTGTTGCCATCCGCATAGGGAGGGGACAAAACCGGGTAAGGTCGTGCTGGTCTCGACCTGCGGATTCTGGGAGAACGACAATTTTGATCCACTGCTGGTCCACATGAAGGCCTTTTGCCGCACGATAGGCCGTGATTTCGTCGGGGCCTTGATCCGGCCGAGCGGAGGGACCTTCAAAGGCATGGCCGATTTGGGAAGACCGGTGACGGATATCCTGGAGGCGGCAAGGGAGGCCGGAAGACAGGTCGTGGAGGCGGGTGAGATGTCTCCTGAAACCCTGGCCGTCGTCTGCCGGGAACTCCTCCCTCTGGAAAAGTTCGTGAAGGTCTCCAACCAGGCGTTCCAGGAGGCCCTGGACGGGCTAAAAGAGGAATGACCGGACTGCCGCCCCCTTCACCTTCAGACCTGGATCAAAGGAGCTTGCAGCATGGCGGGTAACCCGGATACACACAGCAAGGCGATGGCCTACCTGCTCTGGCTCTTTGGGTTTCTGGGCGCGCATCGATTCTACTATGGCAGGCCGATTTCGGGCACGATCTACTTCTTTACGCTGGGACTCTTGTTTATTGGCTGGATCGTGGATCTCTTCCTGATCCCCTCGATGGACCGCAAGGCCGACATGAGGTTCGTTGCAGGAAGGATCAACTACAACGTGGCCTGGATCCTGCTGACCTTTCTGGGCCTTCTGGGCATCCACCGGATGTACTTGGGAAAGTGGGTGACCGGGATCATCTATCTTGTGACGGGCGGCCTCTTCGGCCTCGGATACATCTATGACTATTGGACCCTTAACAAGCAGATCTCCGAGGTAAACCGCAGGGGGTAACGAGTCTGCACAAAAACCGCTTCCGAAAATTTTCTTCTGACCCTGCGATCCAGGACAGGCGTGCATCAGGTCGTAAAAAAATGCCCTGGAGCGGCCCTGAGGACCGCCCCAGCGGAATCTGCAGTGAGGCCGGCGCGCAGATACAGTCGTCATTTCAGAACACGACAAGAGGTCCCCTTCCTCTGTAAACGGGGTGATAACCAATGAAGATCTACCTTGATTTGACCTATGGCCTCCGGAAAGACATCCCCATGTGGCCCGGGGAGGCCGGACCGGAGATTCTGGAATCCAAGACCATCGACAGAGATGGCTGTTCAGTCCAGTCCGTATGGTTCAGCAACCATGTGGGCACCCACCTGGACGCCCCCTCCCATTTCATCAAAGGCGGTCTTACCCTGGAGCAGATTCCCCTGGAGACCCTGATCGGCAGGGCCGTGATCCTGGACCTCACCCGAAAAGGAGAAGGCGGTGTCATCACGAGGGAAGACCTGGAAGTCTTTCAAAAACGGCTCGCGCCGGGGAGCCGGGTGGTCCTGAAGACCGGCTGGGACCTCAGGTTCAGAGAGGGCCGCTTCTTCGACAATTTTCCATGCCTTGATCTGGAGGCCGCCAGATACCTGGCCGCCAGAAGGCCGGCCTTGCTGGGGATGGACACGCCCTCCCCGAGCCCCGTCGGTGACCCCGACGAGGCGATCCACAAGACGCTTTTGGGTGCAGGCATTGTGCACCTGGAGGCCCTTCGGAACCTGACCCTCATCGATGCCGATGAATGCGAACTCATCGTGCTCGCCCCGCCTTTTCTGGGCTTCAGTGGTGCGCCCTGCCGCGCGGTAGCCGTGGTGGAGCGGTAGGAAGCCGTCAAGCGGCTTCCCGGGAGGCCTGCGCATCCTGATCCCAGGGCTCCTGAAAGACCTGATCCAGCCGCGCGAAGACCTGATGATCCGCACCGCAGCGGCGCAGGTCGATCACGTCTTCCAGTTTGAGTATCTGCTTGATCATCTGATCCAGCCGCTGATCTTCGCTGACGAGCAGCCGGATGCGGCTCTGTTCGCCCTGGCCGATGGGCGTACACAGAATGCCTTCGAGATTAAATGCCCGTCGAGAGAATAGACCGCAGATCTGAGACATGACCCCGGGGTGGTTGTTTACGATCAATTCCAACAGGGCGTGTCGAGAGGGGTCTTGGGTTTCATGTTTATGCGTCGGCATGGGTTTCTCCTCCAATCATGTCTTTATTTGCGGCGCCTGGAGGCACCATGGGATAGACCATTTCTTTTGCCCCGATGGGGGCGTGGATGAGGCAGGGGCCCTGTTCGTCGAGGGCGCGGGCAAGCGTTGCCGCTGGATCAGCACGGTCTGACAGGTCAAAGGCCTTCAGCCCGAACCCCCTGGCAATGGTGATGAAATCGGCCCGCGCCTGAAACAGGGAGGCGTAGATTCGCTTGCCATAGAAGAGGTCCTGCTGCTGGTGCACCAGCCCGAGGGAGTTGTTGTTCATCAGGATGATCTTGATGTCGACCCTTTCTTCCACGGCCGTCGCCAGTTCCTGAATGTTCATCATCAGGCTCCCGTCTCCGCTGAAGCAAATGACCTTGCGGTCCGGACAGGCCAGGGCTGCGCCGATCGCCGCAGGCATACCGAAACCCATAGTCCCGAGGCCGCCCGAGGTGAGAAATTGTCGGGGACGCCGGAAGGGAAAGACCTGGGCTGTCCACATCTGGTGCTGGCCGACATCCGTGGCGATGACGGCATCGTCATTCAAGAGACGGGCGGTTTGAAGGACCAGACCATAGGGGGAGCAAAGGTCTTCGGCATTGGGCCTCTCGATGGGATATTTTTGTTTAAGGTCCGCAATGAAGGTCAACCACTCAGGACGAGGCGTTTCTTTGACGATCGGCCACAGCGCACCCAGAAACTCGGCGATATCTCCGACGATCCCGACATGGGGCATCTTGATCTTGCCGAGTTCGGCGGGGTCGATGTCAATATGAATGATTTTTGCCCCGGGGCAGAATTGGGGAACCTTTCCCGTAGCGCGGTCATCGAAGCGGACACCGGCGGCGATGAGCAGGTCGCAGTGTTCCAGGGCCAGGTTGGTGTAACGGGCCGCGTGCATCCCCAGCATGCCGAGGGCATGGGGATGATCCGTCGGTATGGCGCCCAGCCCCATGAGGGTCATGGTCGCAGGAATTGAAGCCTTTTCGGACAATTGGACGGCGGGCCCGGAGGCGTCCGCCTGAATCACGCCTCCGCCCAGGTAAAGGACCGGCCTCCTGGCATCGTTGATCATCTCTGCGGCGCGCTTGAGATCGGCCGCATCAAAGGCGGGTGGCGGATCCGGGCGTCCGGGTTGGGGCCAGGCCTCAAATTCAACCGTCTCGCACTGGACGTCCTTGGGGACATCGATCAACACGGGTCCCGGCCGCCCCGAGGCGGCGATACGGAAGGCCTCGGGAATCACCTTGAGCAGGTTGGGGGCGGAGCGAACCAAAAAATTGTGTTTGGTGATGGGTATACTCAATCCGTAGGTATCGACCTCCTGAAAGGCGTCGGTGCCGATCAGGGATGCCGGGACCTGGCCGGTGATACAAATCAAGGGGATCGAGTCCAGCTTGGCGTCGGCAACGGCGGTCAGCATATTCGTGGCGCCCGGTCCTGAAGTCGCGAGACACACCTGGGGGCGCCCTGTGACACGGGCCATCCCCTGGGCGATGAATCCCGCCCCCTGTTCGTGACGCGCAAGGACGTGGTGGATCTTGTCACTCCTGGAAAGGGCGTCATACAATGGCAGATTGGATCCTCCCGGGATCCCCGCAATGGTGCGGATTCCCTGGCGTTCCAGCAGACGAATGATGATCTCTGCACCGGTCATCTTTATCATGTATCTGGTCTCCTTTTTTGGTTCCCTGGTGAGGCGGCGGGTCCGGGGCGGGCTGAAACGATCAAAAAAAATCCCCGCCGGAGGCTCGCGCCGGCAGGGATTGTGATTTTGTTATTCAGGTTTTGGGCGAATCCCGCTAAGGCGCGAAGGCGTCAACTACGCCTACTCCGACACCTACGACTACCCCTAGCAAGGGAAGTTCGGAGAGAGCGAAGGTGTTGTCGCGATCGCACATCATTGCAGAATCAGACCTCAGATAAGATTAAATTCTATTTATAATAATATGTTGAAAAACAGATGTCAAGATCGCGATTTCCATGTTGATGGTTGTCCCCCTCTTATCTCATTTCACCCCGGTGTCAGGATGTGGTAACTTTATCGGCCACGGCCGGAATATATCGAACCTTGCCGATTGTCCATACAAAAAGGAGGGGCATATGCGCCCGCGTGTCAACATTGTCGTCCTCTTGCTCTTCTGGGGCCTTTGGTATCTCACGTTTTCATCCCGCGCCCTATTATCCCCTCTTCTGCCGATGATCGAAGATGAATTCGCCATCGGTCACGCCTTTGCCGGAGGCATTTTTTTCTTCTATTCGGTTGGTGCCACCGCCGCACTCTTGCTTTCCGGATTCCTGCCTGTCCGAATCGGGTATAAATGGTCGATAATATCGTGTTTTTTGATATTGATCTCAGCCCTTTTTTCTATGGGACATGTGGAAAGCTATGCCCTTTTTGCCGTCCTGGCCTTCTTCCTGGGGGTTGGTTTCGGGCTCTATGTGCCCTGTGCCATTCCCCTCATCACAACCGTCTTCAACCGCGAGCACTGGGGCAAGGCCATCTCTTTTCACGAAACAGCGCCCAGTTTCAGCCTCCTCACAATTCCTCTGCTTGCCGCATACGGCCTGGGAACTTTTCAGTGGAGGACCCTTTTTGTCATCCTGAGCGGGGCCGGTTTGGTCGTGCTCTTCGTCTTTTGGGGATTTTCTCCGGATCCTCGGCCAAAAAAGGAACAAAGGGCCCACTTTACCAATGTAGCAAAGAGGAAAGAATTCTGGCTCATCGCCGCCGTCTGGGCCCTGGCCGTCATAGATTGCAACGGGATCTACAATATCCTGCCGCTGTACCTTGTCAAAGAAAGGGGAATGGACCCGGAGTTTGCCAATAAGCTGTTCGGGGTTTCAAGGATAGGAGGCCTTTTTATCGTCATTGTGGTTGGTTTTGTCCTGGACAGGTTCAGGATCAAGGGTATCATGCTTGTAACCCTGTTCCTGACGGGTGCAACGACCATGGGCCTCGCATTCACAAAGACATTGTGGTTGCTGGCCGCGGTACTTTTTTTTCAGGCCACCTTCAGTGTCCTGTTTTTTCCGGTCGGGCTCGTGGCCATTTCCAGACTGACCAGCCTGAGTGAGAGAAGCATCTTTACGGGAATGCTTATGGCCATGACCGGTGTCATCGGCAACGGCCTTGCCCCTTTTCTCTTGGGGGTGGTGGCAGAGGTGTGGAATTTTGAGTTCGGCATTTTTTCCGCGGGTGTCCTGACATTGGGCGGTTGTTTTCTTGTCAGGGTGCTCGATGATCATTAGAAAGCCGGGTCATTCAGATTGTTGGAATCAGGAACCAAGGTCCAGCAGGGTTTTGATGTCGTCTCCGTCGTGGGGTCTCACCTTGAGAGGCCCATGCGAGCCGTCGGAATGTGGTTTTTTTCTTGTCAATGCAGGAATGCGTTATCAGGGATCCGGGGCACAGGGGTGATTCCTGAAACAAAGGAGTGATTCAATTGGATGCTGAAAGAGAGATCAAAGAGAAGGCTCTTTCCCTGGGAGCAAGAGCCGTGGGGATTGCATCGGTCGTGGCCATTGACCAATATGCACCGGCCGGACATCGCCCGGACGACTTGCTTCGTCATGCCAGGAGTGTGGTGGTGCTCGGTGGCGGACAACCCACCGCGGGAGCCTGGAGAACCGGCAGCAACCGCGTGCTGGGAAGCATTGGATACAGCCGAGGTGAGATCGGGGCCGCAGCGCGAAGGCTTTCCTATTTTCTTGAGGATCGTTTCGGATATTACACCATACCCATTCCCACCGGAAACCATACGGGCCATTATCCCTATCTCAGTCTGAAACTCTGCGCTGAAATGGCAGGGCTTGGGACCCGCTCCATGGCGGCGGGTATCATCTTGAACCCCCGCTTCGGCCTGCTCTATTTTAACGGGGTCATCACAACGATGCCCCTTGCGGCCGATGGCCCACTTTCAGAACCCGTCTGCCCTCATCCAAGCTGTGTGCGCCTTTGGGAAAAAAGGCGGACCACACCGTGTCTCTCTGCGTGTCCGGACTGTTTGTCGGGTGAAATTGTCGAGGGTGGAATCGGGTGGATGGAGTACCGCCAGGACCGCTGTTACCCGAGGGCCCAAACTGCGGCCATGGATGTCTTTCAAAAGTTGCTCCTGGAGGCCGTCAATGAACCGGATGCAGGCCGCAGGAAGGCCATTCTCTTTGGAAGCCATTTCAGCCGGGCGGTACGGGGCATCGCATACGCCGGTGAGCTTTCTGCCCAGTGTTTCAATTGCCTCAAGAGATGTCCTGCGGTTCGCAAAAAACTTGAAAGAGCATGACAAAGGAGGTGGTGGCCATGCCGAAGCCGGTTTCCATAACATTATATGAGCAATACAAGGAAGAGGTCTGGCGGTTGACCAATGCGAGACAGCGCCTCGAGCCGGGTAAGGAAAACAGGGGATTGTCGGACAGGGAAATCGCCGATCGGTTGGGGCTTGGAGTTGAGGATGTCACCGAAATTCGAACGATTGTCGAAAATGAGAAAATCCCTCTAGAACATTATCTGGAGGCCGACGAGGTCAAAGAGGAGAGATTCGCCCGCATCCCGGCAAAGAAATAGGCGCAGCGAGGACAACATCCCGTCTATTCCTTGGATCGGCCTATTCCATATTGGGACGGCGATGATGTTGGATAGGAATGAGTCGGATAAAAAAAGTGGACCAGGGGGCTTGGGAGGATAACGGGGCCGGCAAAGGATGCCGACTTATTGGATGTTGATTTTTACGCGCTGTTCCAATATGGTGGAGGCCCTGCCTGATCAGGGCCTTATTTTTCAGGCACGATACCAGGTGTCGATATTCAGTGCCCGGTTTAAGGTTTTTTTCGCAGCCCTTGTGCATGTATTTGATTGCCCGCCTGGTCGTGGACGTGTGTGGATGCCACCGGGGGTGGGTGCTGACCCAGAGAGAGAGGATGCCCCGCACTTTGGATGCCCTATCATTGACTCAAAAGCTTCTCTCCTTCAACACCGTCAACCCCCCCGGCCGGGAGCGCGATTGTGCCCATTACATCGGAGGGCTCCTGGAGCAGGCGGGATTCAAGACGGCCTACTGTGAGTATGACGAGGGAAGGACGAATCTCATCGCCTCGAGGGAGGCAGGGGGAGAGAAGGCCCCTCTATGTTTCAGTGGGCACCTGGATACCGTTCCTCTGGGGGCGGTGCCTTGGAGCCGTGATCCCTTCGGAGGGACCCTCGAGGCGGGGAAGATCTACGGGAGGGGTTCTTCCGATATGAAAGGCGGACTCGCCGCCATGATACTTGCCGCGATCGGGCTGTCCCGTTTTCTGCCGGGAAGGGGCGGGATCAAGCTGGTGTTCACGGCGGGGGAAGAACAGGGCTGCGAAGGGGCGGCCCACCTGCGCTCCCGCGGCCGGGAACTGGGGAAGGCCGGTGCGCTCGTGGTGGGAGAACCCAGTTCCAATTATCCGATCATTGGTCACAAAGGGGCCATTTTCATGGAGGCCCGAACCAGGGGCGTTACGGCCCATGGATCCATGCCCGAACTGGGCGTGAATGCGATCTACAAGGCCGCCCGCGCGGTCCTCGCGCTGGAAGCCTTTGAATTCCGCACGGAACCCCATCCCGTTCTGGGGCCTGCCACCCTCAACGTGGGGACCATTTCAGGCGGGTTGAATGTCAATTCCGTCCCGGATCTCACACGGATCGGCATTGACATCCGGACCATCCCCGGCCTGCCCCATGATCAACTCCATGAGAGACTCCAGGCCTGTCTGGGACAGGGGGTTGAATTGGAGCGGATCATCGATGCAGGAAGTGTCTGGAGCGATCCGGAAGATGAGTGGGTGCAGCAGGTCTTCGATATCACAGCGCCGTTCCTGGGGGAGCGCCCCACATCCCGCGGCGTCGCTTACTTTACGGACGCCTCTGAGCTCAAACCCGCCTTCGGCTGTCCTCCTGCCCTCATCCTGGGGCCGGGGGAGGCAGCCCTGGCCCATAAGACGGATGAGTACTGCCACCTGTCCAGCATAGAGGCGGCCGTCGAGATCTACGCGGAAATCGCCAGAAGGTGGTGCGGCCTCTGATCAGCCGTTATAAATCACTCAGTCCTCAATCCAGATAAGGGCGGGAAGGGCCGACGGCCGCCTCGTCGGCGATATATCATTTTGAGAAAACAAACATAAGGAAGACTAACATGACACAACACCAACAGCAGCCCCACATAGATATCAAAATGGATGTGAATAATCTCTACCGTGAGGAGACCTTCACCGACGGGAAGGTCGGTGCGATCAGGCGCCTGAGCCCCATCAAGGCGGACGGTTCCGAAGACGGGAGCCGAGAGGTGATCTTCATGGGAAATACCCAACTCCTTTCTCCTGAGGGTCAGCCCGTGCCCATTCAGTGCCTTATCGAGGCAAAGACCCTGGAGCAGGCCATTGAAAAGTTCCCCGAGGCCGTAAATCAAATGGTCGCCCGGATCGTGGAAGAGGCCAGAATGCAAGAGGCCAAAGGGGGGCAGTCGTCAATCGTAACCCCCTGAAGACAGAATGTAAGTGCGAAAGATCAGGGATAAAGGGCGACGGGATCGCGAGGGGGTCCTCCGAATTTCCGATGCCGCTGACGACAATCATTTTATATCCTAAGCAGGATGATGGACAGGATGGTGAGAAACAGACCGAATATCCGCCGGTGGGTCAGTTTTTCCTTGTAGATCAGTCTGGAGAGCACGGTGGCGATCACGAAGTGCATGCCTCCGATGGATGCAATGATTGAGAGGGGGCCTGTCGAAAGGGCCGCCAAAAAGGCATAGTATCCCGCCAGATTGATCACTCCCATGATGATGCCGATGAGGATCGCATCTCTGTGGTTGGTGTTTGACTCTTCTGTCTGGAATTTCTCTTTCAGTGCAAAAGAAAAGAGGGTGGCCATGGTGTAGGAGACCGCGATAAAGGCCATTTTATCGGTGGAAACGGCCGCGAACTTGCTTGAGATGGATGCGACGGCCCCGCCGATGACAGAGATGAAGACAAATATCAAACCTCGTTTGATGTTCGTCCGGGAATCCCGGGTGGAAGGCAGGTCACGCGTGAGGACCAAGATGACGGCCATGGCCAGGGCGATGCCGACGACCTGCCACGGGGAGAGGGAATCCTCAAAGTAGACGATCGAGAAGATGACCACGATGACCGCATTCAGCCGGATGACGGGGTACGCCACCCCCGCCGGGATGTGCTTCAGGGCCTCGATATGAGTCAGGGTGGCGAGGAGAAATGCGCCGCTGTTGACAAAGGCGATGCATATCAGAAAAGGGATATTCACGACGGTATTTTGGGAGAGAAGGCACAAGAGGGAACTCAGGACGGCGACCGTCCCCATGAAGGAGAAGGTGGTCCAGGCCGAGTTGCAGCGCCTTTCAGCGGAGACCTTGTACATAAATCTCTGGGTCCCCATAAATAAAAGCGAGAAGATGGCAAGGCCGTACCAGCTCACGATTTATCCTTTCATTTCGGTCTACAGCCCTCTGTCTACACCGAACCTCCGCTTTTTTCAATGCACCGATGCGGAAGGACGGTCTGGGGCCGGAAAGGTCCCCGGCGCAACAGATTATATAGTCGATTTCGGCGTTGAGAAGCCCCTTTGCGACAAAGCATTTCCGCGGGTCCAACCTTTCTTCCCTGTATGGGACAAAGGAAAAGAGCCCCATGAAACGGGAAATTTCCACAGAAAAATGAGGTCATCCCCCTATGGACAAAAAGGAGGAAAACGATATGATCTTTATCAACGCATCAGTCAGTGCTTAACATAAACGAGGTGAGGATCCCGGAGGACAGCGCTTCCGATGATTCTCAAAGACCTCACTCCGATGAGTGGGGAGCGGAAAGTGATCCATGAAAAGCGGTTTTAGATTGTTGACCGGAAACTTGTTGGAATGGTAACTATCAACCTAACCCTATCATAAGCAGCACTGTGAAAAAATAACAATTAACCATTGTAGTATAGAAAAGGCAGGGTCCGATCACCTGCCTTTTCTCTTTGACATCCTCCCACCATTTGCAGATAATCCCGGCAGGCCCTGTTTGCCTTTGGTTTCCGGCGATGCTACGGGCCCTTCAAGGCCCCTTGATGTGAGGACCAAATGCTCGGGCGGTTTTCTCTCTACGGTTTCCTGAAGAACCAGCGTTATTTCGAACCCTTCATTATCCTTTTCTTCCTTGAAAGAGGACTCTCCTTTACGCAGATCGGCCTCCTGGTAGGTTTCAGAGAATTGTGTATCAATGCCATGGAGGTGCCGAGTGGAGCCCTTGCGGACCTCTATGGACGACGCAGATGCATGGTGCTGTCCTTTCTGTCCTACATGGCCTCTTTCCTGTCCTTTGGTCTCAGCCGACAATACTGGCAGATGTTTCTTGCTATGTTTTTTTTTGCCTTTGGAGAAGCCTTCAGAACGGGGACCCACAAGGCCATGATCTTCACCTGGCTCCGCCTCATGGGCCGTCTCGATGAAAAGACGCGGGTTTACGGGTATACGCGTTCATGGTCCAAGATCGGTTCCGCCTTTTCCATTGTCCTTGCCACCGTTTTTGTCCTGTTGGAGGGCGACTACGGCACTGTATTCTATTACTCCATCATACCCTATGGGCTGGGTCTCCTGAATTTCATGACTTACCCCAGGGAACTTGAAGGACAACCGGCCGAGGGGATTCGCCCGGGTGACGTCCTGTTTCACCTATGGGAGACGATACGCAAGGCCATAAGGGAACGTCCTCTGCGGCGCCTCATGTTGGAGTCCATGGGTTTTGAAGGCATGTTCAAGGCGGCCAGTGATTATCTCCAGCCGGTGATACTGGGAATGGCCCTTGCCCTTCCCCTGCTCGAGGGGCAGGCGGAAACCCGGCGGAGCGCTGTGATCGTGGGGGTGGTCTACCTGGTGCTGCACCTGGCCTCCGCCTATGCGAGCAGGAAATCCCACAGGATCACGGCCTGTTGCGGCGGAGAGGAACGAGGCGCATACCTTCTGTGGAAGATCGTCTTTGTGCTTTACGCCGCCATGGTTCCCCTGTTATTCCTTGAGAGCCATGCCTTGGCGGTGCTGGGATTTCTGGGGCTCTACCTCATACAGAATTTCTGGCGACCGATCCTTATCAGTCGATTTGATGCCTTCGCCACGGAGACCCAGGGGGCCACGGTCCTGTCCATAGAAAGTCAGGCAAAGTCGGTGGCCACGATGGTCGTTGCTCCCCTCCTCGGTATGTCTGTGGACTTTGTGAGATATAGCCGATTGGGCGGGGCCTTCTGGCCTGTCGGGGTCGCGGGAGCCATTGTTGCAGGGGTGGTCTTGGTTGCATCCAGGCGGCGCGCCGATTGAAAACGGGGGTCAGGGTGAGAAGAACGGATCAGCTCAGGCGGAGTGGTGGGGTGGGAACAGCAGAAAAGGGCCGGCAAGACCTTTTGCCCATTGGAGGGCTGCCCTAAAATCAAAGGGGAAGACGCCTTCACAAGGGGGTGGATCACAATTTGTTTGGAGGCTTGTCGTTCCATACGGGGCCTTGGCCGAACCGCTCCACCCACCATTCCTCCTGGGAAATGTATTTTTTCACTTCCTCCCTGGAAAAAGAGTAGTTGTAGTTGTCGCAGTAATCGGCGAGGATATTGTAGGCACGGATGATGGCCCTTGTCCTTTCCTGGCACAGGGTCTTGTCCTCCCGGCAGCTGTCCGGGTGCCACTTTCTGAGGAGTCTCCGGTAATTGGCTTTGATCTGCTTTTTAGTGGCCTGTTCCGGGAGTTCCAGCAGGGTCCTCGCTTCGGTGATCTTATCGTAGAGTTTTATCACGACAGGGTCCTTTCATGAGATAAGCATACCAGAGCCGTAGCGGGATTTCCAGTAGGGCTAGGACCGGAGTGTGGCCGTCAGGCGAAGCGGCTTGGTGAGGAGTTCCAACCCGGAGAGGATCTCCGTGCAGACCACATCTGCTGAAACCAGCGTCTCCACGGACGCACCCTCACCCAGTATAACGGCAATTCCAAGCGCCGCCTCTTTGAGCATCAGCCGGTCGTTGCGGCCGTTCCCGATACATACGGTATTTTCCGGGCCGAGCTTTTTGACATAATCGAGCTTTCTCCTGTCCTGGTTGTCCAAAGGGAGAACGGTGACCTTGCAGGGGATTCCGTCGAGGCGGGCGCGAACCTCCCCGAAGGTATCGGCTGTGAGGACATGGATTTCAAGATCCTTTGCCAGGTGGGCGAGGGCGGTTTTCAAACCCGGAAGAAGCGCACCGTCGACGGCAAGGGTGCCGTTGTAATCCAGGACCAAATGCCTGAAAATCAAATGCCTGTAGCCGGGAATCGATATCTCGATCATATGGCCTCCTGGTTGCGATGGTTTTTAGGCCCGAATGGCGTCCCTGTTCCGTCCACCCGTTCCATTTTTGAAATGAAGGATATAATCTATGTATTCTGCAAAATAGCGGTCATCGTTGCGGCATCAATATTGCCGCCGCTCAGAATCACTCCCATCCGACCGGATGCCGGCAGGGCTCCGCTCAGCAGGGCCGCGACCCCTAACGCTCCGGAGGGTTCCACCACAAGCTTCATGCGATAAAAAAGGAATTGGACCGCCTTGATGATGGCCTCCTCGGTGACGGTGATCATATCATCTACGTATTCCAGCACAAGGGGAAAGGTGATCCTGCCAAGGGATGGGGTCCGCGTGCCGTCGGCAATGGTTGGCGGATTTCTGACGGTATGAAGCCTTCCAGTCCGAAAAGACCGGGTGGCGTCATCGGCGAGCTCAGGCTCAACTCCGATGACGCGGCATCCGGGATCAAGGCCCTTGACTGCAATGGCGCAACCACTCAACAGTCCCCCACCTCCACAGGGCACGAGCAGCGCGTCCAGTCTTTTCAACTCCAACAGTAATTCAAAGGCCGTCGTTCCCTGACCCGCCACGATGTCCCTGTGATCGAAGGGGGGGATCAGGGTGAAGGGCCGCTCTTTCGCAAGGGTCGCAGCTACGTCCTCACGGGTGGTTTCTTCGGGATCGTATTCCAGGACTGCAGCCCCGTACCCCTCTGTGGCGGTACGCTTGATTTGGGGTGCATCCTTTGGCATGACCACTGTGGTCGCAATGCCCAGAAGCCGACCCACAAGGGCCACGGCCTGGGCGTGGTTGCCGGACGAATAGGTCAGGACACCGTTTTTCTTCTGTTCTTCCGACAACCGGGACATGGCGTTGAATGCTCCACGGAACTTGAAGGCCCCCATCCTCTGAAAATTTTCGCACTTGAGATAGACCTTTGCATTCACCCATCGGTCCAGGGTGGCGGAGGTCATGACAGGTGTCACATGAGCATGGCCTCGAAGTATTTCTCTCGCCGTTTTCACGCGCTCGAACATGGATGCTGATTCCTCCATTGGATCATTGCGCTTTGCGGCTAAGAGAAGTGCCTGGCTTATTCATCGGAAAATCCCACATTCCGAACAGTTCCTTGCGCATTCAGAAAGCCTGCAGACCTCTGGTTCGCAGGCGTCGGGGCTTCAGTTGAGGCCTCATCGTGACAAAAGGATGTCGACTAAAATAGACTGTAGCGGCAAAATTCGGATAAACAAATGCACATCGTCAAAGATACGGCGGTGTTCATGATTCCCCCTTCTGCGATGTAACACATTGAAATGCAAAAAGAAACCCCAATAAGAGCAACTCTGGCAACGCTTTTGCATTCCCGTACAGCTAAAGGGCCGTCGATTCTTTATTCCTCCAGAGTTTAGATTAATGATTGGCGCCTTGGTGTTAGGGGTCCCGGACAAATAGGCCATTCACCTACCCATCGGACCGATTCCCGGGGCCCCTAATAAGCCAAATCCCCTGCCCGGGGGAAATTCAAAAACGAAAAGGAGGCCGCCGGTGCTTCATACAATCAACAATACCTTCTGTTTTGTAACGGCCGGCACATCTATCCTTATCGTCTTTTTGTTGTATCTTGCGATCTAAGAGCGCTTCTCAGATACCCGTGCATCTTTTTTGCTGCGATCTGCTTAATTAAAAAGGAGTGGGATCAGCCACAGCGGAAAAAAACGATATCCAGGGAAGCCCGACGTTGTATTGGCCCTGTTTCCCAGTCAACTGAACAGTCTAACCTGCGGAACCGTCCATTTGGACAATCAAGAATAAACCAGACACATTGCTTGGAGGCAGATCCACACGCAGGATCTGCCTCTTTGTTTTCAATGGAGGGCATGTGCGCGGGTATTCCGCAACCTGTATCAAGAAGTCACGGTGCGATGAGATCGAGGACCAGGGTCTCTGCCTTTTCCATGGTAATGTTCTCCATGTTGATAGCCAGATCATAGCAGCGGGGGTCGTCATGGTACTGCTTTTCAGCAAAGAAACTGAGAAAGTTGGACCGGATTCGATCCATTGTCTTTATGATCCTTTCGGCCTCGGAATCCGATACGTTGTATTTTTCCACAACAAAGCGGATGCGGTTCTTGAGATTGTTTATGAGGAGTACATGCCGGACATTTTCATGACCTTTAAGGATGTATTGGCCTGCCCGTCCGACAATGACGACGTTTCCCTGATCGTAGAGGCCCTTGATGATGGCGGTAATCACCCCCACATACTGCTCTTCGTCCACATATCCGTATTTATCGCTGATATGGCGTCTGATGAAATCTTTGCTCACCATCTTGTCCAGGAATTTCATAAGCCGAGTGGCCCCGTCTTTTTCGAATGCACTGATGCTCTCAGCCGTCACGCCGATCTTGTCTGCAATTTCCCTTATCATGATGTCGTCGACGTACTGATAGGAGAGTCTCTTCGCCAGCCTTTCTCCCAGGGTCCAGCCCCCGGCCCCGATCTGCCTCGAAATGGTAATGACTGTCATGGCTTTATATCCTCTCTGCTGGTTTGATGGACTGCTTTGTTCCTCCCCGATTTTCTCAGTGCAGCCGTTGCTCTTAAAAAACGGGATTATCCTTTACGTATCTTCACGCATTGTGACCGGGCCGAAATTCAGGACGCCTGCTCTTCTCCCCACACACGCCTGCTCCGGGCAATCTTTTTCTGCACGATTTCCCATGTCTTGGTCGTCAAAAATGAGGAGTCAAAACACGCCAGCATCTCCTGGAACATTTCGAAGGGCACGGTGAAGGTCAGTTCATCGGTCTTGTAAAACTTCCTGGCGGAGGGGTCCCAACCCCCGAGGACGGCCTTTTTCCGGCCTTCCCGGAGAAATTTGAAGGGCCAGGTAATGAGCCCCGTACACCCGGCTCCCCAGGGAGACTTGACAACCTGGGTGTCGTTTGTCACGAATGCGGCGAGTTGATGCAGTCCGCTCAGGCTCTCAGGCCTCGAAAAAAAGGCAACGACATCGGGACGTTCCTCGTCCTTGAAGAGGTCCAGGGACTTGACCACACAGAACCTCTTGGGTGCCGGAGGGGGGTCGATTTCATCGAAGATCCGCCGCAATGCATCCGGCGACTTGCAATAAAGTTCGCCCTTCATGCGATCAGGGATGCCTGATGAGACATAATGGATCATGGTCTCGGTCTGGGGCTTCATGAAGCCGAGAAAAAAGGCCCCTCCCGGGCAGCCGAAATGTCCGGCATCGAAAAAGGCCGGAACCTGCCTTTTGCGTGCCCGCCAGATATGCCCGATCACGCATGAGAAGCCCCCGAAGACGGCCTGCCAGTCAATCAGGTTGTCTATCTCCCTTTCCCGGGTCGGGAGATCCCCGGGTTTGGGAGTGGCACCCTCTAAAGGAGGTTCGTCCGTGTAATAGATTCCCATGGGCGATTCGTCCATTCCAAGTGTCTCGATAAAGCGCGGAAGCGATTCTATGATTTCAGTGTTCATGGATTTCCTCCTTATTCAGCCTGAGTCCCTGAGGCATGCCGTAACATCTTCAAAAATTATAAAGAATTTGATCGCCGATGTCTTGAACAAAAAAGACCAGTCCGGGAGCTTTGGAACGAAAGAAAGGGTGCATGATTTCCTTTCAAATTTTTCAAAGGGCAAAAATGTTGCCTTTTTTTGAGAAATGAGATGCCATGGGTTAGTACAACTTCGGAAAGGGACGATAACGGGAATTCATTTAAAATTGCCGCGGTCAAACCCAAAGCAGAACAGGCAAAGGCAGAAAGTTACGAGATCATGGTGGGCGCAGCACCCCTTTCCATGAACGCCCCGGGGATGCTGCTCCCGGCAGAAACCGATGGGATCGTGGAGATTTTAGATGACAGATCATACGGGGAGATCCAGAGTATTCACCCGCCTGGGACCAGGGTCTTCGAGATGATGGGCGGAGGTCCTTATGGCCCTTCGGCTGGAGGCCAGATACCACCCAGATTATCGTATAACACTGCGCTGAGCGATCAGCTGATGAAATCGGCCTGAAGGGCTCCTTTGTGAGCCCTTCAGGCATCAGGCGGTGGTGTCACTGTTTAGGCGGGATCACCGGGAGCTGAAGATAAGACTGGTGCTTCAGACCGGTGTGGATGATGTGGTTTCCCGCGTTGATGGTGGGTACAGGAAACCAGCCCTTTACGTGGCACCCTGCCACAGTCAAGCGCAGTTGCTGACCTGGGTGCCAACGTACGGCCTCAGGAAGGATCAAGATGTCCACCGGCACAATCTGTCCAGGGGTTAGGAATTGCTGATTTCGCAGTGATAGAACTGGCATGAATTGTGTAGACAGCTTGTTGTCGAGCTCACGACGCGAAACCCTCAGCCTGCCGGGTGCTCCAGGAGGGGGAATAGGAGTGTATTGAAGAGAGACAGGGTCGCCCGGGATGAGAACATTTCCCGCTTCGTCCAACTTCTCCACAAGAACGAACAGGTCCATGTCGTTGGCCCCTTCAGCTTCGACCCAAAGCCGCAGCTTCAGATAGCCGATCACTGTGGTGTCCTCGTCGAAGGAAATCGTAAATTCAGCTTGACCGGTTTGCCCAGTTTGCAGATTGGGCGTAGCGTCGTAGCTGACTGAGGCAGCCGTCGTAGCAGGGTGCCGGGAGAGTGAGCCGTTGGCCGCATCAAGGTAGAACTTCCGGTAATGCGTCTCCGCCAGTGGCCACTTGCTGAAAGGTACGTTGATTTCGTCAACGCCTCCAGGGTCGAGCACCGCCGTTCGCACTCTCGGGGTCTCCTCCCAGCCGTTGTCGATGCCCTTCAGGTAGCGGTCGAAGAAGCGCAGCAGGTCCTGTTGGTTCTCGAGAGTGTACTGATCATACCATTCATTTGTGTTGTTGATGCGAAGCCATTTCTCTTTCGATGATATCCGCCTGAAGCCCTCAAGGGACCCCAGCCGGTGAAGCGTGGTAGTCGCGTCAGTTGTGACATATGCAGGGACTCTGATGTTTTCTAACTTGGCGGCCTTGTCGTCAGAGTATGGGCCTCGGATAAAGTCATCCGAGACCATGGCCCAGGGATGCTCAGTATCATTGTATCCCGTCAAGCCGGCGGAAACCATTTGATTAAAGAATAGGTCCGGAATGCCACCCTGGACAATATCATGACGAAAGAGGTCACTCAAGCCGTTCCAGGGAGCGATGGCCGCCAGGTGCGGCGGCTGTGTGGCGGCGATGAACCACTGCGCGATGGCTAGCCATGATGTGCCGTGCATGCCCACTTTGCCGTTACTCCATTCTTGTTTTGCAACCCACTCGATAACATCATAGCCGTCAGCCGCATCGACCATACCCCAATAATGGATGTCGCCTTCTGAATTGAAGGCACCGCGTGAATCCGGGTTAACGACGGCGTAGCCGTTGCAGCACCAGAAGGCAGCGTCCGGACCTTCAAACTTTGCCCAGCCAGAAAACCATTGCGGGGGTACGGTAAGGGCGGGAGGTGTGGGCACTGTTTTCCCGTACGGACTCCACGCAATGATCGCCGGAAGATCGCCAGGATTATCCTTGGGGAGGAAGATATCGGTGTAGAGGACAGTGCCGTCGCGCAGTGTCACGGGAACATCTTTCTGCCAGATAATCTCGCAGCCCAGGGGAAGCATACCAGGGATAGAGTCATCCGGACCGAGTTCGGTCTCGCTGAAGTCAGCCGGCGGGATACCCGGATTGGACGAAGGATAAAAGATGACCCCCCAATCCTCTGGATATACTGAAGGAAAGACTGCAGCTTTTTCTTTTGCATACCCGTTTCCAGTCACCAAGATACCCATTGCAGTGATTGCCAATACCCATAGCAATAATCTCCTACACATCATCGATCTCCTTTCGTTATGGTAGGTTTCTAACGGAGTTGGAGGAAGGATCTGGAATTCAAATTACGCTGAAAAGTCCACAGGTGACGAGGGTTATGCATAAGAGCCCTGGGTCGAGGTTTCAGGAGGTGTAGGGTCTGAACGATGATTCACGAGAGTCACCGGGTTCAATGCAATCAGTCCGTCTTTAGTTTGGTCCGGCAAAGGCTTCTTCCTACGCTCTTAGCGACACACAAAATTATCTGCGTCTTCAATGCTGCCTTTTCCTGTGTAATGGCCATATTTCGGATAAGGACAGAGTGGTCTCGACCAGCCGGGGAAAGCACTGCCGGTTGCAATAATCCTATCAGGGGCGATTTCATTTTCGACCCAGTTGATCATGGCGCTCAGCGAATCATAAAGATCGGTGGAAGGCCCTCCACCGCAATGGACCATGCCGGGAACCAGGAAGAGTCGGGCGAATGCCCCGGCCTTCACAGGGCCATGATTGGCGGCCACCAGGCGCTCATAATATTCTATGCTTTCATTGGCTGAAAAGATTGGATCGCTCACGCCATGAAGAATAAGCAGTTTGCCACCGTGGTCTCTGTAGGCCGCAATTTCCGCATCCCGCCAGGTATCATAGATCTCTCCAAAGGCCTGCATCCGTGCAGGATCTGTGTCAAAATCGAAATCCAGTATGCTGAAGGCAGGCTCAGGCGGGGTAAAAAACTCATTTCGTATAGCGTCCTGCATAAGTAAAAAGAACAGTGAGTTCGGCGTTGCGGTCGGTGATGTACCCAATTTCCACTGTCGCCATCCCGCTGCACTGATGCCGGCATCCCAGGGCCAATTGATATAGAGCGGCTCACCACACGAATTGAAAGGCCCTCCGAACCCCTTTTCCAAGGCATTGACTTGCTCTGAAGAGAGGCAGGTCGTTTCTTTTGTGCCCGCACACTCAAGTACCCAGGGATCAAATGTACATTTCTCCCTATTGTTGATCAGGCCGTCAATCAATCCGTCCGTGCCATCGCATGCATCAAGGATGGCGTTGGAGACCAATGCAAGGTCAGCATTTGAAAAAGCCTGACTCAAGATGGTGTTGCCCTCCGCATCCGTTGGAGCGATCGAATTGTAAGCAATTGATTCCCATGCGACGCTGATAGAAGCTCCGGTCGCAACGCTCATAGCGGGGGCTGACGCGATTACTCCGTCAAAATACTCGGGAAACCGCTGCGTAAACATCATCCCCTGCCTCCCCCCGCCGGAGCAGCCGGCAAAGTAGGAGTTGTCCGGCATTTTTCCGTAGTAGAAGGCAATGATCGCCTTGGCTGTGACAGCGGTCTTGTCAAAGGCATTGTAGGCGTGATCAATGCGGGCCTGCGGATCGAATCCGAACATTGACGCCAGCGCACCGGTATGACCGCCATCGGTCTTAACGGTCGCAAAACCTCTTGAAAGCGCGGGTCGGCCTCCGTTGGCAATATTTCCGATTGCCGAAGAAAACGACCCATCATTACCCCCTCCTCCTTGAAAGAAAAACCGCCCGCTCCATTTGGTAGGCAGGCGTAACTCGAAACCGATTGCAAAGGGCGTATCATTCACGCCTATGCGCGGGTTAATCCGTCCCTGAACGATGCAGTGCTCCGGAAGTGATGAGTCCGCCGGCGCCGGCATTGCGGAAGTGATTTCCAACACATCGGAAGGCGATGGGAAAAGATCTGGAAAAGACGCGAAATCAAAGAGTTCGCTGCAAGTGATCTGAGGCAAAACAGGGGTAGAGACAATCAGTTTTGCAGCCGCTTTCTTTGACTTTCTGCTCGGATAAACCTGGATGATATTGACCCCGGGATTCAAATCCGACAGGGTGCCTGTCATGGACCCAGGTAATCCGTCCGCTGCAAAAGCCTCGGTCACGTCATTCCCGTTCAATCTTACTGTTGAGTTGAGCACAGACGCTGTTGATGGTCCTGTCACTTGCACTAAGACACTATCGCCGTCGCTGATAAATTCCGGATCCGGGCTGTTGAGACTCTGGATGCTGAATGGAGCACCCGCGACACTCATAGGCTCACCGCAATACGCCAATTCGGCACCCAACAAGCCAATAAGAGATATAGCCATAAAGGCGAACGCATGTTTTCTTGGATTCATGTCAAACCTCCCTGAAATAAGATTTCTTGACGTTAACCCCTTAAACCAATACCCCCGCCCTTGCACGTCACCTCCTTTCTTTGAGCTTTGAGCATCTAAACATCTTTCTAAGCCGACACCGCCTTCGTGGCCTTGCTCCCTGTGATCTGACTATCTCATTCGAAGAATGGGAGAAAAAATAGGTTGCAGCATTTATGAGTCAAAAATCCGTTTCTTGTGGATCAGGATGTTCCAAGAGCCGGGAAGGAGACAAGATCGCCAAATAAGAAGGAAGCCCCTAAAAGGGTGTCGAATTACACTCCTCACCCCTTCAAAAAAAGCAAGGTGGAAGGAATAGGGGGAACCTGCATTTCAGCCGGCCGGAATACTTCTCTGTGAACGGGAAGGAAGGAAGTGTAGAGCAGTATGAAGTGAGCAGGACAGTGGATATGGCGTTCCGCGTTTAATAAAGTCACCATCTACCACTTGATCATGAAATGCGGACGATGTGACGCAGAATAATCCTCAATCCCAGTCTTTTTAATGATCCGACGGTCGCCGTTGCATTGTCAAGACGAAACTTAAAATATTCTTACATAACATAGCGTTAAACCGAACTGGTCGTGACTCGACGGTTGCACCTGGTGATAAGAATGGCAGAGCACTTTTGCGACTGTATGAAGGAGTTTGAGGCGTGCTGTTCTGA
>JBMNCO010000245.1:0-6313 GCA_049366815.1 Desulfatiglandales bacterium | reverse complement strand
CTTTTTCCTTCCATCGAATGTCTCCTTGCCGCGCCGTTCGCAGATGTTTCATTGTTTCTTTACACCCAGATCTCTTCACAGAGCAAGTAGTGAGTTCACCCTGAAAACGCCTTCGTTCAGGGTCAAGGTGAAGTCCGTATGCGCAAATTCCTGCCATAGAAAAGATGGGGATGGGTTGTCCAGAAGGACCCATATATGTTGGTCTTTGCTGTTCCCTTCCTATTAAGGAAAACGTATGGGTAAAAACATCCCGCCGGGTGCGGCTGATTTTTCAAGCAAACCAAGCACTTTTGCTGTATTTCCATTTTTTCCGGGACTGCCCGTGATTGTTAAAAGATTCATTGGTAACCGCCTCGTTTTATGATGATATGGAAAATAATTCCGAATGACCGGTTGAGATCAGAAGGCAAAAAAAGAACCGGAAGGCCTATAAGGCCAGGTGTTTTCAGACGGTCTCAGGCCCTGTTGATGACACTGGCCGCATACCCTGCGCCGAACCCGTTGTCGATATTGACCACGGTGACCCCGGCGGCACAGGAGTTGAGCATGCCGAGCAGCGCGGCAAGGCCATGGAAACTGGCCCCATAACCGATGCTCGTGGGCACGGCGATGACGGGCTTGTCCACCATGCCCCCCACCACGCTGGGAAGGGCGCCCTCCATGCCCGCCGCCACGATGATGACCGATGCCCCCAGCAGCCTCTCCCGGTGTGCCAGTAGCCTGTGAAGGCCCGAGACCCCAAGGTCATAAATCTCGTCCACGTCATTTCCCATGAACTGTGCGCAGAGGGCCGCCTCCTCCGCCACCGGGATATCGGAGGTTCCGGCGCTCATCACGAGGATGGTGCCCCTTCCGCGCGCCTTCACAGGATGGGTTTCCAGGATCAGGACGCCTGAACGCTCGTAAAAGCTGCTTGTCGGGTATTTCTTCATGAGAAGCCCGGCCTTTTCCGAAGACAGACGGGTCACCATGATATTGTCCCCCTGCAGGGACATCCTGTCCATGATACCCAGGATATCTTCCACCCTCTTCCCTTCTCCGAAAATCACCTCTGAAAGGCCTCGCCGCAGGCCGCGGTGGTGGTCGATACAGGCATAGCCGATATCCTCAAAGGGAAGGCCCTTGAGACGCTCAATCGCCTCATCCATGGATATCTCGCCCGTTCTCAGTCTCGTCAGGAGACCCCGAACCGTCTGTTCATCCATGCTTCACCCCCATGGTTTACAGGAGGTTCCTGTCTTTGAGCGCGGTCATGGCATGAAGCCCGACATTCGTCACCAGGCTGAGGGCCCGGGTCAGATGGATGGTTGCTTCGTGCCCCACCCCTGCGTTGACCATATTGACGGCCCTTTCCAGGTGTTCATCGACGCCGTCCCAATCCTTACCTCCGGTCATCTGCTGCGCAAGCCGGGACTCCTGGGCGACCATGTGAATCATGGCCGTCAGGACCGTTGCGCCACCCTTGTTCTCCGCCCCGTGGAGACCTTGAAGGAGTTCGACGGCCTGTGAGACCCAGATAAGCCCCCCTTTGATTTTTTCACTCTCCGAAAAGGCCAGGATGGCCTCGTCTGTTTTCATTTCCTTTTCCTCGATTTTTGCACCAAGAGGGCTTCCTGCGCACTCCAGTGAATCAGAAAGCCACACCCCGTGGCCTCCCCGCACGTCCCTGGTGCCGCTCCGTGCTGTGAGCATAACCCAGGGCACTGCGGGCGTCAAGCCATGCAGCCTTCCCTGAATCCACCTTCAAATTTCTCCGTCATCAATGAGGTCACCGGATTTGGGTGTATCCCTGGGCACCAGCAAGGTATCAGATACGAGGCGCCGAGAAGCGACGACTGAGGCGTATGAGCGATACGCCGCAAGGAGGAACGAGCGAAGGCAACGCCGCAGATGATGCCTTGATGGTGAATCAGCGACTTCGCTCCGCAGTTGACAAGCCTACCCAATCCACCTATGCTAACGCCGAATTCTGGAAAATAAAACACGTAAAGCGACGCAAGGGGGCATTGAGACATGAAAGTCAGCAGCGTCTCCGAGATGAGAGCGCTTGACAGGACGGCCATTGAAAAATACGGCATCAAGGATGAACTGCTCATGGAAAACGCCGGGCTCGCCGTCTCTTCTCTTATTCTCGAAAAGCTGGGCCACGCAGGCAAAAGATTCTGTGTCTTTTGCGGCCTCGGCAACAACGGCGGCGACGGGTTCGTGATCGCCCGTAAAATCCACTCCAACGGGGGCCTCGTAAAGGTCTTCATCTTGGGCGATCGTCGGAAGTTCAAGGGATCCGCAAGGCTGAACCTCGATGTCCTCTCCCGCCTTCCCGTGGACGTTATTGAACCTGAATCCGCGGCCTCCGTCAAGGCGGACCTCACCCACTGCGATGCGGTGGTGGACGCCATTTTCGGCACGGGTCTTGACCGGGACGTAGGGGGGATGTACAGGGAGCTCGTCGACCTCATAAACGCCTGCGGCAAGACGGTCATCAGCGTGGACATTCCTTCCGGTATCCATGGAAACTCCGGGAAGGTCATGGGTGTCGCGGTCCGGGCGGACTACACCGTGACCTTCGGGCTCCCCAAGATAGGCACCATGCTCTTTCCCGGCTACGAACACTGCGGCGTCCTGTACGTGACCCATATATCCTTTCCGCCCGCCATGTACGGCGGTGACGCCATAAAGGTCGAGACCAACCCCTTGCCCGTCCTGTCCCCCAGGGACAGGAGCGGCCACAAGGGCGATTTCGGTGAGGTCCTCTTCATCGCCGGGTCCGCCGGCTACTTTGGGGCACCCTATTTTGCGGCCCTGTCCTTTCTAAGGGCGGGGGGCGGATACTCGCGTCTCGCGGCCCCAGGGTCCATCACTCCCTTCATCGCCAATAAGGGCAGTGAGATCGTCTTCATTCCCCAGGAGGAAACACCTTCCGGGAGCATCTCCCTCAAAAACAGGGAGTCCCTGCTCGCACTATCGGAAAACATGGACATGGTGGTGCTGGGCCCGGGTCTCTCTCTGAATGAAGACACCGGCCGATTGGCTCGGGAACTGGCCCGGGACATCCAGAAACCCCTGCTCCTGGACGGCGACGGAATTACGGCCCTGTGCGAGGATCTGGATATCATCAGGAGACGGAAGGAACCGACGATTCTCACCCCCCACCTGGGGGAGATGGCCCGCATCACGAAGCTGGGTGTACCGCAAATCGATCTGAACAAGGTCGATGTCCTGCGGGAAACGGCCGAAGGGCTCAATGCGATCATCGTCCTGAAGGGAGCGCACTCACTCATCGGTCAACCGAACGGAGAGATCTTTATAAATATGAGCGGCAACGCAGGCATGGCCACCGCCGGTTCAGGCGACGTCCTCACCGGGGCCATTTCTGCGATGTTCGGGCTTGGTCTTCCCGTCCCGGATGCCGTCAGGGGCGGCGTCTTCGTCCATGGCCTCGCCGGGGACCTGGCCGCCGAGAAAATGGGAGAGGACGGCATGACGGCCCAGGATATTCTGAATGCCCTCCCCCTTGCGGTGAAGACGGTCAGGAACGGCTTGAACGGTGAATTGAGCGAACGTTACAAAGGTGTCCACATTCTTTAGAGGCGGGTGAACCTCCAGCGCAAAGCAGAGGCCGGTTTTTTCTGAGCGGGCGTATTTTGTCCCTGAATCAGGACAGATGAAGAGACAAAATCCCGCAATGACGGTCGCCACGGATGGGGGGAGGGAGCGCAGCGGGGGAGGACATCCCGGTCCCTGCTTGGATCGGCATATTCTATTTTGGACAGGTTTGAGTGAACAACTCATTCCATCCTGCAGACACAGGAAAGGCTTGAACACATGAAAAGGCTCGGATGGATTTTTGGAATCATTCTGCTGTGCAGCTTAACGGGTCAGGAGGCCTGGGCCGGAACGGCCTACGTGACGGATTCATTCCAGATCACGCTTCGCTCAGGCCCCAGCACCGATAACAAGATCATCATGATGCCCTCTTCCGGACAGGCGATGGAAGTTCTCGAGGAACAGAAAGACTGGTCCCGCGTTCGCCTCCTGCCGGACGGGGATAACCCCAGGGAAGGATGGGTGCTCAACCGCTATTTGATTTTCCGACAACCCTGGGAAATACAGACCCGGAATTTAAGGCAGAAAAACGACGAATTGACGGAAAAATACAACGAAATGAAAAAACAACTGGAAGAGACCCTCAGCGAGAAACGCAGTCTGACAGGGAGTCTTGACCAAAATACCGAGGCCTTCCAGAGACTCCAGAAGCAGTATGACACACTCAAACAGGGGGCGGAGGGGTTTCTTAAGCTGGAGTCGAGTTTTGAGGCCGCCAAGAAATCCCTTAAAACGGCAACGAATGAACTCCAGAGACTGGAACAGGAGAATGAAGAACTCCGTTCTTCACAGATGAACAGATGGTTTGCCACAGGCGCCTTGGTGCTTCTGTGCGGTCTACTCATCGGACTGCTGGTGGGCCGCCAGCAGAAAAAGCGTCGATCTGTCTACGAATAGGGTCTGAAGGGAGGATAGTCTTCCGGCATATAAGGCCTTTCAGACGGCCCGAGGCGGTGTCCTGAAAGCACGGAACGATCCGCGGCATTGAGCAGGGAAAGCATCAGTTCCTTACCCCTCAGCAGGCCCAGGCACCCGCCGGCCGCGTTAATCTCCTCAAAACGGCTCACAGCATCCCGGCGGACATGAGGCCCGACAATGGTCAGGGGCACGGGTTCACCCGAATGAATCAACCGGGAAACGGTCGGAGTGGAGTGGTCTGAAGTAACGGCCAGGACCAGGTCATCCCGTGTTTCCGCCGCCCTGACAAGTTCCCCCATGCCGCGATCCAGGGCCGATATGGCCGCGACCTTGCCCTCGGGGGCACCCCTGTGGGCGGCCTCATCCGGAACCTTTGTATGTACATGGACAAAGCCGTGGGATTTATCAGCGAGGGCCATGCCGATTCGCTCCGCCATGTCCCTGCCCGGGTCCTCTCCGTCTTCCACCTTGATGAACGTCAGGCCCAGTTCCATGGCCAGCCCGCCGAACACGGCCCCCGATCCGATAAACAGGCCTGGAATGCCCCATTTCCGCTCAAAGGATTCCTGTCGGACGCGCCTGCCGCAACGCTGTGTGGTCAGAAAATTGGCCGCGGGTAGTCCCTTTGCCGCCCGCACCCGATTCACCTCATGGGCCGAGAGCACCTCCGTGCACCAGGACAGGTATCTGTTCAGGGCCCCGGCCGTCTTGGCGGCCCGCAGAGGTTCGGGGTTTTCTGAAAGGGGCAGGACCTGGGCCATGGGCATGCCTGTCTGCATAGGATCGGAATCGGAAATAAAGGGCGACACATCGCCTCCCAGGACCAGGATGGCGTCATTGAAGCCCGTCTGCTGCAGTCGAAAGTGAACCCCCCCGGTATCATAGGCCGTGACCGCCTCATACAGACGGGACATCTCCTCTTTGTCTCCCCCCAGTTCCTTGCGTCCCCGTGCCAGGACAGGGATATCTCCCTCCCATCTGACGGAGGAAAAATGGGCCAGGCTGAGGACGTCATCATCCCGGAAAACCACGCCGTATCCCACCGCCTCGAAGAGACCTCGTCCCGGGAACAGAACGGGATCATAACCGAACAAGAGAAAGTGCGCCGTTTCGCTCGGAAGGCACTGACCGGGCCGGGAGGCATGGAACAGGCCGTTGCTCCCCAGTTGGGCCAGCCGATCCAGATTCGGCGTCACCGCCGCCTGAAGGGGTGTGCGGTGGTCCAGGACCTCATAGGCGCGGTCCCCTAAACCGTCAAGAAGGATGAGAATGATTTTCATTCAGATAGGCCTCAATGATTTTCATGGTCTGGAGTAATGCGTCGGCTTCATGGAGTTCCACAACCCACCATGGGCACCCCGTGTCCACCAGAAGGGACAGACGGCTTTCCATGTCTTCGATTCGCTCTGGGGGGAGGTGTCCCATCCCGGAGACTTCCTTGTGATAGAGATGGGCGTTAAAAACCCGGCCGATGTGAGGGGTGATAAAATCCTCCAGACTGTATTGGTGGCTGACAACCGATTCACACACATAGGCATGCCCGACGTCAAAGGTCACGCCGGCTCCGCTCCTTCGGATCAGTTTCTCAAAGAGGTTGGGTTTGCTGGTCCAGCCCCAGGCCAGATTCTCAAGGCAGACCGTCACCTGATGCTGCAATCCGTAGTGCACGAGACGGCGCAGGTTGTCTATGGTGGCCTCCCAAGACAGGGGCTCCGTGGTGTCCCGCCCCAGACCGATATGAATGGTCAGATATCGCCCGCCTGCCTTGGAGACCAGACGGATGATTTTC
>JBMNCO010000244.1:0-5005 GCA_049366815.1 Desulfatiglandales bacterium | reverse complement strand
GGCCCCGGCCTGCATCCTGCTTCTCTTTTTTGTTCTCCAGGGGGCATTCGCCCTCGAGGGGGACGAATCCGAGGGCAGGCAGGGCGGGATCAGCAGGATCGAAGAAGAACTCGCGCGTGAAAAGAGGCTCTTTGAAGAATTCGCTGAAAAGGAAAAGGGTATCATAGGGCAGCTTTCGGACCTGGAAAGGGAGATTGCAGAAAAGCAGGCCTTCCTGCGTGATTTGAGAAAGAGGATTGACCGGACGAAGCAGGGTCTCGCCCAACACCAGGAAAGGATGGGGGAGATTGAAAAGGTTTTCGGGGCCGCCCAGGACCGTTTGGGGGAAAGGCTCGTTTCCTTTTACAAGTATGCCAAGAGAGGGTATGTCCGGATCCTGCTTTCCTCGACGGGCCTTCATGACTTGATGCGGAGGATCAGGTACCTCAAGGCCGTTATCGCGGAGGACCGGGAAATGCTGAAGGGCATGGCCGGCATCCGACAGGTCCGTCAGAGGGAAATAGCGCAGACAAGTGAGAAACTCGGGACCATCCATCGACTGGAAAGTCTGGAAGCCGAACGGTTGGCGTCTCTCCGGGAGGATCAGGACAAAAAGGTGCTCCTCCTCATGAAGGTCCATAAGGAGAAAGAGTTCTACGAAACGGCCGTCAAGGAGCTGGAACTGGCCGCGCAAAACCTGGGAAACACACTCTTTGAAATCGAAAACCGACCGGCAGGGCCAAAAGAAACGCGGCCGCTTCCTTCAGGTTTTGAGAGGGAAAAGGGGAATCTGCCCATGCCCCTGCCGGGGAAGGTGGCCGAAGGTCATAAAATGCTGGGTGTAAGCGGCCTCAATACGCACGAGGGCGTCACTATCGAAGGTCCTCCGGGGGAGGTGGTCAGGTCTGTTTTCGCAGGCAGGGTCGATTTTTCCGGGTGGCTGCGGGGGTATGGGGAGACCATCGTGATCAACCACGGTTCGAGGTATTATACGATTTCCGCCCACCTGTCGGAGAGGGAAAAGGGTGAGGGGGATAACGTACAAAAGGGTGAGGTCATCGGCCGGGCAGGGGCCGGCGAATCGCCCAACGGGTCCAGTCTCTATTTTGAAATACGGAACGGGGGAACCAATCTAAATCCTTTGAGCTGGCTGAAAGCCCATTGACCTCCCCCGAAAAGTTAACGTATAGTAAATACCTTAAGACTATCAATTTGTGGAGATTGCCATGGCTTTTCATAACAAGAAATTTTTTCTGGATATCGTCCTTATATCTTTTCTGGTTGTCGTCCTTCTGTTCCTGCGGGGAGGCCACAGCAAGGTTACGGCCGGGACCAATGAGATCTATGAGCATATAGAAATCTTTACGGAAGTGCTCAGGCAGGTTGAAAAAAATTATGTGGAACCCCAGGAAGCCAGGGATTTGATCTACGGCGCCATCAAGGGGATGATCCAGAACCTCGATCCGCATTCGACCTTCATGACAAAGGAAGAGCACCAGGAACTGCTCATGGAGACCAAGGGGAGTTTCTCGGGGGTCGGCATTGAAATCACCGTCCGGGATAAGCTCCTGACGGTGGTCTCGCCCATCGAGGGGACCCCGGCCTTCGAGGCGGGGATCATGCCGGGGGATAAGATCATCAAGATTGACGACAAATCTTCGGTTGAGATGTCTCTGCCGGACGCGGTGAAGATCATCAGGGGGCCGAAGGGAACGGATGTCAAACTCACCGTCATGCGGGAGGGTGAGGACAAGCCCCTTGAGTTCAATATCACGCGGGCGGAGATTCCATTGAGAAGCGTCAAGCACTATCAGCTCACCCCTGAAATCGGGTATGTCCGGATCTCGAGTTTCCAGGCCAATACAGAAAAGGACCTCTCTACGGCCCTGGAGGAGATCGAGACGGGACGAAAGCTCAAGGGCCTGATCCTCGATCTCAGAAGCAACCCGGGCGGCCTGCTCTCACAGGCCATCGCGGTGTCAGAAATGTTCCTGGATTCGGGAATCATCGTCAGTACCAAGGGGAGGAATTCTTCCCAGAGTATGGAGGCCACGGCCCACCGGAACAAGGTTGCGAGGGATTATCCCATCGTGGTCCTCGTCAACGAGGGGAGTGCCAGTGCTGCGGAGATTGTCGCCGGGGGGCTGCAGGACAACAAGCGGGCCTTGATTCTCGGCACCAGGACCTTCGGGAAGGGCTCGGTTCAGACGATTTTGCCCCTCTCAGACGGCTCAGGGCTGCGGCTGACAACGGCAAGGTATTACACGCCGAGCGGTCGATCCATCCAATTGAGCGGTATTGAGCCGGACATAGAACTGAAGTTTACCCCCTACGAGGAAAAGAAGGATAAAGAAAAGCCTCATGCCATTCGCGAAGCGGATCTGAAGGGCCACATGGTCAATGATGCCCTCGAGGGCGCGCCTCAAAAAGAAAAAGAGGAAGGCAAAGAGAAGGACGATGACGTCAAATTGCTCCTGCAAAGGGATAACCAGGTGCGTCATGCCATGCAACTGCTTCAGACCTGGAATATCTTCTCCAAAATAAGGCCCGGCCAATAATTCGGATCTTCCGTTCGGATCATGGCGAAAAAGAAAAAAAGGGGGAGAAAAACCCAAAATTCCCAAAGAACTCTATTCTCCATTGTTTCGGCCTGCATGTTCTGTGCGGCCATATCCCTGGGCCTCCTCCTCTACCTTACCGGGTCGCGGGCAACACCTTCATCTCCTGCCTCTGAAGAGGTCTTGTCTCATGGCCTGGAGCTCAAACGTGAGATGGGGAGAATCGACAGGGCCGTGTTTGAGGCCCTGTACGAGGGCGGAATTCACCCCAGAGACATCATTTTCCTCGACGTTCGGCCCGAGCACAGGGGGAGGTATGAATGGGACTTTACGGAACTGGAGGTCAACCTCCAGGGAAAGCAGTCCGGACCCCGGATCAGCCAAAGGATAGCTGAGGCCCTTTCGGAGTTCAGGCCGCGAGTCACCTTCCAGGAAAAGAGGATTACAGAAGGAGAGATCCACTGCCTTGTCTTCGCCCTCGGCTTGAACACACACAAAATCAGAATAATCACGGATAAAAGAGAGAAGTTTCCCCAGAAGACACGGCGGAAGATCGCCATCATTGTCGATGATATTGGTTATGACTATGCCATCGCAAGGGATTTCATGGCGTTCCCACTGCCGTTGAGCCTTTCCATCCTGCCTCTGGCTCCTCAGGCCGAGAAGATTGCGAAAGAGGCAAACAGAAGGAAATGTGAGATCATGCTCCATTTGCCCATGGAGCCCGACTGCTCCACCCATCTCAATCCCGGGCCCGAGGCCCTCCTGTTGAGTATGGGGGATTCGGAGATCAGTGAGATCGTCGCCCGCCACCTGGAGAAGATCCCGGGCATTAAGGGCGTGAATAATCACATGGGTTCTTCTTTTACCCGGGACCGGAATAAAATGGGTGTGGTTCTGGGAGAAGTCAAGAAAAGGGGTCTCTTCTATATAGACAGCCGCACGACCACCGAGACGGTGGGGTTGGAGGTGGCGCGCAAGATGGGTGTGTCCTGCGCCGAACGCAGTGTGTTCATCGATCATGAATTGGACGAGAAGGCCGTGCAATTCCAGATAGAGCGTCTCCTGGGAATAGCCGGACGTACCGGGAGCGCGGTTGGGATATGCCATCCCAACAAAATGGTGCTCGATGTCCTGAAGGCGTACGTCCCGAGGATGAAGAAGGAATTTCAGGTGGTTCCGGCCTCTGAAATTGTCCGTTAGATTTCCATCCGGAAACACAGGATCTCCGGATGGAGCGCTCGGCCCCGTGCCCTGACGATGAATCAGGGTGATAAAAAGCCTCTTGAATGGGCAGGGCCTGGTATGATATGTTGTTTTCAACGCCGTTCGAGATGTCCTGAACGGGGGGAATGAGTCGCCGGGACGGTGACTTTTTTTCACTCTGAAAGGCGTCCACAGCCAGGTCCCCGGGGCCTGAAGGACGTGGAAGGACTCGGGGTGGTTTGGTAACTCTTTGAAATGATGTGATATTTCTTTGTTTGATGCGGAAAGATTATTTTTTTAAAAAAATGCAAAATTTTCGCTTGACAAAAGAACCAAAGGGGGGTAATTTCCCTCTTCTATTCTGAATTGCGGCGAACAAAAACAAAAAGCTTGACACGTTCCCCGAATTGAATTTAGAATAGATTCTAAACTTGCTCTTTGAAAACTAAATAGTGACGCCGTTTGGACAGGACTCTTACTGTAAATAAGGGCTCAATGAGCCTACCATTTAATTGGAGAGTTTGATCCTGGCTCAGAATGAACGCTGGCGGCGTGCCTAACACATGCAAGTCGAACGAGAAACTCTGGCTTCGGCTGGGGGAGTAAAGTGGCGCACGGGTGAGTAACGCGTGGGTAACCTGCCCCTAAATCTGGGATAACTTCGCGAAAGCGTTGCTAATACCGGATACCGTCACAGAGACCCAGGTCTTTGTGATGAAAGGTGACCTCTTCATGAAAGTTGCCGTTTAGGGAGGGGCTCGCGTACCATTAGCTAGTTGGTGGGGTAATGGCCTACCAAGGCTACGATGGTTAGCTGGTCTGAGAGGATGATCAGCCACACTGGAACTGAAACACGGTCCAGACTCCTACGGGAGGCAGCAGTGAGGAATTTTGCGCAATGGGGGAAACCCTGACGCAGCAACGCCGCGTGAGTGATGAAGGCTTTCGGGTCGTAAAGCTCTGTCAGAGGGGAAGAAACTCGTGTGGTCGAATAGGTCACGCGACTGACGGTACCCTCAAAGGAAGCACCGGCTAACTCCGTGCCAGCAGCCGCGGTAATACGGAGGGTGCAAGCGTTGTTCGGAATTATTGGGCGTAAAGAGCGTGTAGGCGGCTTGGTAAGTCAGACGTGAAATCCCGGGGCTCAACCTCGGAAGTGCATTTGAAACTGCCTAGCTAGAGTATGGGAGAGGAGAGCGGAATTCCCAGTGTAGAGGTGAAATTCGTAGATATTGGGAGGAACACCCGTGGCGAAGGCGACT
>JBMNCO010000243.1:0-7626 GCA_049366815.1 Desulfatiglandales bacterium | reverse complement strand
GAATCTGGCCCGCCTTTACAAAGCCCTGGGCGGTGGCTGGGAGTATTACGGAAATATTTTAGGGCAGACGCAACAGCCCGAGGCGATAGGGAACGTACAAAAATGGGAATGGTGAAAAATAGCAAAGGTGAATGAAACCGCATACGAAGTTGCATATACGGGCTGTGGCCAAATACCGTAGAGAACGATTCGGCCCAAGAACTTCTTCGGGCCGTGCAAGACCTGAGAAAGGATATGGCGGCCCAGGGGGTCAAGGCCATTGTCCTCCCCTGTGATGCCGTTTCGTGAATCTGCGGGAATCTCTCTTTTCTTGGAGCGGCCGAAAGCCTGCAGGAGACTGCTAAAATGAGAAGAAGATCTATGAAGCTCATTGCCGTGCTGACAATCCTTTTTCTCCCGTCCCTCTGTTTTGGCGCCGATGTCGGGGTGACGTCGACCCAAGTGATGGCAGGGTATGTGATCTCTCCCGTTTTCGAGACCAGCAGCCGGCCTGACTTGAATTATGTTATGACCAATGTCCGTGTTGAATGGATGCGATTTGCCAAGAACTTTCGGATGCTAGCCGAGGCAACCTATTCCAAAACCACCACCGGACCCAGCGGCTATCTCGTCGGCGGCACCTTGCTTTTGCGCTATGATTTTGAGCCAATAGGAAAGCTCATTCCCTATGCCCAGGTAGGGGCCGGTATTTTATACACCGACCTGTACAAGGATTACTCCCAAAACCTTGTGGGAAATGAAATTGAATTCAATCCGCAAGCCAGTCTCGGTTTTCGTTATGCAATCCACACAAAATTATCACTCGATGTTGAAGGCATTTTCCACCATGTTTCAAATGCGGGGCTTGGAGACAGAAACACCGGTGTAAATGGAGTTGGTTGTTTGCTGGGGATGACGTATTACTGGGAGTAGGTCTGCTGAAACCAAAGGTTTGATTCGAATCCATCATCCCGTAACCTATGGGGGCATAAAACCGACATGAAGATGAATATGAGCACGTGGATCATGTTGCTGCTGGTCTTTGCCCTGGCTATTTTTGCCTACATGAAAGATCCGGCACTGGTGCCCGAGGGTTTGAAGGCCGGTGGAAAACTCTTCCGGGAGATCCTGCCGGCGATGGTCCTTGCCTTTATCGCGGCAGGATTGGTCAGCGTGCTCCTTCCCCGGGAGCTCATGAGCCGGTGGCTGGGGGAACAATCCGGTCTCCGGGGTCTGATGATCGCCACCCTGGCCGGATCCCTAACCCCGGGTGGACCGTTTGTTCAGTTTCCCATCGTGGCAGCGCTCTTCAAGGCGGGGGCCGGAGTAGCCCCCTTGATGGCCTACATCACGGCTTGGTCCATTCTATGCGTGAACCGCTTTCTCGTTTACGAGGCGCCCATGTTGGGCTGGAGGTTATCCATGGCCCGCCTCGCCGCCAGCTTAGTGTTCCCGATGATTATCGGACTGCTTACCAGATTCATATGGGCGCGACTGTAGATGCTCCGGGCCGGAGTATCCGAACGAACTTCGATGAATTAAGGAAACGCAAAGAGGAGGGAAAATACTATGACTGACGAATCCATGCTTTTCAGCCCATTAAGGATAAACAGGGCGGTCTTTAAAAACCGGATCATGATGACGCCCCTTTATCTCGGATACGCCAACCCGGACGGCACGGTCAGTTCATTGCTGCTGGACCACTACAGGGAGATGGCCGCCTCCGGTGCCGCTGCGATCGTGGTTGAACACACCGCAGTGGATCCATCCGGGATGGGCTCTCCATTCATGTTGCGAATCGATGACAATCGGTACATCACCGGACTTTCAAGCCTTGCCAAAGCCATTCAGGCCGAAGGCGCCCTGGCCTTTCTTCAGCTCAATCACACCGGACGGTATGCCTATACCCCCGAAAGGCTGGCCCCCTCGCCAGTAAGGACCGGCAACATTGTCCCGAAAGAGATGACGCAAAAAGATATAGAGCAGGCTGTCAGGGCCTTTGCGGCAGGCGCCGGCCGGGCCAGGGAGGCGGGATTTGACGGGGTGGAGATCCATGGGGGCACCGGGTATCTGATCGTTCAGTTCCTCTCTCCCAGGACCAATCATCGAACGGATCAGTATGGTGGAACGCTTCAGAACCGGATGCGCTTCCCATTGGAAGTGGTGGATGCGGTGTTAAAAGAGGCGGGGCAAGACTACCCGGTGGGGTATCGATTCCTGGCCGACGAATGGCTGCCCGACGGGCTCCATCCGGAAGAGACCGCCGTTTATGCAAGGGAGCTGGAAAACCGGCGGGTTGCCTACCTTTCGGTCATGGCCGGCACATACGATGCCTTTGTCCTGCCGGAGTACCAGCAACGGGAAAAGGAAGAGGCCTACATGGCCCATTTTGCCTCCCGGATCAAAAAGGCCGTTCCCGGGACGCCTATTGTCACGGCAGGACGGATACAAAGCCCGGAGACCGCGGAGAGGATACTCCAGGAAGACACGGCAGACCTGATCGGCCTGGCCCGCGTGCTCCTGGCCGACCCCCTCTGGCCCCAAAAGGCCCGGGGGACCGCGCCCGGCCCGATTGTGGCCTGTGAGCCCGCCTGCTCCCTGTGTATGCAAAGGACCATGAAGGGCAAACCCGCCTTCTGCTCCCAGTGGGACAAGGAGCGCAGAGAGGCCTTCCTGAAAAGGGTGGGCGAGTCTGCATGAAATCGGCCAGAAAAAGGCCTCTCTATCTGGATCCCAACCTCCATCTGATCTTTGGTGTTACGCTGAGCGCTGTCATGGGGGTATCCAGTATAACCCCCGTTTTTCCAGCCATGGCCCGGGAACTTGATATACCTGTTCATTCTGTGGGGCTGCTGATCACAGTATTCACCTTGCCCGGTATTTTTTTAGCCCCTGTGCTCGGAGTGCTGGCAGACCTCTGGGGCAGAAAAAGGATATTGGTTCCCGCTTTGATGCTGTTTGGCATTGCCGGAGGCGCATGTGGTTTTGTACGGGATTTCAACCTCCTGTTGGCCTTGCGTTTCTTGCAGGGGATGGGGGCGGCCTCCCTGGCCTCCCTTAACGCCACCATTATAGGTGACCTTTATTCAGGCAATGAGCTTGCAGCAGCCATGGGCTACAACGCCACCGTCCTTAACATAGGTACGGCAAGTTATCCAGCTATCGGCGGAATTCTTGCTACGCTGGGATGGTTTTATCCTTTCTTTCTTCCCTTTATAGCCATTCCGGTGGGCTTCTTGATCCTTTTTTCCTTACAAAGTCCTGAACCGAATAGCAGGCAGGGTTTCAAGGTGTATTTGGATAATGTTTGGCAGAGCATAAAAACCAGGCAGGTGTTTATGCTCTTTTTGGCCAGTGTTGTTACCTTTATAATTCTTTATGGATCCTACTTGACCTATTTGCCTATATTACTTGGACATTCATTTCATGCATCTTCCTTTACTATTGGAATAATCATGTCCATCATGTCCCTGACTACCGCTGTTTCCTCTTCACAATTAGGCAGATTGAGCACAATATATTCCCCCAAGACTCTACTTCGAACTGCTTTTATTTTTTATGCCGTTGCTTTGATAAGTATTCCTTTTATACACAGCCTATGGCTATTGCCTCTTCCCATAGTCATCTTTGGGATGGGGCACGGTATGTCTTTCCCTAATATCCAAACCTTATTGGCAGCATTGGCCCCATCGGAAAACCGCGGGGCATTTATGTCCATCAATGGGATGGTCTTGCGGCTGGGGCAGACTCTGGGGCCGGTCTTAATGGGGATAGTCTTGCTTGGATGGGGAATTCAAGGTGTTTTTTACGCTGGCGCCGTCTGCTCCATGGCGATGTTCATGTTTCTTGTTGCTATCGGCAAATAGGCGCGGCGCCCCCTGTTTGGAGAGTCAAGGTAAATGCAAGGTGTTACTCTCTTTATCTCATTGTTGTTTTTTGGTTTTATTGCCGGCTGCCTGGTGGGCCTGTTCGGAGGAGGTGGAGGGTTTTACTTTGTCCCTGTTTTGAGTCTTGTGTTTCAGGTGCAGCCCCAGGTCGCCGTGGCCACTTCGTTGGCAGCGATCATCCCCACCACCATAAGCGCTAGCATAAGTCATTTCCGGCAGGGAAATCTGGACCTTGGCGTAGGGATAGTCTTCGGGGTAGGCGGCCTGATCGGTGCCTGGATCGGCGCCTATGCATCAAGCCTTGTGCCTGCAAGCCTCCTTCAAAAGGCCTTTGGCGTATTCATGCTTTTGATGGCTCTTCAAATGTGTCTTTCGGCCAGAAAAAGGATGAGGGATACCCATCGACCCGGCAGGGCGCAGGTGCGGATGAGTGGATTGAAAATCTTGCTGGGGCTTTTCCTTGGGTTTCTTTCCGGCGTCATGGCCGGGCTTTTTGGACTCAGCGGGACTCCGCCGGTCATCGCCGGGCTCTATGTCTTAAACCTTCCGGTGGACATGGTGGTGGGGACATCTGTCTTTGTCCTTTTTTTCAACGCTGTTTCCGGCCTTGCCGGTCACCTGCTGCTGGGCCAGTTCGACTGGACCCTGGCCTTTTTTCTCTCCTTGGGAGCAGGCGCAGGGGCCTTTTGGGGGCCGATCTGGTTGGGCCGTGTCAGGGCAAGCACCCTGGAGAGGGTTTACGGTCCTGTTTTTATTCTGCTGATACTGATTTTTGGGGTATTGATGATCTTACGATGACAACACCTTAGATGCACAAGGAGGCAATTTCATGAAAATTCTTAGCATCATCGGAAGCCCCCATGGGGAGAGAGGGAACACGGGAAAGCTGCTTGGAGAAGTATTAAAAGGTGCGGAAAGTGAAGGGGCGGCATGTGAGACTATTGTTCTTAGAGGCGATTCCGTAAAGCCGTGCCTGGGTTGCGATCAATGCCACAAAAAGGGCCGCTGCTCCCAAAAGGACGAGTTTGAGTCCATAAAGGAGAAGATGATGGCGGCAGACGGGATCATCCTGGCCACGCCCAATTATATCTTCAACGTGAGTGGCCAATTAAAGGTGTTTATCGATCGTTGTTCCAGTCTGATTCATTGCATGGCCCTTGAGGGCAAATACGGGGCATGCGTGGTGACTTCCGGTGGCGGAGATGAGTGGCCCATTGTCCAATACCTTAATCATTTCATCATGGTAAGCGGTGCGGTTCCTGTTGATGCTGTCTGGGCAGCCATGGGCCCCACCGGGTCGGACACCCAGGTGCCTGAGAAAAGCCGCGAGCAGGCCTTTAGTTCAGGCAGGACCCTGGTAAGGGCCTGGGAGGAGAAAAGGCGTTTCGCTATGGTGGAAAAGGTGCAGGAGGAGCATCGAAAAAGGATGCAGGAATTGATTAACTGGTATCAGGAAGAATGGCCCTATGAGTATGCATACTGGAAGGAGCGGGCCTAAAGCGAATAATTCACACAATTCAAGTAGGGGGTGTAAGCATGGAAAGCAAGATAGCTCGATCGCTTAACTTAAAATACCATCCTGTGGCCATCCTCTGGAGTGATGATAGACCCGAGAAGGCCATGGGCTTTAAACAGGGCAAATGGGGCTGTGTCATGTGGATGCTGGCGGCCGCGGCCAAAGGGAGAACCGCGGCCTTCGATGAAAGGACCTACGGCTGCTGGGGCGGCGGAGTCGGACTGGGATTCGGGAACCAGTATCTCAACTTCCCCGGCGGCATTGACTGTTTCTATCATTTCCTGTCCACGGGCAACGAGAATTGGCAGGAAGGCCGCGATATGGCTGAAAAGGTGGAATCTGCAGCAGGCAAGGAATTTTCGGAGAAATTCCGCCACGGGGAAGGGTATATGAAGTCCCCGGAGCTGCTAAAAAGGTTCATTGACAGCCTGCCCATCATGGCGGTGCCTGAAAGATACGTGATCTTTAAACCACTGAGCGATATAGATCCGACCCGGGAACAACCCCGGGTGATGATCTTCCTGGCCGATTCGGACCAACTCTCCGCCCTGGTGGTGCTGGCCAATTACGGCAGGGGGGACAACCTGAACGTGATCGCCCCCTTTGCCGCGGGGTGCCAGCAGATCGGGATCCTCCCCTACCGGGAGGCACGATCCGAGCGTCCCCGGGCGGTTATCGGCCTTACTGACCTTTCTGCAAGAAAGAACCTCAAGAAACAGCTTGACAGGAATGTGCTCTCCTTTTCCGTCCCCTGGCGGATGTTTGATGAGATGGAAGACAACGTTGAGGGGAGCTTTTTGCAGAAAGAGACTTGGAGGGCCCTCCAGGCTCCTTAATCGTGAAGAGGGTTAAATTCCCCGTAGCTTGCTGCTGGGTTGTTCATGTCCTCAAGGGATCATTCGGCTTCCGGACTCAGGGTCAGGATATGTTGATGGGGAAGAAACAACGTCGCGAAACGGCTACCAGGGAACGGTTGCTCGATGCCGCCGAAAGTGTTTTGGGAACCGAACCGGCGTCCGAAAACCGGATTCGAAGTTGTTGCATCTCGACGCCAGGTATCCGGTTTTACTGCAAACCCGTCATCCTCGTCCGGTGCCGGGAAATCAGGGGAGAAATTCGTTTCTCTGGTCGGGTTGGTGGGAAGTGCTTGTGTGAAATGACTTTGGCGAATATAATCAAGGAGTTACGAGGAGCGCTGGCTTTGAGACTGTTTTGCGCCAGGTCGACGCACCCTCCACCAGTTTTCGTTCGAAACGCAGTGAAGAACGAAGACTACCACGGCGTAGCCCATAGGGCGAAGCCGGGCCATCAACGCTAAAACCTTATTCGCTTTTCGAACTACGCCTTGGTAGGCCAAGAGCCCAGCAAAAGGTCAACAGGACCGAGCATAAAACGTCAGGCGAAGCCGTAAGCCGATATCCCGATCAACCCGATTGCTCCACATTGGCAATGGCGAAGCCGGGCCATTCACTTTACCGCTTCATCTGAATACCGAAAGCCCCAAAGCGAAACCAACCGCCAATTTTTCCATCCCATTCCCCATAGAGAAAAAACAACGCAATGACCACCGCCTACCACTACGTCTACATCCTCACCAGCGAATCCGACCCAAGCCATCATTACACCGGTCTCACCCAAAACCTGGAAGCCCGCCTCAAATCCCACAACGCCGGCCAGGTCCCTCACACCGCCCAATACCGCCCATGGCAGATCGAAACGTCGGCTGCCTTCCGTTCCCGTGAAAAAGCCGCGGAATTCGAACGATACCTGAAGTCGCATTCCAGACGCGCTTTTGCCGCAAGGCATTTATGACGACTGCCGATACCTTAAAATTTGCCATTCCGTTTATTTTCCGGTCGATCCAGGTTGGGGCTGATGCCGATGATGTCGAATGAGGATTATCTGGGGAAAGGGGCTTCGGTGGATGCCAATTCAGCAGTCTCGAGGCTGGTCACCGCGAATAAAGTCCATTTTTCACCATGGAAGGCCGTGAAGAGCATGCACTATCAATGAGCGTTCTCATGCCTGCAGCAGGCGCCGCTGCAGGAGCCTCTGCATGTCACGACGCCCATCGGCGATCAGGAATACATAGACGTTGTCTTCGATGATGCGATAGATGATGCGGTAGGGTTTGAAGAAGATTTCGCGGAAATCCCGCAACCCAAGGGCAAGCAGTTCCTTAGGGTAGGCTCTTCCCATGAAGTCACCTCAAGTCATGGCAATCGCTAAACGCTCATGGTGGAA
>JBMNCO010000242.1:0-7313 GCA_049366815.1 Desulfatiglandales bacterium | reverse complement strand
TGTGAGACAGAGACCGTATCCGAGTCGGGCTGCGTTTCTCTTTTCATGGACCTCCGGGTAGTCCGGATCCAGGGCCCCTGTGACATCACCGGACAGCGCCCGTGAAGAAGAAAGCATCCTGAAGACGGCCCGGGAATCGGGCTCCTGCCCCATACACTGCAGGAGATCTCCGATGACGGATTCAATAAATCTTGATTTGGCGCTCGTTGCGCCGTCACTGCCGATCTCCTCTTTGTCCACAAAAAGGACCACCGCAGCCGTGTCGTTTCGGGTCGTATCAAGGACGGCCTTGAGGCTCGCAAAGGCACAGATCCGGTCATCCTGGCCATAGGCGCCGACAAGGGCCCTGTCCCATCCCACATCCCTGGCCTTTTCCGCAGGCACGACCTCCAGCTCAGCGCTGATGAGGTCCTCCTCCACAAGGCCGTAGGTCCTGGAGAGATATTCCAGCACCGCCAGTTTGAAACGGCAATTGTCGTCCGCCTCCCCCAGGGGCAGGCTTCCGGCCAGGAGATTGAGTTTTTCCCCCGGGATGGCCAGGGCGAGCTTCTTTTCATACTGGGTCTTTCGGGCCAGGTGGGGCAGAAGGTCCAAAATCGTGAAGACCGGGTCCGCCGGGTCTTCGCCCACGGCCAGGTCAATGGTTTCGCCATCCCCGCGGATGATTCGGCCGTGAAGCGCCAGGGGCCTGGCAAGCCATTGGAATTTCTTGATACCCCCATAGTAGTGGGTCTTCAAAAAGGAGAGATCCGCTTCTTCATAAAGGGGTTTCTGCTTGAGGTCCAGCCTGGGTGCGTCCAGATGCGATACGATCAGCCGGACGCCCTGCTCCGTTTGGCCTTTGCAGGGCCTGACCAGGGCAATGGATTTCCCGTGGAAGGCCCGAAAAAAGGGCCGGCAGGAACCGGGAGCGGGGTTCTCGGAAAACCCGTTCTCAAGGGCCGTCCGGCGGATATGGGCCACCGCCTCCCTTTCGGTCTTTGCCCGGTCCAGGAACTTTTTGTAGACCTCCCCCAGGGCAAAGACCTCTTTCTTTTCGGCCGGAGGGATGACATCCCAGACCAGCCGGGCCTTGTATTCGAGCCTCTCCCTGAGTCTTTTTATTTCCTTTTTAGTGAGTTCTCCTTTGGTCATCGTGTCCTTCTCTGGGGCGTTCCCGCTCCGAGACCGCCTGCGGCCCGTGTTCCCGCGTCGGCCTGCCCTTCCAGACGTTCCGGAAAGAACGCACCCTGCTCAATTCCCATTGATCCTGTCTCTTAGAATGGAGGAAGGTCTAAAGGTCACAACCTTTCTCTCGGAAAGCATGAGGTCGTCTCCGGTCGCGGGATTTCTGCCCCTTCTCTGTTTCTTTTGTTTGATGCAGAATTTTCCGAAACCGGAAATCAGGACATCCTCGCCGCCTGCAAGCGTCATTTTCATGATTTCCAAAAGCGTTTCCGAGATGTCCAGAGCTCTTTTATAGGTAAAACCGAGCTTCACTACATCCTCAACAATGGTATTCTTTGTGAGCGTCATCACCTCTCCATTTTATGTATGTAAAGTCGTTAAGGATCATTTCCCTCGGGTTTGCGGGAGCGCCGTCGGGCCAACCCCGGGCCGTTTTCCGCGTTCGTTCACAATGATTGAAAGGTTCATCAATAGAATAAGTGCACGGCCGAATTCAAGGAAATTTTCGCCGTTTCCAACAAAACCTCACAGGTACAGGAAAAATACGAAACATCGGCTCCCCACATTGCCTCGGCAGTTTTTCAAGACCGGAGTTTTATATTCATTTCGGTGAGTAAAGTCAAGGGCATCCACGCGCCCCTGACGCCACCATCCCCGTTATGCACCCATCCCGGTGCACTGGTTTTCGGCCTCATCCCGATCACCCTCCCGGAGACCGGAGTCAATGTGCGAAGGCATGACGCAGGACCAAACGATCGCCGGCACAACGCATCGAACGCTTTCAGGCCTCATCACCAAAGGTCAGTTCTTCCGGCCATTCCCTCATGTGCCCATCCTCCGCGCCCTTGGCGCAGGCATCCACCACGACCCTTGCGCCCCTGAAAGTCAGGTCTCTTCCCGGGTCGGTGTTGTGAAAGAGCTTCCAGAGCATTCGGGAGGCATCTTTGAGGGAGACATGGGGATCGTAGAGGATAACGACATTGAAAGACTTCAGGCTGTCCTCATCCAGGATGCGCTCCGCAAAATACCTCCCCGCCCTTTGAACGCCTTTTTGCACATGGACGGCGAGGATCCGGTTTCTCGGGGTCGATGCCCCGCCGGCTCCCCCCGGGTGAGGGCCGATAATCGAGAGTCCGACAAGGCCGTCTATGTTTTTCCGGACCTTTGCGAGCAGGTCCCCCTCATCGGGCAACGCCTCTGAAAGCGCCTCCGGCGCCGACGTCCTCTGGGGTTCGCCGGAGACCCGTGCGGTCAGGTCAATGCCGATTTTGTGGCCGAAGGCGGGTGTTGGTGAGGCATGGTCAAGCACATCGAGGATCCCCTTGGAAAGGGTGATATCCGATGCCGGGTCGAGCCGGGAAAGCACCGCTTCCATGACCGCCCCGGGGTCATGGGGGTTCACCTCCCTGTCGACCACAACGACGGCCTTGCAGAAACTCATTTGCCCCTGCCCCCACAGCCCGCTCATGATTTTCTGGGCGTGCCCCGGATATTCCTTGTCAATGGAAACCACGACGCCGTTATGAAAGGCCCCCTCCCAGGGAAACCAGTAGTCCTGGATCTCCGGCATCGTGGTCTGAAGCAGGGGCAGAAACAGGCGCTCCGTGGCCTTGCCCAGGTAACAGTCCTCCATGGGGGGAGGGCCCACCAGCGTTGCGCAGAAGATCGGATGCCTGCGATGGGTAAGGGCCGTCACGTGAAAGACCGGATAGTGGTCGGCCGGGGAATAATAACCCGTGTGGTCGCCGAAGGGACCCTCCAATCTGGACTCATCAGGATCCACATACCCTTCCAGGACAAATTCCGCCTCCGCCGGGACCTCCAGATCCACAGTGAGACAACCGGCCATGGGCAGGGGCCTTCCGCGAATAAAGCCGGCAAGGACGGTCTCGTCCACATTCCTGGGCAGGGGAGCCGTGGCCGCATAGATCGTGGCCGGATCAGCACCCAGGGCGACGGCCACGGGCATTCTCTTCCCGGCCCGTTTGTATTCCTGAAAAAAATGGGATCCATCCTTGTGAACATGCCAGTGCATCCCCGTGGTGTTCTGATCAAAGACCTGCATCCGATACATGCCCACGTTGCTGTGTCCCGTCAGCAGGCTGCGTGTAAAAACCAGGGGAAGGGTGATAAAGGGCCCCGCATCCTTGGGCCAGTGTCGGAGGGCGGGAAGTCGGCGAAGATCCACCCGATCGCCCCGGTACACGATCTCCTGGCAGGGCGGGGTCTTTGCCCGGGAACGTGCCGGGAAATAACGGGTCACGGAGAGGGCCGCAGGGAGCAGGGTCAGGGCCTCCCTCAAACCCCTCGGGGGCTTCAGACCGATCAGGTTTCTGATCCTCTCCGCCAACTGGTCCAGGTGATCCACGCCCAGGGCCATACAGACGCGCCGCTCGCTTCCGAAGAGGTTGGTCACGACCGGGAAGTCCGATCCCTTCACCTCCTTGAAGAACAGGGCCTTTCCCCCGCCGGGGCTCTTGGATTCCCTGTCCGTGAGGAGGCTGATCTCCAGATGCGGGGAAACGGCGCGCGCTATCTTCTTGAGCTCTCCGGCCTGTTCAAGGCGCCTTACAAACGCTGAAAGATTTCTGTAATACCTTTTCACGACAAGATCCCGCCTGCGATTTCATTGGCCAGCACACCGAAAAACAGGACAACGGAAATGGCACTGTTCACGTGGAAGAAGGCCAGTTGTATATGGGTCAGGTCATGGGGTCTGACCAGCCCGTGCTCTGCAATCATCAGGGCACCGATGAGGACGAGGGCGGCCATGTACATGAGCCCCATGTCGAAGACGATGTAGATCAGGAAAAAACTGATGAAGGAGCAGACATGAAGCCCTGCGCTCGCCTGGAATGCCGTTCTCACCCCGAACCGTGCGGAGATGGAGCATAGACCGGTCTTTCTGTCGAAATCGGTGTCCTGACAGGCATAGAGGATATCAAACCCGGCGATGTAGGTCAAAAGTGCCAGAGACAGGGTCAATACGCGCCAGTCAAAGCCCCCGGTCACCGCAATCCACGCCCCGAGCGGCGCCAGGGAAATACCGAAACCCAGATAGAGGTGTGACAGTATCGTGAAGCGTTTGGTATAGGAATATGAAAAGAGGACGACCAGGACAGGAAAGGACAGGATGAGACAAAGGGGGCTGATCATGCCGGCGGCCCAGACAAAAAGGGCGGAGAAGAAGACCACGAAAAATGCGGCCGTCCTGACCGATATGGTCCCCATGGGGATGGCGCGCTCAGCCGTTCGGGGATTCCCGGCGTCATAGCGGGCATCCACGATGCGGTTGAAACCCATGGCCGCGGAACGCGCCCCCACCATGGCGAGGAGGATCCAGAACAGCAGGGACGGGGTGACGGGTTGTTGACGATGGGCAAGGAGCACGGCCGCCAGGGCAAAGGGCAGGGCAAAGACCGTATGGCTGAATTTGATCATCCTGGCAAAGGTCTCAATGCGCCCTAACACGGGGTGCGCCTTTGCCTGTTTCACGGAACGGCCCGTTTCCAGCATCTTCCAGGCACAAAGGGTCCTCTCCAGATAGTTGCAGATTTCATAGAGGACGACACCGAGGAGGCTCATCCCGATGATCCCGGCAAACATCCTGTCATAGGCCGCCCGGCCCCATGAATCCATGATGAAATAGCCGAGTCCCTGTGAGGTGGCAAAGGACTCGACAAAGAAGAGGACGGCGATACCCGCCCCGGTTCCGATGCGCAGGGCGGTGAAGCCGTGCGGCAGGGCCACGGGGATCAGCACATGGCGGACGGCCTGCCACGGACCCCCGCCCATGGAACGAAAGGAATCCAGATGTTTCTTGTCCACGCCCAGGACCCCGTCCCTCGTGGCCACCAGGATCTGGTATCCGGCGATCAGGGCGATCATAAGGATCTTTGAAGCATCTCCAAGGCCCAGGAGGAGCAGAAAGACCGGCAGGAGGACGATCTTTGGGATGGGGTAGGTCAAAAAGACCAGGGGTGAAATCAGGCCGTCCCATTTCCTGGAATAGCCCAGGGCTATCCCCATGGGGAAGGCCGCCACCCAGGCCGCGGCCATGGCAGAACCCACACGGAAGGCACTGGTCCCGAAATGCCTCCAGAAGGCGATGCCCTTGATCTCAGCGCCGAAGGCCCGGAAGGCCGACTCGGGCGGGGGGAGAACGGCTGAACCAAGGCCCGCTGCGATGATCTTCCAAAAGACCAGCAGGAGACACCCGGAGAGGATATAACGTCCCAGTCCCCTCATCCCATGGCCCTCCGGACCTCATTCAATTTTTCAAAGTAGGCCTGTTCCATGCGGTAATCCTGCTTGCCGAAACCCGGATTATCGATCATCACCTTCACCCGGGCCGGTCGATCCGTCAGAATAATGATGCGGCGTCCCAGAAAAACCGCCTCCTCTACGCTGTGGGTCACGAGGATATAGGTCAGTTCTCTGGCCTGCCAGGTGCGCAGAAGGGCATCCTGGAGGCGCTCCCGGGTGATGGCATCCAGGGAAGAGAAGGGCTCGTCCATCAGGAGAATGGACGGTTTGAGGGCCAGGGCCCTGGCAATGGCCACCCGCTGCTTCTGCCCCCCGCTGAGCTGGACGGGATAGCGACCTCCCAGGGTGCCGAGCCCCAGTTCTTCCAGCAGGGCCGCCGTGATCTCCCGGCATTCTCTCTTGCCCTTCCCCTTGAGTTTCGGGGCCAGGGCCACGTTCTCCCAAACGGTCTTCCAGGGGAACAGGCCGTAGTCCTGAAGGATAAAGGCGGTCTCGATATCCTTGTCTCCTGTCCCTTCTTTTCCCTTTCGCAGGGTGCCGGAGGTGGGCGGAAGGAGCCCGGCAAGGATGTAGAGGAGCGTAGTCTTGCCGCATCCTGACGGCCCGATGATCGAGAGGGTGTTTCCCTGGGAAAGAGAAAAGGAGATCCGGTCAAGGACATCCCCCTGCTCCGGATCGAATCGTTTGCAAATCCCTTCAACGCGTATCATAGGCGGGCGCAGGATCCTCCTCTAGGGGCAACGGGCCCTCAACACGACCTGTTCGTAGGGAAGACGTTTGTCCACCAGACCATTTTGGATCAGCCACGTCTGGACGGATTCCAGGTCATCGGGGGCGGGCAGGCCCACGGCCGGGAATCGGGGGATGGGGTATTGATCCCTGATAACGGGGGGAAAGCTGGTTTTGGCCAGCAGGATGTCCCTGCAGGACTCCGGGTCCCTGTTGATCACGGCGACGGCCTTCTCGTAGGCCCCAAGAAATTCCGGGACAACGTCTTTATGCAGGGCGACCGTCTTCCTTGTCAGGGCCAGGACCGTCAGTGCGGTGTCAAGGACGCGGTCATCCAGGAGCACATGGGCCCCTTTGGATTCAGCCAGTGTGACCAGGGGCTCCGGGAGGAGTGCCGCCGGCACCTGATCGGCCAGCAGCATCTGGACCCTGATGGCCATCTTCTTGATTTCAAGTTTCTTTACAAAATCCGAGGTCAGGTCCCGGGCGCCGAGAAGACGATCCAAGAGGTATTCGATGACGGTCGCCCGAGACAGGGCCACGTGTTTTTCCTTCAGTCCTGAAAGGTGCCTGATCTCCGATTTCGGGGAGGAAACCAGCGCAAACATGCGGTAATCGGGATGGGTATGAAAGGCCGTCGTGATGATCCCCAGTGCCTCTTGGGAACGGATCAGGAGCAGCGTATTGAGGATATCCCCGAAGTAACCGTCCAGTTTGCCGGCCTGGAGGGCGGCGTCCCGCTCGAGGGCGCTCTGAAAGGGAATGATGTCAAGCCGGATACCCCGTTCTTTGAAAAATCCCCTGTCCTGCCCCACAAAAAGAGGAAGGGTGTCCACAACCGGCAGGACCCCGAAACGGATCACCTGTTCGGCCGTTCCGACGACAGGCCGGGACACCAGAAATCCGAGGAGCAGAAGGGCCAGTACCCGAGCTCCTTTCCTGAATAATCCCGTCATCGCACTCTCCCCTGGGAAATCGTTTTTCATGCGTTGCAGGCCGTCTCTATTCCCCCGGCCCATCCTTTTGCCGGCAAGGCATGGTTTTCGTCAGATCGTGACATTTTAGCACTTTGAAAAACTCAAAAGGAAATCATGCCCCCTTTCTTACGTTCCGAAGCTCCCGGACTGGTCTTTTTTGCGATTTATCCATGG
>JBMNCO010000241.1:0-5998 GCA_049366815.1 Desulfatiglandales bacterium | reverse complement strand
CGGCGGTGACGGAAATCCGGAGGACCCGAGGCGACCGTGGTCTCTGAAGGTTTCTGTAAAGGCGGAGTGCACCTAAAATGTGAAAGACCCATAACCTGAAATCCAACCCCTAGGGTTGATCACGGAGGTCTGAATGGAAGAGATGGACCTGAATCTAACAGGCAGAGTGGCATTGGTGACCGGCGGCAGTCACGGGCTGGGTAAGGCGGTGGCCCGGGCTATGGCCGAAAAGAATGCGAGGGTGATTGTCTGCGCAAGGAAACAGGAAGGCCTGGACGAAATTGTTGAAGAGTTTCGGAGGCACCGTCTGGAACTCGCAGCCTATTCGGCGGACGTGGGGGAAAATGAACAGGTGACCGCCCTTTTCGAAAACATCCGGCAGGACTTCGGGCGATTGGATATCCTCGTCAATAATGTAGGGACCAATATCTTTACACCCTCTGTTGCAGAGGCGACGGAAGAACTCTGGGACAAGACGATGCAGTCGAGTCTTAAGAGCGCCTTTTTGACCAGTGCCGGGGCCGTTCCCCTTATGAAAGGACAGGGGGGCGGCAGGATCATCAATATGAGCTCCATCGCGGCCAGGAAGGCGGCACCCGGCATGGGGCTTTACTGCATTGCGAAAGCGGGTCTGGAAATGCTGACGAAGGTCCTTGCCGTCGAACTGGCAGGCGGAAATATCAATGTGAACGCGGTGGCGCCGGGCATGATCAGGACCAGATTCAGCAAACCGCTCTGGTCTAACGAAAAAATGCTCAAAGACTACCTACAGAGGGTGCCGATGGGGCGCATAGCCGAAACGAGTGAGGTCGTGGGGGCCGTGCTTTTCCTCGCCTCCGGGCTCTCCGACTATATTACAGGTGAGATCATTACGGTGGATGGAGGCTCCATGGCCTGAAAATGTGCCGGATGGGCCGGTACCGGTCAAAAAAAAACAGCGGGGGCACACCCGCTGAACATTTTTTGTCTTTTTCCCTTTACAAATGGTATTGATGTCTTACATTATTGACTTAGGTTGTACGCGCTCCTCCCCCCTGTCGGTCATCCGACTTCCAGAGAGCATCGCGAACCACTTGAACCAAGCAGCCATATCCTGAACTGTCCATTACCAGACAATTCATGTATCATAAAAAGAGGGGTTTCACCAACCCTCTTTTCTCATTCTGTGTGAGGGAATTTTTATGTCTGACGACACTCGACTATTAAGGAACATCGGAATCAGCGCCCACATCGACTCGGGCAAGACGACCCTGACGGAGCGGATTCTTTATTACACCCAGAGAATTCATACTGTTCATGAAGTCAAAGGCAAGGACGGCGTGGGTGCCACGATGGATTCCATGGAACTGGAGAAGGAAAGAGGAATCACCATCTCCTCGGCCGCCACTTACTGTGAATGGAAGGGGAAAAGGATCAACATCATTGACACGCCCGGTCATGTGGATTTTACCATCGAGGTCGAACGCGCCCTCCGGGTCCTTGACGGATCAATTCTTGTCCTTTGCGCGGTGGGTGGCGTGCAGTCCCAGTCTCTCACCGTGGACAGGCAGATGAACCGCTACCGTGTCCCCAGGGTCGCCTTTATCAACAAGTGCGACCGGTCGGGGGCCAACCCCTACAGGGTATTGACCCAGCTCCGGGAGAGGCTGAACCATAATCCCGTCCTCATGCAGATCCCCATCGGCCTTGAGGACAATCTCAGGGGAGTCGTCGATCTCGTCTCCATGAAGGCCTGCACCTTTGAAGGCCAATTCGGCGAAAAACTGGAAATGGGGGATATCCCTTCCGAACTTGTGGACGAGGCCGCCAGGGCGCGTGAAACATTGCTGGAGGCGGCCTCCATGTTTTCCGATGAACTCATGGAAGCCGTCTTCGAAGAGCGGGTCACGGAAGAACTCATCCATGGCGCGGTGAGAAATGGCACCCTTTCAAGGCAACTTACCCCCGTATTTGTGGGCTCCGCCTACAAAAACGTCGGCGTACAGCCTCTGCTTGATGCGGTTTCTCTTTACCTCCCATCGCCCATGGAGGTGGAAAATCCGGCACTGGACCTTGATCACGATGAGGCAGAAATGATCCTCTCCTCGAATTCGCAGGACCCTTTCGTCGGCCTTGCCTTCAAGCTGGAGGTTACACCCTACGGGCAGCTCACCTACCTCAGGATTTATCAGGGGACGCTCACCAAGGGAACCGATCTGGTCAACACACGAAACAAGAAGAAACTCAAGGTGGGGAGACTCGCCCGGATGCATGCCGACAAGATGGAGGATATCGAGAGGGCGGAGGCGGGAGATATCGTGGCACTTTTCGGCGTGGACTGCTATTCCGGGGACACCTTTACGGACGGAACGCTGAATTACGCCATGAGTTCCATGTTCGTTCCCGAGCCGGTCATCTCCCTCTCCGTCACGCCCAAGGACAACAGCTCCGGCGTCCGAATGTCCAAGGCCATCAATCGCTTTACAAAGGAGGATCCCACATTCCGATCCTACGTGGACCCGGAATCCAACGAGACCATTATTTCGGGCATGGGCGAGCTGCATCTGGACATTTACATCGAGCGGATGAGGCGTGAATTTCAGGCCGACGTGGAAACAGGAATCCCCCAGGTAGCCTACCGGGAGGCCGTCTCCCGAAAAGCGGAGTTCAATTATATACATAAGAAACAGACGGGCGGTGCGGGCCAGTATGGGCGGGTCGCCGGCTTCATGGAACCATCCGAAGACGGGACCTATGTCTTTATCAATGAGGTTAAGGGCGGTGTGATCCCCACTGAATTCATCCCCGCCGTGGACAAGGGTTTCCAATCCTGTCTCCCCAAGGGCCCCCTCATGGCGTATCCGGTGCTCGGGATGAAGGTAACCATCAACGACGGGCAATCCCACGCGGTGGACTCCTCAGAAAGGGCATTTATGGCCGCGGCCGTGGGGGCCTTCAGACAGGCCTATGCGAAGGCCAAACCCATTATACTGGAACCTATCATGAAGGTTTCCGTCGAATGCCCCTCGGAATTCCAGGGCAGTGTCATGGCCTCCCTCAACCAACGGAGGGGGCTTATCATGAGCTCCGCTGAAGACGGGACCTTCTCGAACATCGAGGCCGAAGTTCCCCTGGCCGAAATGTTCGGCTACGCCACGCTGCTGCGGTCCCTCACACAAGGAAAGGCGGAATTTACCATGGAGTTTTCGCGATATGCGAAGGTTCCGGAATCTGTTGCAGAAAAATTGAAGGCTGAGGCTGCGGCCGCTAAAAAGGGAGGAAGGAAATGACAAAGGATTTCATAGACGTCAGCCCGCTGAAGGTTCTCGAAAGGTCGTCCCTAAAGGGCCTGGGACAGGGGAACCTGGGCGTGCTCATGGCCCGGGCAGGAGTCGGAAAGACGGCCTGTTTGATTCATATCGCCTTTGACCGCCTCTTTCGAAAGGAAAGGTTGCTTCACATCTCCCTTGAGGACGTGCCGGAAAAGATCACCTCCTACTACAACGTGATCTTCTACGATCTGGTCAAGGCCCTGGAAATGGACAATGAAAATGAACTCCGAATGATCGTGGATCGCAACCGCATGATCCTGGCCTACCTCAATCAGAGTTTTGATCTCGAACGGCTTCGGGAAAACCTGGACAACCTGGCTGAGAAGATCGATTTCTCCCCGGGCACCTTGATTGTAGACGGTTTGGATTTCTCCGGTGCTGGAAGAGATATCTTTGAGGGCTTCAAGACCCTTGCCGAAGACTATCAGGTAGAGGTATGGTTCTCGGCCCTCTCACACAGGCATATCAATCAGATCAACGAAAGGGGCATTCCCTATCCCTGCAACCAGCTGGATGACCTGTTCAGTATCGTCCTTCAGCTCCAGCCCACGACCCAAGGCCTCTTTCTCAAAATCCTGAAGGACCACGATGCCGACGTAAAGGCCGATGCGCAAATCTTATTGGACCCCAACACCTTTCTGACAATGGCCTGAAAACGGGTGAAGGAGGCAGGCAGCGGATTTTTTTTGAAGGGGCCTTTTTCAGGCCCCAAACGCCACATCGCATTGAGGCTCGGCATCCACGCCTCTTGCCGAAATGTGGAACCCCTGACCGAAACAGACCGTTGTTTTCAGAGGCATGATGTGACTGAAGGGCCTTGTGACAAGCTCCATATCACGGGCCTTCACAGGATCGCCTCTTTATTTGCCTTTCAGGCACACGGACCGGCCGTTCATTCTTGAATGGAATAAAGAAAATGAGCAACATCCCGGGTACGGAAGCCAGGAAGCTGATCCCGAAGAAATACCCATACCCCAGCCATCCGGCCAGAAAACCACTCACCACCCCCGATAGGACCCCGCTGATGTTCATGAGCCCCGTGCCGATGGCAAAGTGGGCCGCCTTGAAGTCCGGGAGGCAGGTCCTCATCAGGTAGGTGACCAGGACCGCGGTGCCAAGCCCCCCCGCGAACTGGTCAAAGGCGTGCACAGCGGCCACCAGTACCAGATTGAAATGTCCGATGGGCACGACGGTGTCTGCACCCGTATTCAGGAGGATGAAGTCTTCCAGATAAAGGGCCAGCATCATGTAGACGACATTGGTCAGGTTCTGGGCCATAAGAAAAGGCAGGAGGGTCCTTTTCAGTGAAAAACGTGAAATCATCCATCCCCCCGCCAGGGCGCCGAAAATGGAAAAGGGAAGACCAACGCCGCCGGAAATCCAACCGTAGTGGACCTTGATGCCCACGTCCACCATAAAGGGTGCGGCCATGGCCGCCAGCATGGATTCGCCCGTGCGCATAAGGACGATAAAGGCGAGCGCCAATCCGATCTTTTCCCGGTCCACATAGACAAGAAAGGCCTGGGCGTAGAAAGATCTCCTGTCGGCGAGCAATAACCCTTTTATACGGTCCTTCAAGAGGGCAACAACCACAAGGGCCGTCAGCAATCCGATTCCGATCCAGCCGGCAAGGGTGACGCCCTGCAAGACCGGAAAGATAGATTTGATGCGCCCGAACCAGGGCAGGGAAAAGATCCAGTTCAGGACGAGGACGCCAAGGATCAGGACGAGCAGAATCGCCAGGGGCCTCAGACGAAGGAATCCCCTGATCAGGTGCCACATGGGCGCCTTTTCACATTCCATCGCCGGAAGGAATGCCACGTGGTAGGTTAAAATCAGTCCGAGCATCCCCCCCGCACAGAGGAAACCTATAACCCAGTTCGCAGTCGCGCCGATGGTGACGATAACGCCTGTCCCCGTCATCATGGCGATACGGTAGGCCATGACCCTGTATCCCACAAACCTGGCCTGCCCCTTTTCGTCCAGGGCCTCCATGTAATACCCGTCAATCGCCATGTCATGGGTCGCAGCGATAAAGGAGCCAGCGAAAAAGAGCGCCGCTATGATCGAAACACCCCCCGCGAAGGGGGCAAAAAAGGCGGCAGCCAGGGTCATAACCACCAGCAACAACTGCATGATGAGCATCCAGCGCCTCTTGGTGCCGAATGCATCGATCTGGGGTCCCCAGAGGAACTTGAGCACCCATGGCAACCCAAACAGAGAGGTCAGGCCGACGGCCTCGAGGCTTACCCGCATGTCCCTTAAAAAGACTGACGAAATGATGCGTATTATCGTGTAGGGAAACCCTTCTGCGAAGTAGGTCGTAAAGGCCCATACGTGAGGCTTTCTAAAGATGTTTTCCTTCTCAGAATTCAAGGGAGCTTCTTCTCGAGTAGAACTCAGGATTCAAAACATGTGATCCGATCACGCATTCACCCCGGGGCCATGCCCGTCCGCTACAATCCGGAGAAAAGGCTGCGGTCTGTGCATTTTCCCCATTATTTCATCCTAAATACATCTTCGTATACGATGATTCAACGATTAAATCCCAACACTCCTATCCAAAACGGGATCCGCCGGCCTGAGCGCGGTCCGGCCCATATCGGGAAATCGCTCGACACCCATTGATTCCGGTCGCCTATTCTGGTATGTCTAGCAGAGGCAGGTTCGGAGGATCTTTATCCTTC
>JBMNCO010000240.1:0-6600 GCA_049366815.1 Desulfatiglandales bacterium | reverse complement strand
GTGGAAAACCTCAAGAAGTACTTTCCTGTGCGGAGAGGATTCTTCCAGAAGGTCATCGGGCACGTCAAGGCCGTTGACGGCGTGGATTTTGAGATTCATCAGGGAAAAACCCTGGGGCTGGTGGGGGAAAGCGGTTGCGGCAAATCCACGATCGGCCGCCTGATCCTGAAGCTCCTGGATCCGGATCAGGGCAGGATTGTCTATCGGGATCGGGATATCAGTGATCTCAGCCGAAAGGAAATCAAACCCCTCCGCAAAGAGATGCAGATTATCTTCCAGGATCCCTTCGGGTCCCTCAACCCAAGGATGACCGTCGGCCAGTCGATTGGAGAGGGTCTACGGATCCTGGGTGTCCGCGGGCGGACCGAGCGAACTGACCGTGTTGAAGCCCTCCTTGAGACGGTGGGTCTGAGTCCGTCGGCCGCAGACAGGTATCCCCATGAATTCAGCGGGGGACAACGCCAGCGGGTCGGCGTCGCAAGGGCACTGAGCGTCGAGCCGTCTCTTATCGTCTGCGATGAACCGGTCTCCGCCTTGGACGTGTCAATCCAGGCACAGATCATCAACCTTCTCGAGGATCTCCAGACACGACTCGGCCTGAGCTATCTCTTCATCTCTCACGATCTCAATGTGGTGGGTTATATCAGTGATACCGTGGCGGTGATGTACCTGGGCCAGATCATGGAATATGCCCCTTCCGAAGCCCTTTATGAAGACCCCCTCCATCCTTACACCCTTGCCCTCCTTTCAGCCATTCCAACGGCGGATCAGAAACACCGGTTCGAAGAACACCCCCTCAAAGGGGACGTACCGAGTCCCTTCAATCCGCCTCCGGGCTGTAAATTCCAGGGAAGATGTGCACTCGTTGAAGATCGCTGTCGGGAGGAGGAAATCGCCTTTTACCCGGTGGGAAACGACCACTGGGTACGTTGCTGGAAGGCAGTTTAATGAACCGCCGCCCTGCCCATGGCACACCGATTGCAGAGAATTCCTCACGCAAACCTCTGCACTTCCGCCGTCCCTCCGGAGTCATCGGTCCCTTCGGGTTTCATTGGTCACGAAGGAGGATAGCGTTGTATATTTTGTCAAAAAAGTTAAACACTCCTGCCGAGCTTTGACGATTCATCGTCAAAAATATGGCATTGAAAAAGGATTTCAGAGATTGTTTGACATGGAACTCACGGAGAGCCAATTCATAAAATTCAGCGAACTGGTCTACCACGAATGCGGGATCAACCTCCATGACGGGAAGAGACAACTCCTTCAGGCCCGCCTGTCCAAGAGAGTGCGAAAGACGGGAATCCGATCGGCCGAAGAGTATCTTGAATTATTAAAGAAGGACAAGCGGGAACTCATCAACTTTCTGGATGCCATTTCTACAAACCATACATTCTTCTTCAGAGAAAGCCATCATTTCGATTGTCTGAACGATACCCATCTCAATATTTGGTGCGCCGCATGCTCCAGCGGTGAAGAGCCCTATTCAGTGGCGATATACTGTCTGGAAAAGGGTTTCAGGCCGACTATACTGGCCACCGATATCTCGACCAACGTCCTGGAAATAGCGAAGAGGGCCGTTTATCCCTTTGAAAGGGCCAAAAGCATTCCCCAGCATATCATGAGAAGGTACTTTCAGAGAGGCCAGGGCAAATGGGAGGGGTTCCTCCGCGTCAAGGATGAAATCCGGCGCATGGTGACCTTCAGAAGGTACAACCTGGTACTCGATCCCCCACTCGGCGGCCTTGAATTCGACGTGATCTTTTGCAGAAATGTACTGATTTATTTCGATAACCACATAAAAGAAAAGGTCATCAACAGACTTTTTGACCAGTTGAAATGGAGCGGTTACTTCATCATAGGAGGGGCCGAGAGTTTGAACAGCATCAGACACACCTACAAATATGTAAGACCGAGTATTTACAGAAAAGTCCTGGGCTTCAAACCCAGGCAGTAGGACTCTGAAAATGTTCACCCCCGAAGTCGGGGGAATACCCTTCAGCGATCAGCAGTCAGAAAAAATCACAAAGGGAATAAGCTGTTAAGCTGAATACTAATCTCTGATCGTTCCACCCAGAAACGTCGTGCTGGATCGAAACCGCAGCTCCGCCCAAGGCGGAGGATGTCTGGATTTTCAGGGAGCTTTACCCATGATTCAAGAAAAGCGCCGCTTTACCCGGATTCGTTTCAGGGTAAAGGCGGAAATTCGCGTGGAAGACATTCTTTATCCGGTAGAAACGATTGAAAACCTGAGTGTCGGCGGTTGCCTCCTGCCGATCGAAACGGTCTTTGAACCGGGGACACCTTGCCGTATCACCATCGTATTGGCTGAGACCGGCAGCGACCTGATCGTGAAGGTGGAAGGGGTGATCATCCGCCCCAGCCCGGAAGGTGCCGCCGTCAGATTTACGCATATTGACCCGGACAGCCTTTTCCATCTCAAGAGCATCGTCCGTTATAACGCCCTGGACCCTGACGCCGTTGAAATGGAAATCACGACACATCCCACCCTGTCCTGATAGATCCGGTTGAGGAAGGCGTATCTTTGCCCCGCCCCGCAATCACCTGCTTCAAATGAATCCGTCCGAATGAGCGCGTGATTTCGGGTTGGCAAGAGTAATTTGACAACTCACTGAAATTTTAATAGATTGTTTCCTTAAATCGGCTTGTTCGTCAATGTTTCAACGGCTTACACCTCCGGAGGCCATTATGGATAAGGGCTTGATCGAGAACAGGTCAGAAACAAGAAGTCTCGTCGATCAGTACCACAGCGTCGAATTTTCTCTTGAAGGCCTGGAATATACTTACCAGTTCAAGATATGGGATATCTCATCAAAGGGCCTCTGCGTCGTCGTCAAGAAAGATTCCGAAATACTCAAACACCTGAAAGTCGGGGATGTCCTGCAGATGAAATATTACCGGACAATCTCCTCGCAGCCCGCCGAATTTCTGAGGACGGAGATCAGACACATTACCCTGGACGAAGAGGGCCGCTTCAAAGGCCATTACCTGATCGGATTCCTCATCCTCGACGGGCGCCATACTTTATAGCAGAGCGGTCGATTTGAATGCCTACCACCCCCCCATCCTTCACGGAGACGGCCGAGGCAGGAAGAGCCGTGACACTGACCGGTGCCTTGGTCAATATTTTTTTGATCCTGATTAAGTTTCTGACCGGTATTTTCGGAAACAGCCAGGGCATGATCGCCGATGCCGTTCATTCCATATCAGACCTTTTCACCGACCTTGTCGTCCTTGTCGGAGTAAAGGTCGGCCGAAAGGCCCCCGACGACTCACATCACTTTGGTCATGCCCGACTGGAGACCATCGCATCCCTGATAGTGGGATTGGCCCTGGTTGGAACGGCTGTCTATCTGGGCATAGATGCGGTCTGGAACATATACCATCACGTCGATTACCATCCCACCGCCCTTGCCCTGGCAGGTGCCGGTATTTCTATCGTCTTAAAGGAAGTCCTCTATCATTACACGGTTCGTGTCGGAAAACGTATCAAGAGTACCGCCGTTGTGGCCAATGCCTGGCATCATCGCTCCGACGCCATGTCCTCAGTGGCCGTTTTCCTTGGCGTCATAGGGGCTCAAATCAAATCTTCCTGGCATATACTGGACTCCTATGCGGCCCTCTTTGTCTCCTTCTTCATCGTCAAGGTCGCCCTGGAAATCCTTTGGGGCTCCCTGCAGGAGATTGCGGATACCGCCCCACAACCGGAAGTCCTCGCCCGCATCCGGTCATGCGCCCTGAATGTCGACGGCGTGAAGGGCGTGCACGACCTCAGGGTCCGAACCGCGGGGGGACTTTTTCAGATGGAAATCCACATCGTAGTGGATGGAGAGCTCATGGTCATGGAGGGCCATAGAATCGCCAAAAAAGTTGAGGAATGTCTAGAAAAAGACGTGAACAACCTGGACCGTATCATTGTCCATGTGGACCCTGACAAAACAAGCGTGACAAGGGCACAACATCAGGAACCTGTTCCTTGAAAACCCGATGAGGGCCTTTCAGTTACGGGAGTCCTGATCCGTGGGCTGTTCCAGATCTGCTGTTTCAGAGGCCGTGGTATGGTTCGCGTATCCTCTCTGTGACATGGGACCGGAAATTTAACAGGTTGAATCTCATTTTTATTCATCGTGCCTGTGAGGAGCGGAGGCCGCAACCAAAATTGGATATTGACATATTGTGTTTTTTTGGTCATGGTCAGTAGAAATTCAGCGAAACCTTTTCTCGCATTCAGTAGCAATCCATGTAGTATCCTTTCAAAATCGAGCCGATTCAATCAGGGTGGAAAACATGAAAAATTTGAGCTATTCAATCGCCGACGAGGTGTTTGATCTGTTTCCAGGGTATGCACGCGGCGTTGTCCTGGCCTATGAGGTGGTCAACGGCGACTCACCCCCGGATCTTGTTGAAATGCTGCGGGGGGCGGAGGCATCCGTTCGGGACAGGTTGACGATGGACGAGGTCGCAACCCACCCCCGGATGGCATCGTGGCGCGAGGCCTATCGTTCCTTTGGGGCCAAACCGGGCAAATTTCGGTCCTCAATCGAGGCCATGGTGAGGCGTGCCCTGCGACACGAGGAACTGCCTTCAATAAACGCCCTGGTGGACATTGGGAATACACTCTCCCTCCGGTACCTGGTTCCTACGGGGGGACACGCCATTGACGTTGTCACACAAGATCTGGCCCTCCGCCCCGCGACCGGCCGTGAGGAGTTTGTGGCATTCGGGTCGGATGAAGTGGAGCACCCCCTTCCCGGAGAAATCATCTTTGCGGAGGGAAACATCGCCATAACGAGACGCTGGACCTGGCGGCAGGCCAATCACACACTGACATTGCCGACAACAGCAGCCATAGAATTCAACATAGACGGACTGCCGCCGGTTCCAGGAACCGAAGTCGAAGAGATCTGCAGAGAAGTGGCCGAACTGATTGTGCAATACTGCGGGGGCCGTACCCACTGTGAAATCCTCACTAAGGAGAATCCCCGGATGTCACTGTCTTTTTAGGCCCGAACATTCCTCCGCTGAATCCTGTTTCCGGATACCTCACAGGCCGAATCTCGCAGCTGACTTTCTGCTGAAAAACCTGTTGAGGATTGACGATCATCCTTTCTGTTTATACACTGATGAAGAGACAGATGACGCACGAAAATCCATTTTAGGAGACAAGAGATGAGGGACTCCATCTTATCGATCCATGAAGGGCGGGGGACTTCCCGCCGTGACTTCCTTCGTCTGATGGCCGTTTCCGGGGTCGGTCTGCTGGCCGGATGCGCCGTCAATCCTGTGACCGGAAGGCAGCAGTTGATGCTCGTCTCCGAAGATCAGGAAATATCTATGGACAGAGAAAATGCGCCGCATCAGTTTTCTTCGGATTACGGCACCATCCAGGACAGTACCCTGAACGATTATGTCAATCGGACGGGGAGGCGCATCGCCGCCAACACCCATCGCGCCCACATGCCCTATTCCTTTCGGGTGGTCAATGCCAATTACGTCAATGCCTACGCCTTTCCGGGTGGAAGCATCGCCTGCACCCGGGGGATTCTGCTCTCCATGGAAAATGAAGCGGAACTGGCCGCCCTGCTGGGACATGAGTTGGGTCATGTAAACGCACGCCACACAGCGGGGCAGATGTCCAAAGGGATGCTTACCCAGACGTTTGTGGGAGGTCTTTCCGCAATCCTCGGGACCCAGGGGGCGGCCCTCGGCAACCTGACTTCTCAACTGGGGATGATCGGCGTCGGTGCCCTGCTTGCCTCTTACAGCAGGGACAACGAGCGGGAGGCCGATGCCCTCGGCATGGAATACATGGTTCGGGCCGGGTACACCCCGGGGGGGATGGTCGGGCTCCACGAAATGCTCATGGGCCTCTCGAAGCGCAACCCCAGCGCCATCGAACTGATGTTCGCCACCCACCCCATGAGCGAAGAACGCTATCAGAGGGCCGTGGCCAATGCCAAATCAAAATACGCCTCGTCGGCGAATCTCCCCGAACACCGGGAACGTTACATGGACAACACGGCAAGGCTGCGTACGCTGAAGGGTGCGGTGGAAGAGATGGAAAAGGGTGAGCGGCTCATGAGCAAGGAGCAGTTCAGCGATGCCGAAAGGCACTTTCAAAACGCCTTGAGAATGGCCCCCAACGATTACCCATGCCTGTTACTGCTGGCAAAATGCAAATTGATTCAGAAGGATTACAGGCAAGGGATCGCCTATGCCGAAAGGGCGCAAAAGGCTTATCCCGAGGAAGCCCAGGCCTACCACCTGAGCGGATATGGAAAGCTCATGTCCAACGACTTCACGGGAGCACACCGGGATTTCGACACCTGTGAAAAACGGCTTCCGGGAAACGCCAACATCGTTTTCTTCAAGGGTTATACCCAGGAAAAGATGCAGCACAAACAGGAAGCAGCCAGGGAATTCCAACGCTACCTCCAGGTGGTGCAGCAGGGGGACAAGGCCCAGTACGCCTATGCGCGGCTGAAGGAATGGGGGTATTACAAATAGGCGCCGCAGACGTCAATCTTGGGTAACTACTCAGCTATATAGACTGTAGGCATTTAGGCTGTGAGGTGTCGCAGG
>JBMNCO010000239.1:0-3399 GCA_049366815.1 Desulfatiglandales bacterium | reverse complement strand
GCCGTGAGAAATGCCAATCTGACGGTTGATGAGGGAGAAATTGTCGCCGTCATTGGACCCAATGGGGCAGGGAAGACGACACTCTTCAACCTTATCACAGGCCAACTCAAGGCCGATAAGGGGAGCATCCTTTTCAAGGAGGATGATATTACCGGCCTGCCTCCCTACAGGATCTGCAGGAAGGGAATAAGCCGTTCCTTTCAGGTCGTGAACATCTTTCATCGAATGTCCGTTTTTGAAAACGTCCAGGTATCCGTGCTTTCCAATATGAAACGGACATTTGATCTTCTCCGACCCTCTCGAGGCCAGGCCGTCAAGGAAACCAGAGAAATTCTTGAAAGCGTGGGTCTCATGGATAAGGCCGACCGTATATGTGGCGCCCTGTCACACGGAGATCAGAAGCTCCTGGAAATGGCTATCGCCCTGGGCAATGACCCGGAACTCCTCATCCTGGACGAGCCCACTGCAGGGATGTCCCCGGAAGAGACGGCCGTCACCATGGAACTTATCAAGAGGCTTTCTTCTGATATGGGCCTGACCATTCTCTTCTGTGAGCACGACATGGTGCTGGTCTTTGCCATCGCGACGAAGATCATGGTGATGCAGCAGGGTGAGACCCTCATCCAGGGAGAACCGGAGGCCGTGAGGGAGAACAGGCTGGTCCAGGAAGCCTATCTGGGAGGTGCCGAGTGATGCTTGATGTTGAAGAGATCCACACCTATTACGGTTTGAGCCACATCCTGTTTGGTGTTTCCCTGAAGGTGTCCGAGGGGGAAGTCGTATGCCTGCTGGGGCGAAACGGCGCAGGGAAAAGCACCACCATGCGAAGCATCATGGGCCTTACCCCTCCCCGCAAGGGCACAATCCGCTTCAAGGGAGAGACGGTTACGGGAAAGAAGGCCTATCTTCTCGCCCGCCAGGGGATGGGATACGTGCCGGACGACCGCCGGGTCTTTGCCGACCTCACGGTCGATGAGAACCTGGAGATATCGGAGAGGAAACGGGACGGTTCCGCTCTATGGAACCGGGAAAGCGTCTATGGCCTCTTCCCCGGTCTCGCCCATATAAGATCCCGTAGGAGCGGGTTTCTCAGCGGGGGAGAACAGCAGATGCTGACCATTGCCCGGGCGCTCATGACAAATCCCGATTTCCTGCTCCTCGATGAACCGACGGAGGGCCTCGCACCGATCATTGTGAAGACCCTGGAAGATCAGATATCCGAGTTGAAGGAGAGGGGTTTGACCGTTTTGCTCGCCGAGCAGAACGTCAAAGTTGCCTTAAATCTCAGCAATCGTGGTTATGTTATCGATAACGGGGTGATCCGTTATCAGGGCAGTATCGAGGACCTTCGTGGAAACGAGGAGGTCAGGAAAAAATACCTCCTGGTCTGAAAGCTTTTTTCGCATCTTGCATTGGAACAAGTGGATCTTCACCCCTGGTGACGGCTGCTTTCCTGTGCCGGGAAACCATCCCGTTTCCGCCACTCCGGGTCGTCATGTCCGGATTCCAAGCCGACTGGAAGCACCCCATGTGCAAAGGGAACCGTGAGAGCGACCTGTTTCCGCCTTTGTCCCCTCAGATGTATTCACCCAAGAGACACTGCTTGTTGTGGAGCCCCGGAAAGCGGCGTCCCTTCGCGTCGACGAGCCCGAGTGGCGGTGCGAATTTAATCTTTTGCGACGCTATGTCAGGAGCAAAAAATTATGATCAGCGGGAGCCACAGCAGAACATCGATGTGCATGCAGTGCGGAATGTGCACCGGGAGCCGCCCTGAAGCAGGGATTATTTCCCTCAACATTCGTTTGCCGGTGAGAAAGGCCCTGTTACAGCGGGATATGGAGTCGTCGATTCCCTCCGGCACCGTGCATCATGTGGGGAATGCACGTTGAGGTGAGCCAGGCCTATGGTCCCCGGAGTATGGTGATCCCCTGGAATGTGGCGAAGATAATGCGCAAGGGTGGTGTCGAATTTGGTGCCCTCGGTGCAGAGGAGTCCTGCTGCGCGAATGAGATACGAAGGATGGGGGAAGTGGGACTTTTCGAGGAGCTCCGGGAAGCAAAACAGGATTTTTGACGAACCGAGGGACATCCTGAGGGCCATAGAAGGCCTGGATATCCTAGGGTTTTCAGAATCGAGAGAGAATTCTCTCTGCTATGAAGGCGGGAGGGAAGGATGTTTTTCGAGCCTGAGTTCCCCTATCCGAGGAACAGTGAGAGGCGTGTGGTGGAGGCCATGAATAGGGGGGCGGACGTGCTCACAACGAGTTATCCATTTTGTTTGATGATCCTCGAGGATCCTGCGATGGAAAAAGGCCCGCCGGTCAAGGAGCTGTCCGAAATAATCGTGGAGTTCCTGTCCTAAATTTTCAAGGATGTGAAAGAATGAAGGCGCCTTCCCCGGGCCACCGAAGGTACGGTGAGCGGCGCGAATAGAAGGAGGCGGCCCTGCTCGGGCCGGCAATTTTTGCGTAGGGTCAGCAGTGTCCGGTTAGCCCATCTTTGCATGTTTCGATAACATGCTTTGTTCCATATTCCTTTGAAGCAGCTTCTGAAAAATCCTAACCGGACACTGCTGATTTCTAATACATTTTCACAAGGCCGCTGACATTTTTCGCGGAGAAAAACATTTTGCTAAAACTCGCTTTTTTCTAAAGTCTGCGAATTGCCCATTTCCGGATAGAAACGGCGAAGAACAAAATCTTACTTGTTAAGCTGAAGGGAGCATGATACATAATTTATGTCATTTATTCGGCGTTCACCCTTTTTAGACGTTGCCGATATATATCCCCAGTCGTTGCGTATTGGGGGGAACTGCACTAGAATGGGTTCAATTCCTTGGTTCATTTTGAGGTCATGTTTCCCTTACAAAAAGCAGAAGGCAAGAGACTGCAAGAGATTTATGGGGGCGTGTACCTCTGTATACTTAAGTTTCCCATGTCGGAATGACATGGGCTTCCAAAAAATGATTCTCCTGTTTGGCTCTGAAGAACAAAAACGAAAATATCTTACGCCGGTATGTAAGGGGGAGGCCATAAGTGCCTTTGCTGTAACGGAGCCGGATGCAGGCAGTGATGTGCTGAGCGTTAGGACGAGAGCTGAAGAGGTAAAAGACGGTTACCTGATAAACGGTTCGAAGATGTTTATTTCCAATGGCACAATTGCTGATTTCATGGTCGCTCTTTGCTTAACCGATCCGGATGCGGATTCCAGACACGGGCGCCATAGCGTCATTGTTGTGGAAGCAGACAGACCCGGAGTGACGAGAAAGAAGCTTCGGGGAAAACTGGGTATCAGGGCTCATGACACGGCGGAGGTAAGTTTTAGCAATGTTTTGGTTCCCTTTGAAAATCTTGTCGGCGAGCAGGGAAAAGGGTTCAAGTATTTTATCGAGTTTGTTAAT
>JBMNCO010000238.1:0-5960 GCA_049366815.1 Desulfatiglandales bacterium | reverse complement strand
ATAAAATTTGCCTTTTTGAGGCGTATCCCTTCAGGCGTTGTCGGCGGGCGGATCCTGGGATTCGAAGAGCGATCTGAGATACCGGAACAGGGCACGCGAGGCTTTGGGGGGGCGTCCTTTCTCTTTTTCCTGTCGGGCGCTCAGGACGAGCCGGCGCAAATGGTGGCGGTCCGCATCGCCGAAACGATGGACAATCTCCTCCATGAGCCCGTCGTCTCCCCCGACCAGACGGTCCCGCCAGACCTCCGTCTCCTTGAAGGCCCAGGCCTCTTTCTGCCGCCCCCTGTCCAGACGATCAAGGGCATCCTGAATCGGTTCCGGGTCGATTTTTCGCATGAGAGCCCCGATAAACTGGAGTTGTCTGCGCCTGGCTCCATGCCTCTTCATGCCCTGAGCCTGGACCACGGCGTCCTTGACTGCGGCCGGCAGGTCCATCTTTTCCAAAAGGACCGGTGAAAGTCCCACAAGCCGCTCCCCCATTTTCTGAAGGGCCAGCATCTCCCTTTTGAGTTGGGAGCGGCTCTTTTGCTCATCTTCATTCATATCATCTACCAAAACCCCCACTGCTTCGTTGTGATCACGTAGACCCCCAGACAGAGATTGGTCACGCCGTGGGCAACGATGCATGCATACAGGCTCTTGGTGCGGTACAGGAGCAGGTTGTAAAGGATCCCCGCGAGGATACCCACGAACCACCGGTGATGCTCGACACCGAAGAGCACGGAGGTTATGATGAATGAGGGCCAAGTAAAAAGGCCTAGTTCAACGCTTCGAAAGTCGGTGTTGATAATCCAGCGGATGAGGAAGCCCCGCCAGAACACCTCTTCCATCACGGCCACGACAACCGATGCCCCGATCAGGCGTATGCCGATCCACAGAGGGGCCTGCCACGGCCCCAAACTTTCAAGAGGATCAAAAATCCGGCTCTCTTTGCTCATGGCCGGCGCATATCCTTCGGGCACCACCCACACAATGCATACAAAGATCCCCATGGCGATCGCCGGAAGGTGATGTCCCGGACGAAGAGGTTCATAGTACTTCCAGCAGACAAGGATCAGGACCGCGACGGTCACGGTCTTGAGGGGGTATAACCAGGTGAGGGTCTGGGGGAAAAAGGAGCTGACGGTCGTCAGCCCACAAAAGACCACAAAAGGCAGAAAATAGGGCAGGGCGCTCGGCCTAAAGGACTTGTCGTCATCTCGATCAGGTCCGTCCATGGCCTCCTGTGATTCCTTTTTGTCGGTCTTTTCCATTGCCATCCTTCGTTCCCGGCCGGGATTCAAGATCAAGATCTGCGATGTTTGTCCTTAGCGCGGTAAAGTCCTCTCTCTCGGATCATCCGCTTGTACCACAATAAGGGGCATATTTGAAATGATTTTGTCCCAATTCATTAGGGTTCGGTCGGCCCCTTTCCTTTGAATGGACAAGGGTCCCGGCAAAAGCTAGCCGGAGCCTGGTGCATGACGTCCCTTGTTCCAGAATTGTTCCAAGATGGGACCCAGTTCCTCAGGGCTGCGCAGACGTTTGGGCCGCCATTCACCTGGAAACAGCGACCGATAGCGTGAGGCGGAGAACCGCTCGTCAACAAGCAGGACAACGCCGCGGTCTTGCTCGGTTCGGATGACCCGGCCGGCCGCCTGGAGCACCCTGTTGAAACCCGGATAGAGGTAAGCGGCTTCGAAACCGGCCCGCCCGCTCTGGTTGAAATGGTTTCGAATAAGTTCGTTTTCAGCCGAAATCCCCGGCAATCCCACCCCAACAACTGCAGCCCCTGTCAACCGGTCCCCAACGAGATCGATCCCCTCCCCGAATATACCGCCCATGACCGCAAAACCGACCAGGGTTTTGGGGTTATCTCCTGAAAACCTTGCCAGGAAGGCCTCCCGGTCGTCTTCACTCATGTCGGGGGCTTGAAGCATGGTTTCCATCCTGGGGTCTTCCCTGCAAAAGACCTCGTAAACCATAGCCATATATTTATAGGATGGAAAGAAAAACAGATAATTGCCCGCCTTTTTTCGGGCGATTGAGAGGATCATCCGAGCCACGTCGCCCTTGGTCCGATCCCGTTGCCTGTAGCGGGTTGAAATGCCGTCGGCGACCAAAAGGCAGAGATTGGCTGCAGGGAAGGGTGAGCCGAGCTCAAGGGTCCCGGCGGTATCCCTGCATCCGAGGATCTTTTTGAAGTGATGCAAAGGGGTCATGGTGGCGGAGAAAAAGATCGCGGACCTGCATGGGTCCAGGACTTTTCGGAGATTTGAGGCCGGGTCGATGCAGAAGAGCTTGATCCTCAAATCCCTTTCATTCCTTTCATAGCAGGTGACGTAGCACGCATCGTAGCATTCCGATACCCTCATGAAATTGCGGATCTCGAAGAATAGATCCTGGAGACCGTCACGGTAGGTCGTCTCGATATTTTGTGAGAGCCACTTGTCTGCGGCTGTCAGAAAGGCCCGCAGCAGGGGGTAGAGGTCCGAGGGTGGGTCCTTTTCGAAAAAGAAATCTTCCCCTGCACCGCTCCCCTTTCCGACCTGGCGGAACCAGGCGTTGATCTTTCCCAGACCCCCATAAAGATCCGGCAGTTCATGTCGAAGGGGGCGCCGCACGTCCAGGATCTTCTGTTTGCAGAGGTTTGCCGAGAACATCTCCCTGGCCCTCGAGACCAGGTTGTGGGCCTCATCCACCAGGAGGACACAGTCCCCCTTTTCTCCTGAAAATATGCGGCGGAGGTAGACCCTGGGATCAAATGCATAGTTGTAATCACAGATAATAAAGTCCATGCGCAGGGCAAGATCCAGGGAAAACTCAAAGGGGCAGACACCGTACCTTTGAGCCGACTCCAGAAGGATATCCCGGGTCAGACCGTCCTGGTGGTCCAGCTCATTCAATGCGGCTTCGATACGGTCATAGTATCCCCGGGCGTATTCGCACGCTTCCGGGGAGCAGGAGGGTTTGTCTTTAAAGCAGACCTTCTCCTTGGCGGTGAGGGTCAGAGTTTTAAGACGCAATCCCCTGCCCCGCAATGCCTCGACGGCCTTTTCCGCAACCGTCCGACCCGTTGTTCTGGCCGTGAGATAGAAGATTCGGCCGGCCTTGCCTTCCGACATCGCCTTGAGGGCCGGAAAGATGACGGCCAGGGTCTTTCCGATCCCCGTGGCGGCCTGGATAATCAGCTGGTCCCTGTCTCGAATGCTCCTGAAGACCTCAACAGCCATGCGTCGCTGCCCCGGCCGAAAGTCCGAGAAGGGAAATTCAAGGCCCGCAATACTGGCATCCCGCACCCGGCACCACGTCCCGGCCCTCTCCAGGCGGTCCGTAAGGCGGGACACCACCTCGTGGAAGGACCCCTCGAGTTCATCCCTCCGAAAGTGCTGTTTGAACTCACGGGTTTGTCCTGTGTCAAGCTGATAATAGGTGAGCCGGGCCTCGATGCCGGACAGGCCTTCCTGTTGGGCCAGGATAAAGGCATAGATCTTCAGTTGGGCCCAGTGGAGAGGGTTCCGGCCCATTTCAGTATCAGCGAGGTCCCGGCGGGTGGACTTTATCTCTTCTACAACGAGACCGGTGTCAGCCCGAAGGATGCCGTCGATTCTACCCGAGATCTCGATCAGGAAATGATCGCTTTCAAGCTCGTAGGAGATGGACACCTCTCGGGCATAGTCCCCCTCTCTAGCCGTCTGAATCAGGCGGTGGGCACCGATTCCTTCGATGGCCCTGCTCGTCCCCGGGAATTCCAGGTTTAAATCGCCTGAGCGCCCCAGTGCGTCGACCAATTCACGGACTGAGACGCGAATCCTTTGCTTCAAGCCCTGACCTCATATTCTAAAAATTATGGGAAGGCTGAGGATAGCCCGCCCTGTTGGATTTCGCAAGCCCAACCCGCGGTTCCCGGCCTATTGCAGGCGTTCGACGGGGCCGTCACGCTTGCACCCGGACTTCACCTCCTGAAACACCCTTGACGCCTTTCATGTTTTTCATCATACTCCTTGGGCAAAGGTAAAACGAAAAAAGAAAAGAGGGTCAACATTATGGGGTTATGGGGTTTTCTCGGTGGCAAGACACCCCGGGAGATCGAAAAGAGGGGCGATGATTACTGCGGGATCAAGGAATATGGCGCCGCCATGCTTGAGTACGAAAAGGCGGTGGACAAATTTTCCAAAAAGTCGACCGCAAAGCCCGGGGACATCGAACGGCTCAAAGAAAAGCTGGCGCAGAGCAGAGCGTCCCTGGCCTGTTCCCACAAGGAGACCGCGGAGGACCTCATGGAAACAGGACACTGGGATGAGGCCGAAGAGAGACTCATTCTGGCCCTGGAACTGACAAAGGACGAGGGACTCCGGGGGCAAATCGAAGGACTACGGAAAGAGATCCAGGCACATATTTCCGACGAGGAGAAGATCGCCTACCAGGATGTGTACCTGGAGGAGAGAATTTCCCGGGACACGGAGGAAGGCCCGCAGGAGGAAGAATACTTCGCGGCCCTGTGCAGTGCATTCCCCGACGAGGAACGTTCCGCCTACTACAGTTACGGAGAGAACTTTAGAAAAGGATTTGCGGCCCTGAACCGGGGTGACTTTGACGGTGCCCTGGAGGCCTTGACCAGGGCGCTTGAGGATGATCCCCTGGAAGGGAGTTTTATTCCTCTTGAGCTGGCCACCGTCCATTTGAACCTCGGGATGCATGAAAAGGCCCAGGCCTTGCTGGAAGGATTTCTGAAGGATCACCCGGCCTCCCTGAGGGCCTACCAGGTCATGTGTGAGCTTCTCTGGGAACGGAAAGAATTTGATCAGGCCTTGTCATTCCTTGATGCCTGTCCTGAGGAATTGAATGAAACCTTGGCCGTTCTTCTACTTCGGGCTGAGACGCTCTGCCAAGCGGAAAGATACAAGGAGGCGGAATCTTTTCTCAATGGGTATCTCAAGACCTTCGGCTGGGAAGAGAACGTCGGCCGGACCCTGGCGAGGGTGTTCGAAGCCGTGGATCAGAAGGAAAGGGCCCGGGATCTCTACGGGAAGATCATGGAGGATTGTCAGACCTGCCGAAGGGCATCCGATCCCGCCGTCAAGAGAAAATACGCCGACCTCAGTTTCGACACGGGCCGATATTCGATGCGTATCCTTGAACTCTATCTCGCACTCGTCCAGGAGGACCCGGACAACCGGGCGCACTACTATCAGAGGATCAGCAGGATATATTCCTCGACGGGAAATGAAAAGGAGGCCGGACGCTTTCTGGCCTTTGCGAAAGGTTCCATGCGGAACAGTCAGGGGCAAGGTCTCGAGGACTAGAAAAAAGGTGTCCGGTCCGGTATCGTGGCATTCAACCTTTGACGAGCCTCTCTCGTCTTTCGTGTCTTATCTGGGATTCCAATGACAAGGTCGCGATGGGTCTCGCCTCCAGTCGCCTTATCCCGATTTTGTCTCCCGTCTCCTCGCAGAATCCATAGGTTCCCTGCCGGATCCTGTTCAGGGCCTCATCGATTTTTCGAATCAGCTTGATGCAGCGGGAGTGGGTCCTCAACTCCAGGGCCTGATCCGCTGCGAGACGGCCCTTATCGGCGATATCCCCCTCCACCTCGTCGTCGTTCGCGTTCCTCAGGATGTTTACGCCCCCGGTGGCCTCATTTCCCAGTTGCTCCCGCCACTCCAACAATCTTCGCCTGAAATATTCAACCTGTTTTGCATTCATGTAGGGTTCATCTTCTGACGGATGATAACCTTCAGGGAGTTCTATCTTTTTCATGGCGCTCAACGATTCCTTTTTTTGAAGGCTTGGCAGGTCTTGATTGGGCCTTTGATTTTACACTAACACAACGGCCCATGGAGTCAAGATGCTTCCCACCGGTTTCGGCTGCTGAAAAGAAGACTCTCAGCGAAAAGGTCCGTCCACAATGTGGGCTGCATGACAGGCGAAAACCGGATGCGGACCTATTCACACACATCCACCCACTGGGCATCCGTGGT
>JBMNCO010000237.1:0-28027 GCA_049366815.1 Desulfatiglandales bacterium | reverse complement strand
GTCGAGCTGGGGTTTCCCCCACGGATAAATCGCAAAAAGACGGCGTCCTCCCGCTAGTCACTTCAGAAAGGGTGCATGATTTCCACACAGTTATTGGAAAGGGCTAAATTCATACCAATCTCCTAATACAGGAACATGGGTTTGCCCCCTGCATGCCTTACCTTGGGTCGGTATTCATCCACATCATAGAGTTCTCTGACATCTACGCGCTTCTGCCCCGTTGCCACTGTGCTCAGGGGGATATCTCCATAAATCCCGCGGTTGAGTGCGACGAGACGGCCGAAAACGCGCTTTAAATAGAGATCAATGGCGATGTTGGCATAGTTGACCGCGACCATCAGATCCAGAGAATCGGGGGTGCCGCTTCTCATCAAGTAGGACAGTCGCTGGTTGAGTACCTTCTCCCCCGTCAGTTTCTTGAGGACTATTCCGGTTTCTTCTCCGATCCCTCCCAGCCTCCGATGGCCGTAGGCATCCTTGTCCCCTGAAAGGAACATCTCCCCTTTGATGGTTCTTGCCCCTTCTGAAATGGTGATCATGGCGTAATTCTTCGGGTTCGCCCTTTTATCCACCATGATCAGATCGGCCAGCTTTTGGGGATCGAAGGGTACCTCGGAAATGATCGCCCGATCCACTCCCGCCAGGTAGGCTGAAATCAGAGACGTCTCGCCGCAATACCTGCCGAAAAGTTCAATAACGGCTATGCGTTCATGGGACCCTGTGGAGGTCCGCAGGGCGTGGATGAATCCCACACTCCTTGTGACGGCCGTGGAAAATCCTATGCAATAGTCCGTCCCGAACACGTCGTTATCCATGGTCTTGGGGATGGCTATGACCGGAAACCCCTCTCTGTGCAACCTGTCCGCGAAACTGAGGGTGTCATCGCCGCCAATAGGGATGATGCACTCCACCTGAAGTGTCTCGAGATTCTGCAGGACATGGGATGTCAGATCCAGGGTCTGGTCTTCATCCCTGAACTTTTTCTTGAGAAAATCGGGGACGTCCTTTTTTCTTGCGACGCTTGGGTTGGTGCGTGATGTGTGGAGATAGGTTCCCCCGGATCGGTCGATGGTCCTGACCTCGGGGGGAGTCAGTTCCTGTACATATTTAAAATTGCCTTTGGGGTCATCGGGACTGTACCCTAGAATGCCCGCCCATCCCCGCCGGATGCCCAGAATCCTGATGCCTTCGGCAGCGGCCCTGTAAACCAGCGTCTTGATGCATGGGTTTAGGCCGGGGACATCTCCGCCACCCGTGAGAACGGCAATGGTGCGTCTCTTAATCGTCTTTTTCGCCATGAATCGCCTCTCAGCCAATTCGGAATGGAGCAATGACCAATGATCATGAATTTTTAATTCTAGCGCAAGAAGGGTGAATAGGAAAGGGGTTATTTCTCCTTTTCAAATTTAATGACTTGGGCTAGAATGACGCGAAAATTCTGCAGAAGGGACCACAGGGAGGCATGTCCTCCCAAGTCGGTTGAAAGGAGAAGTGCACATGACCGTCGCGAAAAAAATAAAAACTTCCATTGACATGTCATCATGGATCAGAGCCATGTTTGAAGAAGGCCTCAAAAGGAAGGTCAAATATGGCGTCGAGAATGTCTTTGATTTCAGTCTGGGGAATCCCAATCTGGAACCTCCTGAAAAGCTCAATGAAGTCCTGGCCGCATTGGTGGCGGAAAAGAAGGCCGGCATTCATGGCTACATGCCCAATCCGGGATTTATCGAGACGAGAGACGCTGTAGCCAAATACCTCAGGACCTTCAATCAACAGGATCTGACCGCGGATGAAATCGTCATGACCTGCGGTGCAGGCGGCGCGCTGAACGTCGTCTTTAAGACCATTCTTGATCCGGGCGATGAAGTGATCGTTCCCTCCCCCTATTTTGTGGAATACAACTTTTATATAGATACGTATCAGGGTGTCCCGAAGGTCGTAAAAACACATCCGGACTTTGGGCTTGACTTCCAGGGCATCGAGGCCCAGATCTCCGGGAAGACTAAGGCCGTCCTCATCAACTCCCCCAATAACCCCACGGGACGGGTCTATGACAAAGAGGAGATAGATACCCTGGCCCGGTTGCTCACGGAACAGAGCGCCAAAGTGGGTCATACCATCTATCTCATCTCGGACGAACCCTATCGAAAGATCGTCTATGACGACCTGGAGGTCCCGAGCATTTTCAACGCCTACCCTGAGAGTTTTATGGTCACATCCTTTTCAAAGGACCTCTCACTGGCCGGGGAAAGGATCGGGTACGTGGCGGTCCACCCTGAGTTGTCGGAAAAAGATATCATCCTTCCGGGATTGGTCCTGTGTAACCGCATTTTGGGCTTTGTCAACGCCCCGGCGTTTTTTCAGCGTGCCATTCCCTATCTTTTGGAAGAAAGCGTGGATGTCTCCATCTACAGGAGACGTCGGGACATGCTCTATGAGAGTCTCGTCTCCTTCGGCTATGAAATCGTAAAACCCGGCGGGACTTTCTACCTTTACCCCAAGACGCCCATCGAGGACGATGTAGCCTTTGTAAAGGCCCTGCAGGAAGAGAACATCCTGACGGTCCCCGGCAGCGGATTCATGGGGCCGGGACACTTCAGAATCGCCTATTGCGCCGATGACAAGACCATTGAGAATTCACTCCCGGGTTTTGAGCGGGTCATGAAGCGATATCAATAACGCGCCCTGTGCATCCTTTCCGGGTCAGGCCCCTTCGGCCTGACCTCAAGGAGGTCATATCATGTATTCGAAAATGCTTTCACTCAGGTTTCCCGCGGAGGTGGTCAACGAACCCATTGTCTGCAATCTGGTGAAAAAATTTGACCTTGATTTCAACATCCTGAAGGCCACTATCTACCCGAGAAAGGAAGGCCTGGTGGTCATGGAATTGAGCGGCCACCGGAAGAATTTCCAAGAAGGCATTCAGTATCTCAAGAGCCTGGGCATGAAGGTGGAGAACGTAGGCCAGGACATCAAGAGAGACGAAGAAAAATGTTATCAGTGCGGTGCCTGCACGGCCGTTTGCCCGACCGGCGCGCTCTATATCCGCCGCCCGGAGATGGAGGTCGTCTTTGATACGGAGAAGTGCAGCGGGTGCGAGCTTTGTGTGGTGGCCTGCCCCGCACGGGCCATGGAGGTCAAATTCAATCGATCCATTCTGGATTGACCGGCATGGGACCTGATCCGATCATAAATCAAGGGGTCCCTTCAAACGGCGTGCACGGCGGCAGGATGCATTTCAATGAATAAGAAACCTTCTTCAGTAGTTGTCGCCCTGAGCGGCGGCGTGGACAGCGCCCTGGGTGCCGCACTTCTAAAGGAGGCCGGCTGGGAGGTCAGCGGCCTCCATTTTTTGCTCCCCGCCTCACCCCACAGAACGGAAGAAAAAATCCTCCGCGTCAGACAGATCGCCGCCCGTCTCCGAATCCCCCTGAAGATCCAGGACCTGAGGACACCCTTTACCCAAAAAGTCATCGCCCCCTTTATCGGTGCCTACCTGGAGGGACGGACTCCGAACCCCTGCGTGGTTTGTAACCCTGCGCTGAAATTCGAATATCTCCTGAGGCATGCCCGGGAAAAGGGGATCGGGTATATCGCCACAGGCCATTATGCGAGGATCAAGAGATCCGGGGAAAGGTTTCATGAGCTCTGGCGAGGAAAGGACAGAAGGAAAGAGCAGTCCTACTTTCTTCACAGGCTCAGGCCGGAGCAGCTCTCCAGAATCCTTTTCCCGCTCCAGGATCTGTCCAAGACTGAGACAAAGGACCTGGCTCTTCGGAGGGAACTCCCTGCTTCTTCTGATCCGGAAAGCCAGGAGATCTGTTTCATCCCCGGAAACGATTACCGCACCTTTTTGGAGTCAAGTGTCGAAGGCCCTGTTTCCAAGAGAGGGGACATCGTCAATCTTCAGGGCGAAAAGGTCGGGGAACACCGGGGTACCTATCGCTATACCATCGGTCAGAGGCACGGACTGGGGATCGCATCTGCCCGTCCATACTATGTCCAGGCCCTAAGCCCGGCAAAAAATACCGTAACGGTCGGGAGAAAGGAAGATCTTTTCGCGTCCCGGGTAGTAGCGGAAGATTTCCATTGGATGGCGGAAACACCCCCGGCAGGAGACACGAAAGTCCTTGCCCAGATCCGTTACAGGCATCAGGCGGCACCCGGACGATTGACCGTTCTTTCCGAGGCCAGGGTTCTCTTAGAGTTCGAGGAACCCCAGTGGGCGATCACCCCGGGCCAGGCCCTGGTCTGTTATGACGGTGAGCGGGTGCTGGGGGGAGGATGGATATGCAGGCAAGACCCATTTTGTTTAAGTGTCGACGGCGGCCGTCCGATAGGAGATATGTGCAGTATACGGTCATTGAGAAAGCAATGATGGGTGTTTGACTCGTCGGCCGGCGCGACAGGTGCCCCCATATATGCATGCGGGAGCCGTAGTTGGAGGTGATGAAATATAAGGGGGGAGATTATGTGCAAAGGGAAGGTCCTTGTGGTCGAAGACAATGACTTAAACAGGAAGCTGATGCGCGGTATTTTTAAGGTCGGCAATTATCAGATTATTGAAGCCGCTGATGCGGAAACAGGCATTGACCTGGCCAGGGAGCATCAACCCTTTCTGATCCTGATGGACATCCAGTTGCCTGGCATGGACGGCCTGACGGCCACAAAAATCATAAAGGCCGACCCTGAACTGGGAGGTATCCCGGTCGTTGCCCTCACGGGTTTCGCCATGCAGGGCGATGAGGAGAAGGCGCTGGAGGCGGGTTGTGAAGGTTATATCACCAAACCGGTCGCCGTAAAGAATGTCCTCAACACGATCGATGGATTTCATCAAAGAAGCGCCCATGGAAAGGTCCGTCCGATTCAATGACTACCCTGAGTTTCTTGTCCGTAAATGAGTGTATGTCGGTCGATGTCTTCCTCCCGAAAGGAGGCTGTTCCCGGTGCGCCCGGCCGCACACACGTTCCGGCCGGAGGGCCTGGAGTCGAAGTGCGCTTGAAGAACAGGCAAGGCCCTCCGGGGCCTGCAGTCTAGCCCCCGAGGTAGGCCCTCTTGATCTCCGGGTCGTCGATCAGTTTTTCCGACGGACCCTGAAGAACCAAGTGACCGTTTTCCAGGACATAGCCCCTGCGGGCAAACTGGAGGGCCAGCCGGGCGTTCTGTTCCACGAGAAGAATGGCGGTCCCTTCCTGCTGATTGATCTCCTTCAGGGCGTTGAACACGCTCAGCATCAGAAGCGGGGCCAGTCCCATGGAGGGTTCGTCCAGGAGCATGACCTTTCGGCCGCTCATGAAGGCCCGGCCAACGGCCAGCATCTGCTGTTCGCCACCGCTCAGGGTCCCGGCCTTTTGTGTCTTCCTCTCATCCAGTCGGGTAAAGATAGAGAAGACCCGTTGGATGTCCCGCTCGATTGCTTCCCGGTCTTTCCGTGCAAAGGTGGCCAGCAAGAGGTTTTCCATGACCGTCAGGTTGCCGAAAAGGCGCCGGCCCTCAGGCACGTGGGAGATGCCGAGTTCGCTGACGACCTTGTCGGCGGAGTATTTGAGCAGGTCTTTCCCCATATAGGTCATGCTGCTCCCTGACTCCACCGGGGCCACGCGGGAAATGGCGCGGAGGGTCGTGCTCTTTCCGGCTCCGTTGGCGCCTATGACACAGACCGTCTCCTTTTCATCGATCTGGAAGCTTATGCCGTGCAGGGCCGTAATGGTCCCATAGGATACCCGAAGGTTTTCCACAGATAGTAACATCAGGCTATGTTCTCCTTGCCGAGATAGGCGTCGATGACCTTGGGGTTGTTCTGAATCTCTTCCGGTGTGCCTTCCGCGATGACCTCCCCGAAAACGAGGGTCTGGATAAGTTCACACAGCTCCATGACGACCCGCATCCTGTGTTCAATCAGGAAGATGGCCAGCCCTAGCTCCTCGTGGACCTTCCTGATCATATCCATCATCTGCCCCAATTCTTCCGGGGTCATGCCGACGGTGGGTTCGTCCAGGAACAGGACCTTGGGTTCCATGGCCAGGGCACGCGCCATCTCGACCCTGCGCTGAGCACCGTAGGGAAGGTTGAGGACATTTTGGTCCGCGAATTGGTCGACCTTCATCATCTTCATGAGCCTGAGGGCCTTCTCCTCGCTCTGCTTCTCTTCCCTGTGGCGCCTGCCGGTGCCGAAAAAGGCCCCGGCGAGTCCATACCGGAGTTTCGAATAGCGGGCCATCTTGATGTGATCGAGAACGTTCATGTGTCGCCACAGCCGCATTTCCTGAAAGGTCCTGCCCAAGCCCCTCGATGCGATCTGGTGGGGTTGAAGTCCGACCGTGTTCCTCCCCTCCAGAAGGACCTTCCCTTCGGTCGGGCGGTAAACCCCGGTGATGAGATTGAAGATGGTTGTCTTTCCCGCCCCGTTCGGACCGATGAGACCGCGGATCTGGCCGGATTCGATCTCCAGGTTGTAGTTGAATACGGCCCGCAATCCGCCGAAGTAGTGTGTCATCTTGTCGACATGAAGCAATGCCATCCTACACCTCTTTTTCCGTTCTCATTTTCGGTTTCAGGAGATTGTGGACGTCAAACTCCCTGAAGGCGATAAGGCCTGTGGGACGATAAACCATGACCAGAATGAGCATGAGAGGAATGATGATCCATTTGAAGATCTCCAGGGGTCGCAGGGCCTCACTGAGTAGATTCAGACCTACCGCCCCGACGATGGATCCGACTACGGAATTCAGGCCCCCGAGATAGACCATGGCCAGGACCTCCGCAAGTTTCTGAATACCGAATGTGCCTGGATTGACGTAGCGGAGCACATGGGCGAAAAGACCACCGGCCACACCCGCCCAGAATGCCGCAAACATGAAGGCCACGATCTTGGTGCGTCGGGTATTGACCGTCATGGCATCGGCGGCCATCTCGTCGTCACGAACCGCGTTCAGGGCCTTACCCAGTGTCGAACGCACAAAATTGTTGATGACCCAGACGCAGAGCACGGTCCATAGGAAGACGGTCGGAAGATTGGACCAGTTCGGCTGGCTGCTCAAACCCCTCGGCCCCCCGACCAATTCAAGATTTTCGATCAGGCTCTTGACAATAAAAAGAAAGGCCAGGGAGATGATGGCCAGGTAATCACCCCTGGTCCTGAAGGAGGGAATGGCTACCACCAGTGCCCCAACGGCCGCGACCAATCCGCCCAGGATCAAGGCAATAGGGAACATGAACGGCCCCAAAGCGGCGGGCAGCCATGCGGGGCCGAAAAGTTTGTCGTCCACGAAGAGCACAAGCGTAAAGATCGAGGCGCTGTAGGCCCCGAGGGCCATGAACCCGGGATGGGAGCAGGAGAATTCCCCCATATAGCCGTTGATGACGTTGAGACTCAGGGTCAGCATGACGGCGATGAGCGTGAGCTTGAGGGTCAACACCCTGTAGGCGCTGATGTCGCACCAGATGTGAAGAATGGCATAGAAAAGGGCCAGATGGAAGACCGCCGAGATCCACAGGGGCAATTTGAGAAACCTGTCAGCGATCGCGTTGGCGGGAGAGGCGCAGAGCCTCGCCACCAAGGATACGGGTAATACATAGATCAGAAACAGGAAGATGAGGATGCCGGGAATCAGATGGGGTTTCTTGAGTACGGTCACGAAGCCGAAGAGAACAGGGATCTTGGGTAAACCCAAGGGGCCCGTCAAGGGTTCGCCTACAAGGTGTTCAAGGATCACGGCGACCAGCGCGCCGATGAGCCAGCCTAGCATGGGGACACAGGAAAACCATGTCCGAACCCTGTCCCGGAACCGGTCTCTGTTTCCTGAGCTTTTGCCGTCTTTTCCTTCCATTGCGTTCCTCGTCAGTTTTGTGCCTTCAATACCGGTTGAGCATTCACAATGTTGAATCATCTGGGGGTTAGAGCCTCAGACGCGCGCTGTACGGCTCTCCGAAGAAACCGTGCGGCCTGAAGACCAATATGAGCAGGATGATCGAATAGGCGATCAGATCCCGCAGGGTGGAGGGAAAGATCATGGCCACAAAGATTTCGATAAAGCCCAGCAGAAAGCCTGCCAGTGTGGCGCCCATGATGGAGCCTCTGCCCCCGAGGATCGCGGCGACGAAGGCCTTCCATCCGAACAATATGCCCATGTAGGGATCGAGGACGGGATAGGCGATGCCGAAAAGGATCCCGGCCACGGCGGCCAAGGCCGAACCGATGGCGAAGGTCATGGCCGCGATTTTGTTGAGGGGCACACCCATCAAGGGAACGACCACATAGTCGAAGGCCATGGCCCGCATGGCCATGCCCCATTTGGTATGCCTGATGAACTGGTGAAGGGCCGCCATGAGGGCCAGAGAGATCACGACGATCATGATCTTCTTGTTTGTGATAAAAACGCCACCCAGGTTGTAGGTGGCGGTCTCGATCAAGGGGGGAAAGCTGATCCGTCTCGCGCCCAGGAGGGCCAGGTTTCCCGTTTCAAGAATGATGCCTATCATCAGACCGGTGATGGCCGCCGAGGCCCGGGGCGCCTCCCGCAGGGGACGGTATCCGATCCTTTCAACCAGCATGCCCACAAAGGAGGTCAGGAACATGGAAATGATGATGGTTAAGACCAGGATCAACCAGTTGGGCAGTGTCACGGCGCCGAGGGATGCAAGGGCCACCAGGCCCGTTGAGACGCCGAAGCCGATATAGGCGCCCACCATGAAAATGTCGCCGTGGGCAAAGTTGAACAGCATAAGGATGCTGTAGACCATGGAGTATCCGAGAGCGATTAAGGCGTAAAAACTGCCCCACTGCAAGGCGTTGACGAGGTTCTGCAGGAAGAAGACCATCGCATTCACTCCTTGTGCTATCATAGTGCGGGCCCGGGGAAAACCTCCGAGGCCCGCACCTTTTTCGACGTATCATTCCCCCTTGACCGCCGCGGTCGGGCGGATCACGGTGGTTCAGGCGGGATATCCGTCTCACAACCACTAAGGGCATACGGATTTGTAGAATTCAAATTCGCCCTGATCGCTGATCCTGACGATTACGGCGCACTTGATGGGATCGCCCTCTTCCGTGAAGGTCATCTTGCCTGTGATGCCTTCAAAATCCTTGATCTTGGCCAGGGCGTCACGGACAGCCGCCCGGTCTTTCTCAACCTTCCCGGTGAGTTTGCCGGTATCCTGAACCGCCTGCTGAACGAGATGCAGGGCATCCCAGGTCAGGGCCGCCACGTCATCGGGGATATACCCGTGTTTCTTTTTGTAACGCTCGATGAATGCCTTTGTGGCCCCCTTGGCGCCTGCGGCCGCATAGTGTGTGCTGAAGAACAGCCCGTAGCAGTCCTTGCCGCACAAAGTGACGGTCTCCGCGGAACCCCAGCTGTCACTGCCCACGATGGGCTTGTTGAAGCCCAGTTCATGGGCCTGCTGCACGATCAGGGCGACCTCGTTGTAATACTGGGGCGTAAAAAGGACCTCGGCCCCTGATTTGATGATGTTGGTCAACTGAGAACTGAAGTCGGCGTCTTTGGTGGTGAAGCTTTCAAAGGCCACCACAGAGCCCGCACCGTGAAGGTCTTCCCATGCCTTTTTGAAAAATTCGGCGAGGCCCTTCGGGTAATCGCTGGCGACATCATAAAGGACGGCGGCCTTCTTATATCCGAACTCATTGGTGATGAAATTGGCCACCACAGGACCCTGGAAGGGATCCAGGAAACACCCGCGGAAAACAAAGGGACGGTCCTTGGTCGTATCGGGATTCGTGGACCAGGGGCTGATCATGGGGGTTTTCCAGTTGTTGGCCACATCACCGGCCGGGACCGCCTGTTTGGAGGACTGGGGCCCTACAATGACCAGAACCTCGTCTTCCGTGATCATCTTTGTGTTGACCTTGACCGCCGATTCGGCCTTGGCTTCATTGTCCTCGATGACCAGTTCAACAGGATAGGTCTCCCCTCCGACCTTGATTCCGCCCGCGGCATTGATGTCTTCGAGCCACATTTGGGCCGCGAATTTGGTCCCCTCGCCGACCTTTGGAATGTCTCCCGTAATGGGTGCGTTGATGCCGACCTTGATGGGTTTTGCCTTGCCCCAGGCACAGGGCGAAAACATCAAACCGACCACAAGCACTGAAACCAACACTGATAATCCCTTTCGCATGGTTCTCTCCTTTCCCGTCCTCATGAATAGGTTCCCAACGTCAAAAGCTCTCTTTTTCCTCAAATCTGCCTCAGATAACACAGGTCGGTTCCCAATTCAATGTGTTTTTCATCTAAGACGAATTTGTCAAAAGTCGTTTTTCTATCTTTTTTATACAAGGGCTTCAAATAACAGGGGCCGGCGTTTTGTCGTTTGACCTTTTTAGCAGGATGAATAAACTGTTGCTGACCAGAAAAAATCGAATTTGGACGCATGCATTATATCATGAACAAAACATTCAAGATCGTAACCCTCGGCTGCAAGGTGAACCAGTACGAATCCGCCTATCTCCGGGAGTCCCTGATGGATGCAGAATATGCTCCTGTCAGTGAAGATGAGGAGGCCGATATCACCGTAGTCAATACCTGCATTGTGACACAGCGGGCCGCTTATCAGTCGCGGCAGGCCATTCGAAAGGCCATCAGAGACAACCCCTCCGGGCGGACGGCGGCCGTGGGCTGCTACGCCCAGGTATTCCCTGGAGAACTCGCGGAAATAAAGGGGTTGGCACTGGTGGCCGGCAACACCTGCAAAGGCCAACTCCCGAATCTCCTGGCGAAGGCATCCGACAGAGGTAAGGTTTCTTGCTACAGTAAGGATTTCCCCTCATGCCTACCCTTTGAGGTCATGCCCATAGATGGGTTTCCGGGCCGGACGCGGGCCTTCCTGAAGATCCAGGACGGATGCCGGTCCTTTTGCAGTTATTGCATCGTTCCCCGGGCCCGGGGCCCTCTGCGGAGTCTTGAGCCCGAAGGGGTCATGTCCATGCTCCGGTCCCTTTCAGGGAAAGGCTACCGGGAGGTGGTCCTGACGGGGATCCACCTGGGAAAATACGGGGCGGACTTGGCCCCCTCACTGAATCTCAAGGGCCTTCTGAGGCGGATCGGACGGGAACCCCTGGACCTGCGCGTAAGATTGAGTTCACTGCATCCGGACGAAATGGACGGGGAAATGATCGACATGGTCGCCTCGGAGGAATGGCTATGCCCCCATTTTCACATCTCTCTCCAGAGCGGGAATGATCGGATCCTGAGAGGAATGAACCGGAAATACTCGGCATCGAATTTCTCGGCATTGGTCTCCTACATCCATCGCAGGATGCCCCTTGCGGCCATCGGGGTCGACCTCATCGCCGGATTCCCCGGGGAGACCCATGAGGATTTCCAGGACACCTTTGCCTTGATCGACCGTCTCCCTGTATCCTATCTCCACGTCTTTCCCTATTCGCAAAGGATGGGGACCCCTGCAGCCGGTCTTCCGAATCAGGTGGCCTCGGATACCAAAAAGGAAAGGGCGCGGGCGCTCAGAAAGCTTGGCTACAAAAAGCGAACGGCCTTCTACAGATCATGTATGGGAAACGTATTTTCAGTGCTTGTCGAGGGTGTTGACCCCGAAGGGGGAGGTATGGCCGAGGGCTGGAGTGAGAACTATGTGCCCGTTCTCTTCCCTTGCGCCCAGGGCGTCAAGAACCGGCTTTTTGTGATCCGCATGAACGGATTGGGAAAAGGAAAGGTCCTGGGAGAAATACAATGATCGATATCAGGGAGGAGTCCGGGAGCCTTTTCTCCGCATCTTTCTCGCCTCTTCCTTCCATCCCCTTTCCTTCTTTACTTTGCGGTGACGCTGTGGAGCGGGGTCCCTGCCCACTTCAAGCACAAAGGTGCCGGGGTGAAATTCGGAAGCGGATTTGGTCTCTTTCTCCTTTCCCTTGGCCGGTGGCTGTGCTGCTTCCTTTGGAAGGGGCGGACCTTTGATGTGGCGCGGCGGGATTTCATTAGAGAGATAGAGTTGTCCGAAGGAATAAAAGGAAAGGCCCTCCGCCCGGGCGCGTTCCGCCGTCACCTCCAGAAGGACGGGGGTCGCGTCCTTTCGCTGACCGATACGAAGCGCCATATTCTTTTGGGAAGAGAGAATAAGATAGGCATCCTTTGCTGATTTCAATCCCGTATCCAAGGCGTGGGGGTGTGCCCGCCGCCTGACAGCGACATAGAGGAGCTTGGGCAGGGAGGCCGAGGGCCTTTCAACATCGAGATCCCAGCGTTGGTCGAGGGTCCTGATACGCTTCTCATCCACTTCGAAAAGCGCCCCGTCTTTTCCAAGGAGAATCTCATTCAGGTTTGCCTGCCTGACATAGCCCCAGCCTGGTTCTTCGTGAATGGCCTGCAGCAACTCTTTGAAGGCGACAAAGCCGTCCGCATCCGGTACAAGCCCGAATTCATCCGGCCGGTGCCCCAGGATATAGACCAGGAAGCGGGCGAGTTTTTCGACCTTTATTTGTGCCTTTCGTGACATGATTCCATGAGATGTTAAACCTCCACCCCTTGTGTGAGGTGATGTGCGGTCAATTTTTGATCAGCCTGGTTGCTTTGTCAAATAGATTGAGAGGACTGTCCGGGGTACAAGCCGGAGCCGGAGATTCGAGGAACCGGCAAGAGCCCTGTTCGGATCGGAGAAAACCTGGTAATATATCAGGGTATGCAGGGCGGCGCGCCTTAGCATGATCCGTGGCCGTGGTCTCCGCGGGCACACCTTTCCGGAGTAGGGGTACAGCGGGAGGATAAAACGTGAAGGTCAGATGCCCGCAATGCCGGGCCGTCAATCAAATTCCCCAAGACCTGACAGGCGGAAAGAGCACCCGGATGTCCTGCGGGGCCTGCGGTGCGCGAATTCTTATACACCGGGATTCGGAGGAATTTCTATCGCCCGAGCGGTCTCCTCAACCGCAAGGTGAAACCACCTCTCCTCCTACCGGTCCCGGGACCGAGCCCGGCGTCGGAACGGCGCATCCCGTGGATCGGAAGGATCAGCCCGTCTCTTCCATGTCGACGCCCTATCCCCGGCATCGTGATCCCCTGATCTTTGCAGCCGTTGGGGTGATCATGATCGTCATTCTGGCGGTGGGCTATGTCGTCCTTGGGGGTGCGAAGTGGCCGGTGCATCCCTTTCCACAAAATCCCATTGTGTCACTGCTGAGGCTTTTTAATGGCGCCGGGGCTTATGACGCCTGTGAGTCCTTTGTTCATCGGAATGGGGATCTCTTTCAATCCCTTGGCGAGCGTATCGAGCTTTCCCTCCTCAGGCAGCATGTCAGGACGGTGAACGGCAGAAAAACCGCAGGGATCCTCCTCAAGGCGAGGGGGACAAAGGACAGGGGTGAGGTCTATTTCCAACTCCAGAAAGTCGATGATACCTGGCGCGTCATGTCCGTGGCCATGAAAACCGCAAGGGGCGATTACCAAATCCTGCATCCCAAAGGCAAGCCCCCTCCGGAGGGTAAGATCTAGAGGGGGACTTCCATTTTTCAAAGTGCCGCGGCAATTTCCTCCGCTGTCTTTTTTGCAGCGTCCCGGGGGTCCTTGGCGTCCCTGATGGGGCGCCCGATCACGATGTGGTCGGAGCCGTCTCTGACGGCCCTTTGGGGCGTGACCACCCGCTTCTGGTCGTCCCCGGCCACCAGGGACCAGGCCGGACGGATGCCGGGTGTGACGGCGATGAAATCCGGGAACTCCCTCTTGACGCGGCCCACTTCGTGACCGGAGCAGACAATACCCTGGCATCCGGCCTCCCGGGCGATCCGGGCCCTGAGGAGGACCAGGTCGGAGAGGTCGTTGACGTACCGGTCTCTGAAGCCGAGTATATCCAGATTTTTGCTGTTGAGACTCGTAAGCAGCGTAACAGCCAGGATTTTTGTCCCGCCGGGGTTGTTGTCCGCCACATCTTTGAGACTCCCTTCCCCCTCATCACAATGAACGGTGACGAATTCAGGAGCATAGGAACTGGCCACCATGAAGGCCCTTTTGACCGTGGCCGGGATGTCGTGGAGCTTGAGGTCCAGGAAGATCCTGTTGCCGGCCGTGTCATTGATGGCCTTGAGGATATCCGGGCCCTGGCTGATAAAGAGTTCAAGCCCCACCTTGAAGAGCCCCACATGGTCCTTCAGGGTGCGCACGTATTTCATGGCCTCGTCATAGGTGGGGACGTCCAGAGGAAATATGATATAATCTTTTGGTTGTCTCATGTCAGACCTCTCGATGAATGGATTCTGCGAATCATAGGTCAGATCGCGGACAGGGGCAAGTGAAAGATGGTGGTTCCCACGGAGCATGGATGTGGCCAATGATGCGATGACCGCTTCGCCCCGAGGGGGAAACCCCCCCGCAAAGTGAGGGGCCTGTCTGTTTTTTGCTCCCACGATCCACGATCAGAAAAGACCGGCGATAAATTGTCATAATGTCCTCCTGTCATCTCCGCTTAAATTTTCCCTGACTGCCCTCAAATTCCGGCTTTTCAAGGTCGTTTCGCAACAGCGACGTCCATCCCTCCTTTATTATGGTGGGCCTTTCTCCGACATGAGTTTCATCGTGGCATACCGCCCACCGGATTCGATGATTAGGGCAGGTCCATGGAACAGGAAAAGCGGAGAAGAAAAAACAGCCTCCAAATGTCTTACATCCACCCGTGGCATCTCCATGCACTCGGCCTGCATCAGTTGCGTCGGCCATGGCCCTGATCTCCGAGAGGTCCTTTTACTTTTTCAGGGAACGTGTTATATCCCGTAAAACTTCTTTTGTAATGGATTGGAGCAGGAAATATTGAATTGTCATACAGAAAAACCCGTGCCGGGCGGGCGGCGGGTGTTTTTTGGCTGGTATATGGTAGCGGCCTCCTGGGTCATGATTTTTCTGATGAGCGCCGTGGCCATGAGCATCTTTTTCAAGCCCATACTGGAGGAATTCCATCTGGACAGGGCCACCCTCTCGGCGGCGCAGACTTTTGCCATGCTGGTCTTTGCGGTCATCTCCCCGTTTATGGGGCGGCTGATGGACAGGTTCGGGCCACGGGTGATCCTCTCTGTTTGCGCCCTCACGCAGACCCTTTCCGCCGCAGTAACCGGTCTGGCCGCCGGCTTCTGGCACATCTGCATCGGTCGGTTTTTGTTCGAGGTAAAGAGTGTCCACCCCACGCAGGTCCTGATAAACCGCTGGTTTGTCCGGAAGAGGGGCAGTGCCCTCGGTGCCGTAGCCACCGGCATGCCGGTCGGGACGCTGGTCCTCTCGCCGGTCTCTCAGTACATGGTGCTGAGCTGGGGGTGGCGGGAGACACTGCTGTTCTGGAGTGCGGTGATATTCGTGGTGTACTTCTCCCTTGTCCTGTTGATACGAAATAATCCCGAGGATAAGGGGTGGGCCCCGGACGGCGAACCCGCACCGCCCGTCCCTGTTGACAACCCGGAGAGGCCGGACACGGCCGGGATTGAAAGCCCTTCCGGGGTCGGAGAGAGCAGCAGCCTGATCGAGGCCTTTAGGTCCGCCTCTTTCTATCTGCTCTCCGGGACCCAGTTGTTTTGCGGCGTCGGCTGTGGTTTCATGATGACCCACACGGTGATATTCGCAACCGACCTCGGCTACTCCGAGATGATCGGTGCCACTTTCTTGAGTGTCCAGGGTGGGGTCAATCTCATCGGTGTCCTCGTCACAGGTTACATGTCCGACCGCATCGCCAGGAGCAAGGTGCTCGCCCTGACACACTTCATACGATCCCTGTCCTTTCTCATCATCGTGGGCTATATCTTTTTGGGTGCCGGCTCATTATGGGTGATGTACATGGCCATGGCGCTTTTCGGATTCGGGTGGTTCACTACGGCGCCGCTTTCTTCCGGCCTGGTGGCCGATCTGTTCGGGTACCTGAGGATGGGAACGATTATGGGGGTAACCATGTCCTGCCATGTGGTAGGCATGGCCATCGGGGCCTATGCCGGGGGCCTCATGTTTGAACTCACCGGGAGCTATTACACGTTCTTCATTATTCAGACCATACTTGAACTTATAGCCGCCTTTTTCGCATTTATCATAAGCCACAAAAAACCGGTCTGACTGTCAGTAGTGGCCGGCAGGGTATTTTCAGCAAAATCAGGAAAGAACAGGGCTTGACATCGCCATATGTTTTCACATATTGTAAGCGCCATATCGGCCGGGTTGATAAGGCCTTCAAGGCTGCGCTTTCCCGTGCGGGGATTGAGGATTTCACGTTCCATGACCTTCGGCACACTTTTGCAAGCCATTTGGTCATGAGGGGTGCAAGCCTCAAGGAAGTGCAGGAATTATTGGGACATAAGAGCATATCAATGACCATGCGTTATGCCCATCTGAGTCAGGACAGCAAGAAAAAGGCTGTGAATCTCTTAAACGGCCTGACAGGTGGTGTCAATTCTGATATGTCACAAAATGTCACATTTGACCAACCCCGCAAAGTTTCAAACGGCCAACCTACTAATTTTACTCAATAAGCCACCGTAGCTCAGATGGCAGAGCACCTCACTCGTAATGAGGATGTCCGCGGTTCGATTCCGCGCGGTGGCTCCACTGAAATCAAAGCGTTAGACAACCTTCCTGTTAAGATCCATGAACAGTTCTAAGAGCAGATCGGCCGTCCATTTCCCTTAAATTTTTTAGTAAGTTTTTTTATGTAATATCATGTGGTTATAATTGAATTGACACCAAAGGATTAAGACGCTATACTTCGCCCCTGAAAAAGTGCCTTGTCGCGCATATACACGGTGGAGGAAATCACCTGATGAGCAAAAAAGGAGATGCTCATCATATGAGGTTTTGTTTAGGATCTTGGTAAGAAATCTCAAAGAATTGCTGAGATAAGCGGTGGGTTGGGTTGAGAAACACATTCGATTATATGTTTTGCTGGTTTCTGTCCTTCTGTGCGGAAATCCCGTTTATGCTGAGGACAAAGTCAAAATTGCCGTGGCCGCGGAACAGAGGATATTGCCCTCCGACGTAAGCCGGATGGCCGCCCGCAGCCCCCATTTTTTGGTGTTCGACGGGAACGGCAAGCTGCTTGACGCCGTCGATAACCCGTATAAAGAGGCCGGCAGGAGAACAGGGTCCCTGGTTGCCGAATTTCTGGCGCGGGAAGGCGTTCACTTGATAGTGGCCGGGCAATTCGGGGAGAAAATGATTCAGGCCTTGGAAAGGGAGGGAATCAGACACCTGGAATTTCGTGGCGGCGTTGAAGAGGCCGTGAAAAATATTGTCGGGTGCGAAAACTGATCTCTCCAACAACCGGCCTGTTTTCAGATTGTCATGTGGGCCAGTAACCTCAAGAGTGTTCTGCCACTGGTCGAAGATGGTCTTTTGGTGAAAAACTCAGGTGTTGGGTCTTGCAGAGGATTGGTCTTTGTGGGTCGTTTGAACAAAATGGCTGTTTTTTGCACCGGAACCCGGTAAAAAAAGGATGTGCATCATCTTATCAAAGAAATAATGGGGGGTGATTATTGTGTATAAGACGAATTTTGACTTCATCGTGGAAAAGGCCGAGGCTGTTGAAAAACCCATCCGTGTGGCTATCGCCGGCGCTAACGCTGAAAACATCCTGCTGGCCGCTTTTGAGGCCGCTGATAAGGGCTTTGTGAAACCCATCCTGGTTGGAGATGCAGACAAGATCACCAAGATGCTGAAGGACCTGAACCTATACAACAAGGACTATTCTTTGAAGCCCGTTCCCGAGGAAACCAATGTCGTGCAGTATGCCATCAAACTGATCAAGGCCGGGGAAGCCGACGCCCTGGTGCGCGGCTTCACACAGACCCGTGACTTCGTGATGCCCATCCTGGACAAGAGGAACGGCCTGCTGGTGAAGGATCAGCTGCTGACCCACGTCACCATGCTGAAGTTGCCCGATTACGGCCGCATCCTGGCCATCTCTGATGTGACCATGCTGGTCAACCCAGACATGAACCAGCGCAAGAAAGTCATCAGGAACATGGTCGGGACCCTGAAGGCTTTGGGGTATGATCATCCCAACGTGGCGCTGCTGTCCTTGGTTGAGGAACCTGCCTTCCACATGAAAAATACCATCGAAGCCGAAACCATCGTACGCGAACACAAAGAAAAGCCCATCGCCGACTGCGAACTGGTCGGCCCTATAGCCTATGACCTGATCGTCAGCAAGGAGGCTGCACGCCTGAAGAACTTCAACTGCCCTCTGTGCGGCGAGTTCGACGGGATCGTCGTGCCCAATCTGCTGACCGGCAACGTGCTGGTCAAGGCCCTGCAGATCCATGGACATGCCTCCAGCTGCGGCGTAATCGCGGGTGCCAAGATCCCTGTTGTCATCTCCTCCCGTTCCGACACCAAGGAACAGGCCTTCCTTTGCCTGGCCGCCTGTGCCGCTTTGAATGAACAGAAACAGAAGTAATTCTCATGAAAAGTCAAGCATACTGCAGACCTGAGGCGTCAAGGGTGAAGCTGCTGCATACTGCCGCGAGCCCTTGACAACGCAGGAGATGCGGTAAACCCGGCTTTTCCGAAGGGTAAAAAACGGGTTGATCTTCCACCCTGAATGGGAATGCACTATTCCGGAGGCCTTCTGAGCCGCTTGATTCTCTCTTTGGCAAAATCGTACTCGACCCTGGTATCCATGTAGGACCCAAGGGCCTCTCTATAATGGCTGACAGCCTTCCTCTTGTCCCCCAAGCCTTCTGACCAGAATCCCAGTGCTGTGTGCCAGGTCACAAGGTTTTCGGGGCTTTCTCCTTGTTTTATCGACACAATTTCGTTTGTCCGCTCACCTAATAAGTGCCCGCTTATGGCCAGGTACCACGGGTCCCTGATCCGGCGGACGTAGCGCTCAAGAGTGGACCTTGCCTCCTCCTTGTGTTCCATGATGTGAAGAATCTCCGCCTCCAACAATCCAAGGCTCAATCGTCCTGCATTTTCCCGCCCCCTCATCTTGAGAAAGGCCCGGCAATATGCGAGGGCACTTTCCCAGTTATCGTCTATGGCACTGTAAAAGGCCAATCCCAGGAGGATGTCTCCATTCGTGGGGTCACTTGCCAGGATCTGTTCCATGATGTGCTGCTTCTCACCGGGGCTGATGGACTCCTGTCTGAGTCCGGCGCCGAGGGTGGCCAGCTTGTCCCGCTTTTCCGACTTAGTCTCAAGATTTTCTTTTACTGCATTGTAAAATGTTTCGATTCGTGCCCGATACTCCACCTCTTCAGGCTTGCCTTTTAATGTTTCCAAGCCCTGATCCTGAAGCTCCCCCAGATCGGCGAGGGCCAGGAAAAGCGACCAGTCATCGATATCGGCCGTCAGGACGGCCTGTTCCAGCAATTTTTCCGAAGCCGTCAGGTGACCCCGGCTGCTTCGGGTAAGACCCACAGTGTAATAGAGCCAACTCCTTTCAGAATCGGTATATCCTCCTCGGAGGGCGGTTTCCTCATCGACCGTTCCCTCCAGGACTCTCACCAGGTGCCCCAGAAACTCAGTCGATGAACGCCAGTCCAAGGCGAGGAGGTCTTGGCGATACTTGTTGTCATGGGACGCGCCGGCAAGCCAGTCAATGAGGTAGAGCATCAGCTTCGCCTTGTTGTTTTCATCATCCATCGACAAAGCCTGGCTGAAGAACCTCGCTGCGCCGAGTTTGTCACCTGTGCAAAAGTGCATCATTCCCGTCGCCATGACCAATGTGGGATCAAGGCTGAACCGGAGTTCCTTGTCAGCCAGAGCCAGGGCCTCGGCCCATTTCCCCTGCAGGGCCTCTTCGGTGATTTTTTTCAGCTTATCGTCAAGAGATAGATCCAACATCCCGTTCCACTTGGCATGCCCGGCCTTGAGGTCTTGCACGAACCCCACCGCCTTGGTCACAGGCAGGATCATCCCAATATCCGACAACGGCGTAGCTATAGGCACCGGGCCAACGGCCCATCCCATGGCCACACCTGATGCAATGCCGATGACCTTGCCCCGAGTATCGATCATCGGGCCGCCACTGTTGCCGCTGTGTAAGGATGTATCGACCTGGAACATATTTTCAAAGGTACGGCGAACATGGCCTTGCGTCACACTTACATTGACCGTCGTTTCTTGGGTTCGGCTGCCAAGGGGAAAACCCAGGGTAATGACGGGTGAAAGCCTGGGGATTTTAAGGGGGTCCATATGAAGCTCCAAAGGCAGGGGTTTAAGACCTGCAGGCACATGGTCGATTTTCAGTACGGCAAAGTCGTCTTTGAGTGGTGATTTGACCAGTTGCCAGGTCTTGACCGGTGGCCTGGCCACTCCGGAAATCGTCAAGCGTGGACTTCCGTCCATCCTAAAGGCCGAATCAATGGCGTAGACATCTTCAAGATCAGCGCTGACTGACAAATCCGGCACCCGGTTGAATGCCTTTTCCCCTTCAAACCACAAAAAGACCTGATGCTCCAGACGGAGCTGACGCTGGGCTTGTCTGAGCATGTTGATAACCATGTAGAGATCGCTGTCCTCCAGCCACGGACAGGCCACGTGGCGGCTGGTCAGCAGGTAGCCGTCCTCGTCGACAAGAAAGGCGGTCCCTTCCGTCCGATTACGATAGACAACGGATTCCCCGTCGTAAAGGCGATAATCGACCATTACAAAGGCTACAGAATCGGCATATTGATTGGCGTAATGTACAAGGATGGCCTCGCTGTCCCTTTCTGTAAAATTGAAGTAGTACCAAGATAGTCCCCCGGTCAAGACCACAAATAGGGCGACCAGAGCCATCAGAAAGGATATCCTTCTTCTAAAACCTTTGATCTGCTTTATGGGGACCAGGGCCGATTCGAGAGGACCTTGTCCGGCCGCTTGGATGTCATCATCAGTGATCCGTGACAGGGTTTCAGCCACCTCTGCCATTGATCGGGGTCTTAGGGCCGGATCCTCGGCCAGCATGATTTTAAACAAAACGGCGACATCCTGGGGTAATGCTAGGCCGTCTATTTTGGCCAGATAATCATGGGCTTCAAAGTCTGCGGTAAGCACCTCCACGAAAATCTTTCCCAGGGACCAAATGTCGCTTCTGAAATCCAGAGGTCTTTGGTTCACGATATCCGGATGGCAGTCCAGGAGTCTTCGCAGCATGGGGCCGGGTCGATCCATTTTGGGGTCCAGGAATCGTGAGAGCTTATAATCGATTTTGACCTCGATCGCCTCCCGATTCCTCGTGATCACCATAATGTCATCAAGGATGAGATGGGGTATGAAGTGGCCGATGCGATGAAGGCCTTCGAGGATGGCTGCGATTCTGGAAAAGAGCTTAAAGGCCGCACCATAGTCCCGGATCCGACCCGAGGCCAACAAGGTCCCCCAGTTTTCAGCGTCTATCCATTCACTGACCCTGTACCACAGACCGTCGGAAGATCTTCGGATGTCAAGGTGTCTTACAAAATAGTCTTTGGGAAGCTTTTTGAGTTCCTCAAGTTCCTGTTTGAGTCGTGCCGCAATCTTTTCGTCAACCCCGGATTCAGGCGTGAAGATGCGGATCATGACCGGCTCCTCCATGTCCGGCTTTCTGCCCCTGCAAAGGATGCTTGAATAGCCTTCATGCAGAACTTTCTCGATCCGGTAATCGTCGATGTGCCTCATCCCTTCGACAACCTCACTACCACAAGACGGGCAGGTCGTGACTTCTTCGGCAACCAACTGACCACAGTGTCGACAGAGTTTCATGGATTTTCTCAATCTTTTTTTCTACAGCAGTGTCCGGTTAGGAATTTCGTATGAATTTAGCCCTTTCCAATAACTGTGTGGAAATCATGATTTCCTTTCGAATTTTTCAAACGGCTAAAGTGTTACACAATTTCCATTTTCCTTCGAAGCAGCTTCTTCAAAATCCTGACATGCCACCGTTGATGACGGCGAGCTGGTTTCCATCCACAAGTACATGATTTCTGTATGGAACGGTCTGCCATCAGCACGCAGCGCTCAGCCTCATGCCTTGTTTTTGCATAGCTTTTGATGACAGCCGATCGCTGACGGCTGTCGGGGCAAGTCAGGGAATGCTCATTTCAGGATGAGCACAAGCCAAGAAGGCAATCTGCTGGAGGGGATTTACCTGATGATCTCCGTTCCCGCCTTGCCGGCCACGGCCTCTTCAATCCTTTCGATGGACGTGATGACGGCCCTTTCTCCGCCCTTTTCGATAAACTGCACGGCGGCCTCGACCTTAGGGCCCATGGAACCGGGCGGGAATTGGCCTGCACTTAAACAGCGGGCGGCCTGATCCAGGGTCAGGGTGCGCAGGAAGCGTTCCTCAGGATCGCCGTAGTCGAGGGCGACGCCCTCCGTGTCTGTTGCGATGACAAAGATCCCCACGCCGATTTCCTCGGCCAACCTGGCACTTGCCAGATCCTTATCAATGACGGCATCGACCCCGGAAAAGGCCCTTCCCTCCCGAATCACGGGGATGCCGCCGCCCCCGCAACAGATGACCACAAACCCCATTTCAATGAGTTTTCTGATTTCAAACTTTTCGACGATCGTCATGGGTTTAGGTGAGGCTACGACGCGCCGATAGCCTCCGGCCGTCTTTTTGGTCCGATAGGGAAGGTTGGCGGCGGCTTCGGCCGAGAATACCGGGCCTATGGGCTTGGAGGGGTCCAGGAAGGCAGGATCCTTTTCATCCACGACCACATAGCTCAACAGGCTCACGAGGTATTGTCCCGTATGGATCCCCATTTTCATGAGTTCACTGTCCAGGGTTGATTCTATCATATAGCCTATCTGGCCCTGGGTCTGGGAAACCAGGATTTCAAGGGGGAGCTTGGGAACGTCATGGCAACATTCCTGCTGCAGGAGAAGATTTCCGACCTGTGGGCCGTTGCCATGGGTGATGATGGTTTTATAACTTCTGGAAAGGCGGGCAATCTGACTGATGGGCACCTTCAGGTTCTTGAATTGCTGATCCACGGTGCTCTCTTCGCCTTTTCTGATCATTGCGTTCCCCCCAAGCGCCACAAGGAGGATATCCTTCTGTTGCCGCCTTTTCACGATCGGTTTTTCCCCATGGCGCGGACGCACAGTACGGGCGCAGGTGATCTGCTGGTCACACGATCGGTGGTGGATCCGATGATGAGGCTCTCGACCATGCTGTGCCCTCTAATGCCCAGAACAATGAGATCCATTTCATTAAGCTGGGCATACTCTATGAGTTCTTGGTGCGGCTGACCCGAGAGAAGTGCCGTTTTGACTGTGCACCAGCTAAAGGCTTCCTCAGGAAGCATGTTCTCCAATTTTTCACTCAGGGAGGCCCTGATCGTTTCACGCAGTTCTTCAATGGAAGAAGAATTCGGTTTAACGAGGTCTCTGTAAGCTGAGGGCTCAATGACGTGAACCAGGTGAAGTTCAGCTTGAAATTCTTGGGCAAGACTGACCCCGTATTGAAAGGCCAGCCCTGAATCATCGGAGAAATCACACCCCACAAGGATCCGTTTCATGCGCAACTCCCCACCCAAGGGAGGCTTAAGGGCCTCCTCTTTGCTTTGGACCACCAGGAGAGGGCAGGGCAGAGTGCGCATGAGTCTCCCTGTAACGGACCCGATGATAAAACGTTTCAGACCTGAACGGCCGTGGGTGGCGGAAACAACGAGATCCACGGCGTTTTCTTGCGACAGGCGGGTGATCTCATCGGCAGGGTGCCCGGACGTGATCAGGGGTTCCCAGTCAACGGACTGGGGGCCGATAAATTCTTCCAGCTCCCGGAGGGCACGCTCTCTTATGCGCTCTTGTTGTTCCTCAAAGGCCCAGAAAGCCTCCCCGTACATTCCGGCCGTTGTGAGATCAATCACGTGGCAGATCGAAAGCTTTGCTTCGAATTCTCTGGTCAGGGCGAGAGAATAGGAAACGGCGAAATTTGAAAATGGCGAGAAATCCGTTGTGCACAGTATTTTTTGGATGTTTATTCTCATGGTCCCCTTACCCCCTTTTAATCAAATTTGCGCTCATGCGGAAATGAGCATTCCCGGACTTACGCCAAAAGGCGTCGGCGATCAGCAAAAGACGTGCAGAGATCAAGGATTTGGCTGCACGCTGAACGCTGATAGCAGACCGCTCCATCCAGTAATCGCGCATTTCTGGATCCAATAAATTGTCTTAATTTTACCAGAGAAAGGGTGGAGATACAATAGACAAGACACCAGCAACCCTGTCCATACCCCGTTGATTTCTATCTTTTTTCTTAAAGATTTCCAATTGATTGTCGATATGACAGATGTAAACTGAGTACCCGATCCAATATCTCAATGCTAAATAACGGGGGAAAGAGATGAATTTACGTCAGATGACGATGGGTAAAAGGATTGCGGCAGGGATTACTCTCATGCTGGTTTTGATGGTCGTTGTCGGGGGGGTGGGATATCTGGGACTTAACCGTGTATCGGAAGTGACGGCCTTTTATAGCGAGATCAACAAACTCCAGCAAACCGTAGCCTCGGTTAAGGGGAATACGGACCAGTATTTCCTGGCGCTCCATAACGATGACAGGGTGCTTGAGGAGAAGACCTATAAAGAGACCCTGAGACAACTGGACAGGGCAGGATCCATGATAGGCGAGATCAAGAACCGGTCCAACGTTGATGCCCAGGAAAAGGAGAAGCTGGAGCGCTCCGAAGGCGAGGTGAATAAGTATAAGGTCGCTCTTGAGGGTTATGTAAAGGCCCAGCAGGAAAACACACGTATCGCCGCCGATATCCAGGCATCCTACGATCCTCTCCTTGAAAAAATCAACAGCATTGAGATCTGGATTGAACAGATGGTCTTTGCCTGCAAGATCCAGATGAATGTGGTTATGTCCTACCTGGACAGGAGTACGGATGGAAACTGGGAGAGGGCGGAAACGGCCATGAATGCTTTCCAGAAAAGTGTTCATGACTACATTGAAAAGGTCCAGTCCAGCGACGAGTTGAGACCGATAGCGGAAGGGGTCCTGGCCCTTGGCAAGGACTACTCGGCCAAAGCCAATGAACATCGTGCGGCCGTGCTTAAGCAAAGACAATATTCCGCGCAGATGAACACCTACAAGGACAATATCGACGGGGTTTGTGGTGAGCTCGCGACCCTCAGTGTTCAGAATCTGGAAAACCAGACCCAAGTTTCCCTTAAAATGATCATCGGCTTCATCATTGCGGCTCTCCTTTTGGGTTCATTCTATGCCGTGCTCTCCATCAGGAAGATTGTGGGGAAAATCAAAGTGGTCATAGAAGGTGTCAATTCCGGCGCCGAGCAGGTGTCTAACGCCACCGAGCAGGTTGCATCGGCCAGTCAGTCCCTTGCGGAAGGGGCGTCCGAACAGGCGGCATCTCTTGAAGAGACATCCTCCGCACTTGAAGAAATGGCCTCCATGACGAAGAGCAACGCGGATAATGCGAACCAAACCAAAACCATGATGGTCGAGGCTCAATCAATTGTGGAAAAGGTAGACAAGCATATGGGTGAGATGGCCCAAGCCATAGAAAATATCACCAAGTCCAGCGAAGAGACGGAAAAGATCATCAAGACCATCGACGAGATTGCCTTCCAAACCAATCTTCTCGCCTTGAATGCAGCCGTGGAGGCTGCAAGGGCCGGAGAGGCAGGAGCGGGTTTTGCCGTTGTGGCGGACGAAGTCAGAAACCTGGCCATGCGGGCTGCCGAATCCGCCCGAAACACAGCCAGCCTGATTGGCGAAACGATCCGTGCAGTGCGAAGCGGCAATGAGTTGACCAACTCAACCAAGGAAGCCTTTAAGGAGAATATGGTCATCACAGGGAAAGTCCGTGAGCTGGTGGATGAAATCGCCGCAGCCTCCAACGAGCAGGCCATGGGTATCGAGCAGGTGAGCAAGGCCGTGAATGAGATGGACAAAGTGGTGCAGCAGAATGCGGCGCACGCAGAACAATCCGCAAGCGCCGCGTCAGAAATGAATGCCCAGGCCAGAGAAATGAAAAGCTTTGTCCACGACCTTATCCTCCTTGTCGAGGGGGCAAACGATGAGGGGGTGGGCGCGAGTCTCCATAGGTTGGGCTCATCAGGTGATCAGCCTGTGGAAGACGAGCTGGAGCAGATCGCATTGCAGGACATGGTGAAGTCTGGCCGCCGGGGACTGTTGGACAGGGGTGCATCAACAGATGCCCTGCCGCAGAAAAGGCATGAAGAATAAGGTCCAAAACAAGGCTATTTTTTGCACAGGATAGTATTAAATCAGGCTTTTGGAAATGCAAAACAGTCATCTTCGCATTGAGGTTCCCACCCAGGCAGCGGAAAGCAGGGACCGGGATTTTCTCGGAGCGGGCGTATTTTGGCCCTGAATCAGGACAGATGAAGGGCCAAAATCCCGCAGCGACCGGAGCCACGGATGGCGGAGAGAACATGCCGATCCCTGCTTGCAGCGGCGAATTCTATTTTGGACAAGAGTGGGTTTCAAGAAGATTGTGGGTAAGGCGTCCTGAGTCTTCATCCGAGGGAATAAGGGATCCAACAAGGTAAAGACTTGTCATAAAGAATCGATCAGATCCCGATATTGGTCAGGTCTGCGATCTTCGAAGATGTCGTTTCGAGGGGTGACCCTTTTGTCCCTGGCAAGTTCGGGGTTCACATTGACAATCCCCACCTCCTCTCGGACTTCAGTGGCCTGTAGAAGGACATTCCCCCTGTGGTCCGCGATGGTCGATAGGCCGGTAAAAGTCAAATCCCCCTCTGTTCCGACCCGGTTGGCGGTGACAATGTGAATACGGTTCAGGAGTGCGTGAACGGGTACGGCCTTCTGGGCCAGGCCGGGTAACACGAGGTTGGAAGGATGGCAAACGATGTCCGCTCCTTTCAGGGCCAGAATCCTCCATACCTCCGGGAAGATCCAGTCAAAGCAAACAAGCAGTCCCACGCGGCATGATCCTACAGTGAAGATCGGGAGCCCGATGTCACCGTGTTCAAAATAGTCCTTCTCATTCATGAACAGATGTAATTTCCGGTACTTTCCAAGGTATCCGTGGGGACCCACGAGTATGGCCGCGTTGTAGAGGCGGTTCCCGTCCTTTTCATTGAATCCGGATACGATATGGAGGCCGTAATCCCGGCAAATGGATACCAGGTACTGGATGAAAATACTCTGGTCAATCGTTTCCGAGGCATTCCAAGCGTGTTGGCGGTCTGTGAAGTTATATCCCGAGTTGCACAATTCCGGAAGAACCAGGATATCTGCCCCCTTCCCTTGCTGCATAAGCCTATCAATTTTGCGAATTGTGGCATCCCGATCTCCGAGTACGGGTGCCATTTGAATGTATCCGATTTTCAACTTGCCTCCCTTCAGTTGCTTCGCGCCTGTGGAATATCTGCTCTTGTCTGTCGTCCCGAAGATCTCGCGAAAAACCTTCCTGAGTAAAGTCCTTCATTTTGTACTCCGGTGCACTGTTGTATCCCAGGATACCGTGGAACTCCCCAACCGGCAACAGACCTTGATCACCGGGTGAGGCGTCATCAGCGTTCCCGTCCACCCGACCCGTCTCGTCGTAGGTAGGGGCACCCTGGGGGTTGAGGAGGATGCCTCAGAGATCGTCCTTCAGGGTGCGGAAAGGGATGCCTTGGGGCACGGGCGGTTTCTGGAGATAATCACAGCCCGGCGCAGGTTTCACCCCTCCTGCCGATAACCTCGCTGACCGATCTCCACCTCTGTGATGGATGAATGAAAACCGCCTTTTCCCATTCCTGAAGTCCTTCCAGAAGATAATAGAATGTGTATCCGACCGGGAAGTCCGGGGAGATAAAATACAGGCCATGATTATGGACCATGATAGATGCCCAGAACAAGTCCATTATTCTGCTCCGGACTCCTACAGATCAGGGTGTTGGTAAGGAGAGAAGGTCGTCCTGTGCCAAAACAAAAGTCGATTTCATGCCTCCTCGGCAGATCTGTATTGAATTTCAGATTAGCGAAAGAGCCATTTTTTTCTTGACAAGTTTCATAGTGCGTGATAATTTTTCGTTCACATATATAAACTTACTTTGTATATAGAAACTAATAACCGCAGGGCATGCCGATGGTTGTCAAGTCTGCCGACAGAGTGATCCAGAT
>JBMNCO010000236.1:0-1196 GCA_049366815.1 Desulfatiglandales bacterium | reverse complement strand
CTGAATGCCGATAGCAGACCGCACCATCCAGAAATCATGTATTTCTGGATGGAAACTGAGGGAAAACTTATGGACGGGATTTCCTTTCAAAAGATTCCTCCGCGACATTCACCGATGACGTCAAAGGCTTGAATGATTTTTTGATGATCCGGGGTGACCCATGTCCCACCATGTCAAAACCGTTGATACCCACGCCCATATCTGCGATGAGGCCTTTGATGCAGACCGTGGGGGCGTCTTGAAAAGGGCGGAGGAATCCGGCGTCGCGGCCGTCATCGCGGTGGGAGAAGACCTTTCGGATGCCCGCCGCAATCTGGAACTGGCCCTTGAGCATCCCATATTGAGGCCTGCCGCCGGTCTCTACCCCACACATCTGGACCCCGGACAGGCCGAGGCCATGGCCGCCTTCATCCGCCGCGAACGCAACCGGCTCTATGCGATCGGAGAGGTGGGGCTTGATTACCGGGCGATTAAAGAGGAGGCCGAAAGAGAGATCCAGCGGGTGATCTTCGCCGATTTCATCACACTTGCCAGGGAGCTGGATCTCCCCCTGAATGTGCACTCCCGCTCTGCAGGGCATTACACCCTTGACCTGCTCCTTTCAGAAGGTGCGCAAAGGGTTCAACTCCATGCCTATGACGGCAGGTTGGGCCCGGCCCTGGAAGGGGCCCGGGCCGGGTATTTCTTTTCGATCCCCCCCTCCGTCCTCCGATCACGCCAGAAGCAAAAGCTTGTAAAAGGCCTCCCTCTCTCATGCCTTCTAGCGGAAACGGACAGCCCCGTTTTGGGCCCCCAGCCGGCTCAACGAAACGAACCGGCGAATGTCCTCCTGGTCGTCGACGCCATTGCGGAAATAAAGGGCAAAGCCAGACAGGAGGTCCTGGAAGCCCTCCTTGAAAACACCCTCCACCTGTACGGGGATCTTCAGCTCCCATTGTCTATGAGATAGTGAAATCAGCAGGAGTATTCATCTCCATCTTCACCCCATCTTTTTCCGAATACACCGCCTGATTTGGATGCATTCATTCAAATCAGGCGGTTTGGCTATGACCCTGATCACCAGCACGGTATCAGATGCCGGGCGCCGAGTAGTGACCACTGAGGCGTATCAGTCATAAGCCGCAGGGAGGAGCGATCGAAGGCAACAGCGCAGATGATGCCTTGATGGTGATTCAGGATTTTCCTCTAAGACTTGA
>JBMNCO010000235.1:0-1196 GCA_049366815.1 Desulfatiglandales bacterium | reverse complement strand
ATACGCATAAAAAGATCCTCTTGTCAAGGGAAAAATCCTTTCCGCCTTCGCCGTGTCGTGCCATCTCGCTCTAGGAAACTGGGCCAGGTTCCACGAACGAGGCAGAAAAGTAAAGTTATACGCCTTTTAAAAAACGATCGTCTCCGTGCGTCTCTGTGCGCCTCCATGCGCCTGTACGTGTCCATGAAGAGATATAAAGGCTAATCTTGTTCGGTCTCTCCCTGGTTCAGAACGACCCTTTGTCTAAGAAAGAATTCAATCAGGTCGTCCTCAAGGTACAGCCTGGAATTCTGATTGACCTTGATAAAGGGTAGGCCCTTTTTCAATCGCAGGTCTGAAATTTGTCCTTTTGTCAACCCGAGCAGCTCGGTTAAATCGTTTTCCGTTAGCACGTTTTTCAAAGTAGGTTTTCCGTTGCTCTCCATCTGCGTTCCCCTCCATTAATTTCTGTAAATAATCGGCCTTCTCAACAAAACCCTTCTCAAGACATCGAACGTGCAGTTCCTTGATCTGTTCCTGCGATAAAGCCAACAACCTTTGGATACATCGACTGCACACAATTAGGTTGTCCGATCCTGGTTCCTGTCCACTGCAAAACAAACAAGAGTTCATGGTTTATGTCCTCCCTGGTTCAGAAGCCCCAGGCTGCCCGCCAACTTTGAGAAAAATAATCTGCGATAGTCAAAATATCGCGTGGCAACCTCGTCAAGTTCGGATTGAGTGATTTCTCTTGCCTCGAAGGCCGCCTCAGCGGCGTCAAGCTCCTCTTCAAGATGTTTGAATATTTCCTCATGAGTCATCGTCAATGTCCTCCCGTAAGAGTCCATGCTTACGCAAATACATACGCTGTCTGGCCCTGTCCCATTTCGACCATTCAGGGACAACCTTTTTCCCATAGGCCTCCCAAAGCTCGCGGCCGGTCCATCCGTCATAGCCCTGACCCAGGGCAAGGCCCCTGAGCTTGAAGACCGTAAACCTGTTTGGGAATTCGCTGCCCGCGATCAGAAAAGGGTCTTCAGCTTTAAGGAAACGAAACTGATATGGTTCAAGGTCGTAATAGTCAGTTTCTGGCCTTTTTGGCCTTGTTTTCGTCTGATTTTCCATAAAATCTCCTTTTTTCATCGTCCTAGTGGTCGCCCTGGTTTCTTAGGGTCAATGTCCAGACCTAACCGCAGGGCCTTCATAGCTTGAAGGAA
>JBMNCO010000234.1:0-2560 GCA_049366815.1 Desulfatiglandales bacterium | reverse complement strand
CCCTGCTTCAATTTACGCTTGATGAGTACATCGAAGCCCGCGACGATCTGATCAAGCGCGACCTGATTGCCTTTGATGGGAGGTTTTTCCAGGTCCTCGATCTGCCTGAAAAACCCATCCGCCTCCAGGAGATTCAACAAGGACCTGTCCGCGACAACCCAACTGCCCGGCTGATTCAGCGTTCTTTTAAGGAGGCTTGCCATGATTGATAAAAGAACCATCTTCGAGATCCACCGTCTCAGCAATGAAGGCAAGCGCAAAAAGCAGATCTCAAAAATGCTGGGAGTAACGAGAAAAACGGTAAGCGCTTACCTCGCCCACCCCGAAAAGGGGATTCAAAAGCGAGCACCCAGAGATTCCAAACTGGACCCTTATAAGGACATGATCGATCAGTTGCTCGAAAAAGACCCCGAAGTGAAGGCCCCCGTGATTCTTCAAAACCTTCAGGGCGCAGGGTTTGAGGGGAAAATCACCATTTTGAAAGACTATCTACAAAAGAAGCGGGGCAGCATCAAAAAGAGGCAACCCTTTATCCGTTTTGAATCTCCTCCGGGCAAACAGATGCAAATCGACTGGGGTCATTTTGGGAGCCTCACTTATGGAGATACCGCCCGCAAACTCTACGCCCTGGTCGTCATCGAATCCTTCAGCCGCATGCTCTATGTCCACTTTACCCACAGCCAAAAACAGGCGGCCCTTCATCAGGGTCTCCTCGAGGCGTTTACTTACTTCGGGGGGAGCCCGGATGAACTCGTGGTCGATAACATGGCCACGGCCGTGATCGAACGGGACGGGTCCCTGATCCGATTTAACGACGCTTTCCTGGACTTTTTAAGACCCTTCAAAATCGTTCCCAGGGCCTGTAACCCGGGTGCTCCGTATGAAAAGGGAAAGGTGGAAAGGGCCATCCAGTATGTCCGCAGAAATTTTTGGCCCCTGAGATCCTTCCACGATCTTAACGATGTTCAAAAACAAGCAAGAGATTGGATCGATACCGTAGCCAATGTCCGCATCCATCAGACAACGGGGCAGAAGCCCATAGCACGTTTCAAGCAAGTTGCCCTCAAGCCTCTGCCCGATCCCTTGCCGGATTGCAGAGAAACCCAATCCCTTCTGGTTCATAAGGATTTTGCCCTCCGATTCGACGGCAACACCTATACCACCCCGCCCTGGACCATTGCAAAGACCCTCACCCTGAAGGCTGACCAGCATACGGTCACGATCTATCACCGCCAAAAGCCCGTTGCCGTCCACGCCCGTTCATGGAAACGCCGGGAAAGGGTCGAACTTGCGAGCCACAAGGAAATGGTCAGAAAAATCCAGAAAAAACTCTGGCAAAGCCGCGACGTGGCCCTCTTTGCCTCTCTGGGAACCCAGGCAAGGGATTACCTCGATGCCCTTGCCCGGGCTCAACTGCCCATCAAGAAAAATGTCTCCAAGCTCTTGGCCCTAAAGGACCAGTATGGAACCCCGTCCCTGTTCTTCGCCCTGGAAAAGGCTCTCAAGCACAAGGCTATGGGGGCCGAGTATATCGAGAATATCCTTTACCAGGAAATGACCCCTCAAAACACCCATCCGCCCGTCAAGCTCAAAGATGAAGCCCTTAACCGCATCAGACTCAACGAACCTTCCCTTGCCGACTACGACGCCTTCATCCTCAAGAGGAGGAAAAAACATGATCGAAACGATCATTGAAAAATGCAAGGCCCTTAAGTTGAAGGCCTTTGCCCAGGAACTCCCGCAAGTCATCGAGATGGCAGCCCGGAAAAACTGGCCGCCTCTTCACTGTATCGAGCACCTCCTTGATCTGGAAATAGAGAGCCGGAGAAAAAATAGCATTGCCCGGAGGTTCCGTCAGTCCAAACTCGATGAAACCCCCACCATTGACCTCTTTGACTTCCACTTCCATATCTCCCGCAAGAAACAGAAAAACCGCATCCTCAACCTCATGACCCTGGACTTTATCGAGGAGAAAAAGGACATCATCCTGATCGGCAATCCCGGTGTGGGCAAGACCTTCCTCGCCAAAGCCATCGCCTATGCCGCCACGCAGAAAAATATCAAGACCCTCTTTACCACCACCATGAATCTTATCAATCATCTGATTGCAGCAGAGGCCGACCGCTCCCTGCTTACAAAGCTCCACTATTATGAAACACCAACCCTTTTGGTTTGTGATGAGATCGGTTACCTTCCCCTTGGCCCACAGGGCTCCAATCTCTTTTTCCAGGTCATCAGCCAGCGGCACAAAAAATCGTCAACCATCATAACGACGAATCTGCCCTTTGCTGATTGGGGAAAGATCTTTGAAAACACCACTGTGGCAACCGCCATTGCGGACCGTCTCGTCTATAACTCGGAAGTCATTATCCTGGAAGGAGTAAGCTATCGAAACAGAGATAAAAAAACCCAGTAGGTAAAAAGAAAAAAACAGTAGAGAATCGCAACTCAATCCCCCAATGCCGGCTTCGCGCCCGCACCTAATGCACATCCATGCCCTTCCTAACCGGTGGGTACTTTTATCCGTTGATTTTTGGGTCTTTTTACTCCGGCAATAACA
>JBMNCO010000233.1:0-2377 GCA_049366815.1 Desulfatiglandales bacterium | reverse complement strand
CTTGGTTTCCCCGGCGTATGCAAGCGTTACGACAGCCGACAGGATGAATACTACACTAATTAAAAATAACCTTTTCATGTCATCCCTCCTTTTGGACCATATTGTGAAGTGTCCGGTGTTTGGTTGAAAGTGATGTCCCTTCGTGTCCTCGGCGTCTCGAAGGCGCGGGTGAGCGACCGGGCGGTAAAAGCAATAATCACCGCAGATACACGAAGTACGCAGAGGTTTTATGAAAAAAGGTGAAGCCTGATAGGTGATTTCCATTATTGTCCGAGCCGGGACCTTCGTTTTTATCTTCCGCGGATCCGATGAGATCACTTAAAAAAAGAACTTTGTGCAGCAGGTTGTGTGGTTGTGGACTAATCTGGTCTGGAGGAGGTCGCGCCGAAAGGTCCGCGAGCCCCGGGGGAAAGAGGTAAAGCTCAGTGCGTTTTCGTCAACTGGGTCCATCTCATGAAGCAAAGTCATTTTCTGAGATATCACGATCAGGACCGCCGCTTTTGGCGCAATACTGATAACTTGAAACTAAACTTCCTTCGCGAAGAAGGCCGTAATTTGTTGATTGGCAAGATTCATACCGCATGCCTGCTTAGATGTTCACCGAATGATTTCAGATGGTTGGTTCATGCATGAGCGTGTGGGGAAATCAGGTGGGTAATTGTTTGCCATCAAAATGGGTAGACTTTTTCTAATGAATGGCAGGATTTTACATACGTCGGCTTCAGCACGACGGGCCTTTCCGTGCGCGATGCGGTCAAAACAGAGGAGCGTTTGGGGAGGGACGTCATTGATGGAATTTTGGATGTCCGGCGGCAGGCCCGTCCTGAACGTGAATTTTGCGGGCTCAAAAGACAGGCGATCACCGGTTGCAGTCCCTGCATGAAGAGCAGAGCTGCCGGGTTCTCACCCTCAAGCCACGGTCGAGCAAGGGGCCTGCGGCACCCGCGCTTTGGGATCGCCGTTTATCGGGGTGAGAAAGGAATCGATGTCTCCATCCTCTCAAGGACATCATCCAGAGAGCCGCTGAACGGACCGGTGGATTCCATCTTGATGGACGTGACCGCTGCGGCGAACCTCAGTGCGTCTTCAACAGGATGATCCAGCCGGCGTGCGAGGTACGATCCTATAAGGGTGTCTCCGCGCCCCATCCTTCCGCGTGTGGTCCTGTTGGTAAAATTCACGAAGGTGGTCTTTCCCCCGCTCCTGACCAGTGTCCCCTTTGAAGAAGTGATGACTGTCTCGGAACTGCCCCAGCCTTCCAGGATGTCCGCCTGGTCCCTGACAACGTCGGTACCCGTCAGGGTTTGCGCCTCCATGACGTCAAGCTTCACGAAATCGGCCATGGCCAGGATTTCTTTTTTTTCCGGAACATCCGCAAGGTGGATCAGCCCTGTTTCATCGGCCGGCCGGAGCACGAAGTTCTGCATGTCCACTGACAAACGGAATCCGCGTGCCTTCAGCGCCCGCATCAACTCCAGTTGAAGTCCAGGGCCGCTCATGCAGCATAGATGGACCAGGCACGGTTCAAGGGGAGGCAGGTCGCTGACAAGAAAGTCACCTCCGCCCTTCACGACATAGCCCTGTCTCTGATCGAAATCCGCTGTCGGGAAGACCACGCGGTACCGGCCGATCTCACCGGGAAGCGCGAGCACATCGATCCCTGCACCTTTGATGGGCTCCATGAGGTGCTCATCGCCCTCGGAGAATCTCGTCACCGTGGCAATCCTTTTGCCCAGGCAGGAGGCTCCAATCGAGGCGAAGAGCACGGGTCCGCCCGGTTCCGTAAAGGGTGTGCCTTTGAAAGGTACGATGGTACCCACGGCCATGTGACCGATAAACACGATATCGTAGTGATTCATCTTTGTCCGCCGCCTTTTCTTGTACAACTCCTGAGAGGTCTAAGTTTTTTGTATATTTACTTTTCGGGCGATCGATGTCAAGCCGTTCACGCCTGATTTGTCTGATACATCAAGGCCGGATAATCTTCCACCCGCTTGGGTTTCGACCGCCACCGGCCATGGGAGTCTCTTTTCAAAAACGAAGGGCCATGGAAAAGACTAAGACGGCCGGGGCAGCCCAGGCGGACGGCGGGTCCATGCCGGGAGCCGTCAGGCCTTGATTTTCATGGTGTCCCCCCTGTGGTGCTCCGTCCGCCCGAAGCCCGGTGACCATGCGGACACCCCGGCACCGATTCTTTCGTTTTTGAAAAGAGATTCCCATGGCCCCTCCGTGACAGGGTAATTTTCAAGATCCTAAAGTGTTACCAAAAGTTAAACAGGATGCGGCATCATTGATTTTCCTTTCGGAAATGAAAAAGACCCAACGAATTTAAGATCGTCATCCATGATGTCGATAGATATCATGATTGACGAGACGA
>JBMNCO010000232.1:0-1428 GCA_049366815.1 Desulfatiglandales bacterium | reverse complement strand
AAACTCCCGGTCAAACCCAGCAGGACACTCAGAGCCAGGACAAAGATGACGTGTTGCGCCCCGAGAAAGACCATATCCATGGCGGGAAGGCCGAACAACCTCACGGCCCGCAGCGAGAAGAGGGCATACAGACCGCCGAGCACCAGCAGGGCGATGAGGCCGCCGGCAAGCCCCTGCAAGAGGCCTTCGATGAGATAGGGCATCTTTACGTAACGATCCGTGGCCCCCACAATCTTCAATATCTCAATTTCTTCCCGGCGCGAATAGATGGTCAGTTTTATCGTATTGGCGACGATGAAAAGGACCGCGACACAGAGAAGGCCTCCGATGATGAGGCCCACAAGCCTGAGTATGGCAATCACGCTCTCGAAGCGGTCAATCCACTGATCACTGTATTGCACCTCCTCGACCCCCTCCAATTTTTCCAACTGCACCTTGAGATTCTGCACCTCAACGGGGTCTTCCATCTTTTCTCTGAAGACAATCTCAAAAGAGGCCGGGAAAGGATTCTTCTCCAGTCCGTCCAGCAATCCGGCCTGAACCCCCAGGGCCTCCCGCATTTCCATCATGGCCTTGTCTTTTGACACAAACCCCTGTATTTCGGCATTGGGAAGCCCGCGAAGCATGGCTTCGATCCCCCCCTTTGCGACTTCGTCGATGCCGTCTTTGAGATACACCGACATGGAGAGGGACTGACCCCATTGCGTGATCCAGGTGGTGACATTCACATAAAAGAGTAAAAAGGCGCCGATGAGTAGAATGGAGATGGTCATGGTACCCAGGCTGACCGTGTGCATCAGTCTGTTTCCGAGAATATTCCCGAGGGCCTGCTTGGCGTGGTATGTCCAGGTCCTGACCTTACCCATGCGTTTCCTGTCCAAGGATCTTCCCTTTTTTCAGGAAGATCACCCGTTGATCGGTATCCCTCAGGAGCTCCCTGCTGTGGGTCGCTATGACGACGGTTGTCCCCCGCAGGCTGATGCTCCTGAAGAGGATCATGATTTCACGCGTGATATCGGGGTCCAGATTGCCGGTTGGTTCGTCTGCAAGGAGTATCAGGGGCTCGTTGACCACGGCCCTGGCAATGGCGATGCGCTGCTGTTCTCCGGCCGAGAGTTCCAGGGGATAGGCCTGGGACTTTTCCGCAAGGCCCACCGCCTTGAGCACCTGATGGGTCTTTTTCCTGATCAGCGCCGCCCTCTCGCCCGCGACCTCGAGGGCGATTGCGACGTTCTGAGCCGCCGTCCTGCTGTTCAACAGCTTGAAGTCCTGAAAGACAAACCCGATCTTTCTCCGCAGCCTGTCCAGGTTGTCCCTTTTTATTCGGTTCAGGTTGATACCGTTTATCAGGATCTGCCCTTCGCTGCACTTCTGGGAGCCGAAAATGAGCCGCAGGAGGGTCGTCTTCCCCGCTCCGCTGGGGCCGGT
>JBMNCO010000231.1:0-1795 GCA_049366815.1 Desulfatiglandales bacterium | reverse complement strand
TGATGAGAGATGAGCGGAGGGGTTTGATAGTCTTGTCCTGGCGTTGAGAGGTCGGATGGATGAAAATCTCATGGCCTTTACGAAGGCCTCTGTGTTGCCCGCCAACTGGGAAAGTCACAATTGAGAGAAAAAAGCACACATCTCACTCAGAGATCACAGAGAAAAGAAAATATTATCATGGTGTTCTCCGTTAGCTCTGAGGCTCTAGGTCCGCCAAAGGCGTGACCGGGCGTGAGGAAAAAGAAATATCTCACCGCAGAGTCGCAAAGGACGCAGAGAAAAGCAAAAGATAATTGCTGGGTTGTCCTCTGATAGCTCCCACCGGGGCGTAGGCCTTTGCGGGCCGGAGGCCGCGTCTCAAGAGAGCAAAGCGAACGGGCGGTGAGAAAATCAAGGCCTCTTTCCACCAAATCAAAATCGATCAACACGATGACCCCAGTAACTGAAGAACAATACACCCAGCTCGTAAGACCAAGACAGCAGCTCTGGTGGTGGGTCAAGGATACGCGGAACCTGTCTCTTGAAAAGGTCGTCGAAGGTATTCTGACGAGAGGGACCCTGGATGAAATGCGTATTCTTTTCAATGTCTTGGGAAAAGAGAAGGTCAAAAGCATCTTTCTCATGCATGTATCATCTAAACGGCATAACTATAAGCCGAAGACTGTAAACTTCCTGAAGTTGGTCTTTTCCGATGTTCCATGAACAAGTCCTTTCACGGAACCAGGAGAATCTCGCATCCTCTTTCCTACCGCATTTCCGGGATTTTTTTCTCGTCGGTGGAACGGCCATCGCCCTTCTCCTCGGGCACCGTCGTTCGATTGACTTTGACCTCGCTTCACCGAATCCCATCCGTTCCTTTGACCTGGAAAGGAAGATCAAGGGATTACATGTGGATATCGGGCGCATTGTTACCGCCGGATCGGATGAGCTCAGCCTATTCATAGACGACGTCTTGGTTACTTTCTTTAGCTACCCTTTTCCAGTTGAACCGAAACTCCTATGGCCGAAGAACGGCTTAAAAATGCCGGATATCCTGTCACTTGCCGCCATGAAGGCCTATGCCCTTGGCCGCAGGAATGTCTGGAAGGACTATGTAGATCTCTATTTTATACTAAAGGACCATTTTACGGTGGAGGAGATTATTAAAAAGGCGGAGAAAATATTTCTTAGCAACTTCAACTCGAGACTTTTTTTAGAACAGTTGTGTTATTTTGAAGACATCGATTTCTCGGGAGAAATGGACTATTTGGGCACTGGTCCTGATGATGAGGAGATAAAGGTTTTCTTGACAGATTGCGTGCGAATTATTTGATCACCTGAGTTGTCACTCCTTTATGTGCCGGACCTACCTGAGGCTGGCAAGCCTCTGATGCTTGAACACTGAACCTCTGCCACTGACCCTTTTGTACTCTTCATTGTGAGCAATAAGGCCAAAGACCAAAAAACAAAAACAATATCTCACACAGAGATCACAGAGAAAAGAAAATATTATCATGGTGTTCTCCGTTAGCTCTGAGGCTCTAGGTCCGCCAAAGGCGTGACCGGGCGTGAGGAAAAAGAAATATCTCACCGCAGAGTCGCAAAGGACGCAGAGAAAAGCAAAAGATAATTGCTGGGTTGTCCTCTGATAGCTCCCACCGGGGCGTAGGCCTTTGCGGGCCGGAGGCCGCGTCTCAAGTGAGCAAAGCGAACGGGCGTGATAAAAAAATATATATCTCACACAGAGAACGCAGAGCTCGTAGAGAAACGGAGTAAAACTAATTCAATTTGAAAAGAGTGGCCCTAATTCCTAAAG
>JBMNCO010000230.1:0-36370 GCA_049366815.1 Desulfatiglandales bacterium | reverse complement strand
AGGTAGAAATTTCACGTTCATAAGAATACCCCAGGCGCTTTGACAGGCCAAGCCGGTCGTGCAACTCCCCTAAGGAGCCAAATGCGATTTCAAAAAATCGGTAATACTCGGCCTGAATCTCACGATAGATCAGAAGGTCCACTTCATCGGCCGATTCAAACGCTCTGAGTTTCCTATGATCACGCATGTTCCCTTCCTGCGACACCTCACAGCCTAAATGCCTACAGCCTATCCAGCTGAATAGCTACATTCGCTCATGCCTCACTTCTCCTCAAATATATCTCGATCCGCTCAACGGCCAGAGAAAGGGAAAGGGTCAGCATCAGATACAGCAATGTGATGGTGATCCACACCTCAAAGGTCAGATAAGTGGCCGCCACGAGTTCCATGCCCTGAAAAGTCAGCTCTTGAATTGAAATGACCGAAACGATGGCGGAATCCTTGATGGTCGATATAAACTGACCCGCCAGGGGAGGAAGAATTCGCTGGGCCGCAAGGGGCAGGATGATGTAACGCATTTGTTGCCACCTCGTAAGTCCGAGCGCATAGGAGGCCTCCCATTGCCCCTTTTCGATGGACTCAATACCCGAACGCACAATTTCCGTGATATAGGCCCCCTCGAAAACCGCCAGGGTGATCAGGGCGGAGAGGAAGGCTGAGAAGCTTCCCGGTGGTGCGAATAGAAACGCCAAAAGGGATCGGGCCTCTGGAGAGAGGGATGACACATAGGCATCGACCCCCAAAATCATCATGATGTGGCCACTCAGAAAATAGTAGAAGATGAAAATCAGGACCAGTGGAGGCAGATTGCGGTTGAATCCCACATAGGCCATTGCAAGCAGCCGGTGAAAAAGGCTTCGGCTCACCCTACAGAGGCCCATCACCGTTCCAATCACCGTGGCAAGGAGTGTCCCCCAGACGCTCAAACGAATCGTGGTAAAAAGTCCCTGCATGAGCAGGTTCGGAATCCATCTCCCGGCCTCCTCATCATAGCGGAAAAGATACTGCGGGATCCCGGACCAGTCCCATCTGTAATGGAGGCCTGTCTTGATCCGGTATAGGACGTAGGCCCCTGCCCCGACCAGAACAAGGGCGAGGATGATGTCCAGGGTTCTCATTTTTGCTTTCTTTTTAATCAATGACAGGTCCTTTATTCCCAACCCATTGCCCGCTCCGAACTATTTGACCTTCTCCTCCCATTCAGTAGTCTCAAACCAGTAGTGCTTTCGTTCCCTCAACCACCCCTCGGCACTGACCACGGTAATCCAGTTGTTAAAAAAGTTGATGGTGTCGAAGTCACCCTTTTTTACGGCAAAGCCGATGGGCTCTTTTGTAAAGGTCCCCTCAATGGGCATAAAGAGTTTATCCGGATACTTGAAGGCCAGATGGGCGGGCAGAGGCGCTGAGGCCACCATGGCGTGGACCTTTCCATTGAGCAGCTCCTGTATGGCCTGGGATTCATCGTCAAATTGCCTGAGTTGCGCCTTGGGCATAAATTTCTTCGCAGCGGCCGCTGGGGTGGCCGCAAGCCTCAGAGAAAGCGTGACATCCGGCCGATCGAAGTCTTCGATGCCCTTAAACCCCCCGGCAAGCCCCTTGTCGGCCACGAGGGCCATCCCGGTGATATCATAGGGGACGGTAAAGTTGACCTTTATGTTGCGTTTCGGCAGGATGCCCATCCCTCCGATAATGACGTCAAACTTTCCGGTGAGGAGAGCGGGAATGATGCCGGACCATTTGGTGGGAACAAACTCCACCTGCACCCCCATGTCCTGAGCCAGCCGGGTAGCCACATCGATCTCGAATCCGACCCACTGCCCCGTCTTGTCTCGCATGGCCCAGGGTGTGAAAGTCGACATGCCGACCCGCAGGATACCCCTTTTAAGGACCTGTTCGATGGTACTTTCGCTGACGAGCTGTTGCTGGAGATTGGCTCCCTGCGCCGTTTGAGTTATGAAAAACAAAGCGAGCAACAACAAGATTACGAAAAATTCGCTTCTCACCCTTTCCATGAGTACACTCCTTTCTCAACAAAAAGTTTTCCTGAATCCAGACAATAACAGGGCGGTGATCGACGCCCCGCCGTACTGAACAGCCACAGGATCTTTCAGCCGGGCGGCCCCAGGGCATCCCTCTTGGTTCTGCCCCCGACCTGTAGAACCTGGCTCATAAAAAGCTTGGTACGCTCTTCCTCAGGATTTTCAAAAATCTGCCGAGCACTTCCGTCCTCAACGATCCGCCCCTGTTCCAAAAAAATGACCCTGTCACTCACCTCCCTTGCGAAGCCCATTTCATGGGTGACCACCACCATGGTCATTCCCTCCCTGGCCAAATTCTTCATCACTTCCAGGACTTCCCCGATCATCTCGGGATCAAGGGCACTGGTGGCCTCGTCAAAGAGCATGACCTTGGGCATCATGGCAAGGGCCCTTGCTATGGCGACCCGCTGTTGCTGGCCGCCGCTGAGATGGTTGGGGAAGGTGTTTGCCTTTTCCGGGATGCCCACTTTTTTTAAAAGGGCCATTGAAGTCTCCGTAGCCTCTTTTTTGTCTTTTTTCCTTACCAGTCTTTGGGCCAAATTGACGTTTTGGAGGACCGTGAGATGGGGGAAGAGATTAAAGGATTGAAACACCATACCCACCTCTTTTCGGATCTCCAAACGGTTGGCCTTATTGTCATCAAGGGGAATGCCGTCAATAATAATCGAACCGCTGTCGACGCCTTCGAGTCCGTTCAGGCACCTGAGCAGCGTGGACTTCCCGGAGCCGGATGGGCCGATGACCACCAGGACTTCACGTCTGCGGACGCGCAGGGAAACATCCCGGAGTGCATGGATATCCTTGGAAAAGGTCTTGCTGATGCCGGCCACTCTGATGATGTCATCACCGAATTGCTTATCCTGCATGGATCAATTCTCTCCGGTGCCTCGTGCTCAAACGCATTTTTTAATCGAATCCACTCTTGTCCAAAATAGGATGTGCCGCTCCAAGCAGGGATCGGCATGTTCTCTCCGCTACGCTCCCTCCGCCATCCATGGCTACGGTCGCTGCGGGATTTTGGCCCTTCATCTGTCCTGATTCAGGGCCAAAATACGCCCGCTCCGAGAAAATCCCGGTCCCTGCTTTCCGCTACCTGGGTTGGAACCTCAACGCGAAGATGACTGTTTTGCGTTCCCAACTGCCTGATTTAACACTATCCCGTGCAAAAAATAGACTCGTTTTGGACACCAATGAACCGAATCATTAAAAGGGCTTTTGACTTATGCCTCTAGAAATCACTATCGTACAGGCTTTTCATGACATGGACCAGCAGAGAAAGCATCAGGGTGATCAGCAGGTACATGGCCGCGACCGTAAACCACACCTCAAAGGCCAAATAGGTTTCAGCGATGATTTCCTGCCCCCTCATCGTGAGATCATAAATGGCCACGGTGCTGACCAGTGCAGAGTCCTTTACCAGAGAGATGGCCTGGCTGGTCAAAGGGGGAATAATGCGTCTCAGGGCCTGGGGAAGAATGATATGATAATAGGTATCATACCCGCTCAGCCCCAGGCTGTAGGCCGCCTCCCACTGCCCCTTGTGAACAGACAGGATGCCCGCCCGAAAGATTTCTGAGGCATAGGCCCCCTCAAAAAGACTCAGGGCCAAGACAGCCGACATGAAACGATCGATTCCGAGTATCGGTCCGATGACGAAATAGATGCAAAAAAGTTGAACAAGCAGTGGGGTATTGCGAATAAGTTCAAGATAACCTCGCGCAAGGGCCTTTGCCAGGAATGAATCGGACAGCCGAAAAAGGGCCGTCATCAGGCCAAAGACAAAGGCCAGCACCAGGCTGAGTCCGCTGATGCGAAGGGTGACCATCAAACCCTGAAGAAGCGGCCCGGCGGTAAAGGTGTGACCTTCGAAACTGAAAAGGTATTGGGGGATTCTGTACCACTGCCAGAAGTAACCCAACCTGGCTGTTCCTTGGGCCAGGAGCCATCCAAAAAATCCCACCACAAGAAGAAATTTCACCACATCGGTGACGGGAGAAGACCTCATGAAGAATAATATCTTGTATCTGTCCTCTCGGTTCATGGCCGTCTTCCCCGGGCGCCTCGGGAACCCCTTGTATTGTTATTCACCTCCATGCACCAGGAACCATCATGGAAAACGGTGCACGCCAAAGGAACTTGACATCACCTAAGCCCAAATTTATCATGACGACATACCGCCTCCGGGGGAAACATGGAAAACGGCATCAAGACTCAATGCCCGGCCGATATCGTACCCGGATCACCCTTGCATTGTCTGCAGCCGACTCTGTCAAGGCGGGCTCATTTCGGCTCCCGGGTGGATTCTTCATTCTCATTGTGGTCGTAAAATAAATTTCAGATCAAGCTCATTTCAACTATAGGGACAAAAAAACCCTGAGTCAATATTCGGGGAGATGAAGCCGCCATCCGCATCCGAGTATTGAACCACAGAATAAAAAGTGCCTTTTTGTGTTCAGGCTCTCATGCCGCTCACCTGAATGCATGCGGCCGTGTCGGTTGATCCCATGCCTGCTTCTGTTATCCAAGGGGGGCGCGCCCTGAAAAAAAAGGTCTTCGGAATCCTTAGTTCTGAGGACCTTAACCATGCAGAGGTGGCCCTTTGCCGGCTTCCACCTCGGCGGGTCATCAATCCTCTTTTCGGCCTTTTGAACAATCCCGACCAGGAGATCAGATGGGCTGCTGTGATCGCTTTCGGGGCCGTCGTCACAAATCTTGCCGATCAGGACCTGGAGTCGGCGAGGGTCATCATGCGGCGGATCATGTGGAACCTGAACGATGAATCCGGGGGCATGGGATGGGGCCTCCCGGAGGCCATGGGTGAGATTCTTGCCAGAAACGAAATTTTGGCCGGGGAATATGCCACGGTTTATGTCTCATACGCCGATAGGAAGGCAAACTACCTGGAACACGAGGGGCTGCAGCGGGGTTTGCTCTGGGGTCTGGGGCGACTGGCCGAGGTCAGACCCCAATATGCCGAGACTGCCGTTCGACACCTTTTGCCCTATCTTGATTCGGCCGATCCCGGCGTAAGGGGCCATGCGGCGCGGCTTATAGGTCTACTCCGCGTGAAGGCGGCTCGTCCTCAAATCGAATCACTGATGAACGATCAATCCACATTTCAGACTTATGTAAGACCTCTTCTCGTAACAAGACATATCCGGGACGTCGCAACGGAGGCCCTGAGGGCCTTAGGCGCATAAACCACGTTGGGGAATAGATTGAGTTTGAGCGTTCGAGAAGCGTTGCAATTTGGGTCATGGGAAGCTTTGGGGGTCTTTAGAAAAAAAATCCCATGCCTTCCTGGTGGGGGAGTTTCAACGGGCCGAGGTGTTACAAAAACACAACGCAGAGGAGGCGTTATGATGAACAAAGCCCTATATGCTCTCTTGATCATCTCCTTTTTCACCCCGGCATTATGCGGGGCCGGTGTGCCGATCAGCGATGACAGTCAGGCCTGTATTGATTGTCATGCCTTGATGCATCCAGGGATAGTCAAGGGATGGGAGAAAAGCCGCATGTCCAGGGTGACACCTTCTTCGGCAAAAAGACTCCCGGCCCTGGAGAGGAGAATCTCCGTTGACAAGGTTCCGGATGACCTGAGCGATATCGTTGTAGGATGTGCGGAGTGCCACACGCAGAAACCCGAAGATCACAAGGATACCTTCGAGCATAACGGATTCTCCGTACACATTGTGGTGACTCCCCGGGACTGCGCCCTCTGTCACCCGGTGGAGGTCCAACAGTTCGACAAAAACCTCATGGCCCATGCCTACGGCAATCTCCAGAACAATTCTGTCTATCGGGACCTGGCCGACGCTGTGAACGGCGTCAAGTCAATGGACGGTCTAAAGAGTACGATTCGGAGGCCTGATCCGGAAACGGACGCGGATTCCTGTTTTTACTGCCACGGAACGAGAATAGAAGTCAAAGGAATCGAAACCCGAGATACCCATGACGGGGAAATGACCTTTCCTGTCCTTGCCGGATGGCCCAATCACGGGGTGGGACGAATAAACCCCGATGGGAGTAAGGGTGCCTGTAGCGCCTGTCACACGCGTCATCAGTTCTCCATCGAAATGGCGAGAAAACCCTACACCTGCTCCGAGTGCCACAAGGGGCCCGATGTGCCTGCCTACAAGGTATACAGCGTCAGCAAACATGGTAATATCTTCTCCTCCATCGGCGGGGCATGGAAATTTGATGTCGTGCCCTGGGTTGCGGGAAAAGATGTCACGGCACCCACCTGTGCCACCTGTCATGTCAGCCTTCTGACCAATGAAGAGGGAGATGTCCTCGCGAAACGGACTCATCAGATGAACGACCGGCTTGCCTGGAGGATCTTTGGACTGATTTACGCCCATCCCCATCCCAAATCCCCGGATACGACCGTCATACGAAATGCCGCCGGCCTTCCACTGCCGACAGAACTCACCGGGGAACCCGCGGGCAAATGGCTCATCGACGAGGAACGCCAGAAGGAAAGAAAGGAACGCATGCAGCGTGTTTGCCTTTCCTGTCATGGAACAAGCTGGGTAACGGGGCATTTCGCCCGGTTTGAAAATACCATCCAGACCACCAATGAAATGGTCCTCGGGGCCACAAAGGTTCTTCTCTCGGCATGGGATAAGGGAATAGCCAAAGGTCCCGTCCAGAAGGACAGCATTTTCAATGAGACGCTCGAAAAGAAATGGGTGGAACAATGGCTGTTTTACGGCAATTCAACCCGCTATGCATCAGCCATGGGTGGGGCCGATTACGGTGCTTTTGCAGACGGCCGCTGGTACCTTTCCAAAAACATACAAGAGATGCTGGACTGGGTGGAACGCCATCCAAAGGAGACAAAATGATGCCAATGGGTTGAAAAGAGTTTCTCACTCCTGTCAAGGGGATGGGGTCCGACTTGGAAAAGGAGGACTAACCGCCTTGAGCCAAAACACTCCGACGGGACGCGAGGCCGCTTCCAATTCAGAAAGGAGAAGGATTCATGGACAACGATGTCAAGATGTACACCCTCAGCACCTGCAGTCACTGCAAGGCGACCAAGAGATTTATGGATGAATGCAATATAAAATATGAGTTCACGGATGTGGATCTGCTTGAAGGAGAGGAACGGCGGGCGATACTGGAGGATGTGAAGAAACTGAATCCGAAGTGCTCTTTTCCGACCATCATTATCGGTGAAAAGGTGATTGTTGGCTATAAAGAGAAGGAGATCAGGGAGGCCCTGGGATTATGAAAGAGATAGAGAAGCTGTACGAAATGTTGAAGAAAATGCAGGAACCGAAGGGCTACTTTTTCAACAAGGACAGGGAGAGGGTCTTTGATCTCCTTGATGCCCTGCTCAAGAATAAAAGCCGCTATGGATATATGTCCTGCCCCTGCAGACTGGCATCAGGAGACCGCAAAAAGGATGCGGACATCGTCTGTCCCTGCATCTACAGGGAACCGGACGTAAAGGAATTCGGGAGCTGTTACTGCAATTTGTATGTTTCCGATGCATGGAACGAGGAAAAGATTCCTCATGAGTATGTGCCGGAGCGAAGATCACCTGAAAAGTTTTTCTAAACATTAGGGATGCACCGGGTCTCGTCCACTTCCGGGAAGGCGGTCGGTACTGTTTCGTTGATTCCAAACCGTGGTTTCGCAAAAAGGTGAGCGTCGGGAATCAAGGGACAGGGCCAAGTCGGCGGCGACGGTGGTCTTGCCTGCCCCTTCCACCAACGATCCTGACAAACACAGCAGACACCCCCTATTGGATACCGGGTCAAAGTGACCAATACACACCCTGCGGCCTTCGTCCAAATCATCCTTTCGGTGAATGGAGTTCGGGCCTTTTGCGGCTTGTCTGTTTGAGCATGTATTCGTGGAGGGCCTCCTGCAGGGTTTCCGCCGCCAGAAAGGCGCAGTGTCTCTCTTCCTCTGGAAAAGGCCCCAACCTTTCGAGGATGGCCTCACCAGAGATGTCCAACATCTCATCGGGCGTCTTTCCAATACTCATCTCTGCCGCAATCGAGCCACATGCCCTGCTGGAACCGCATCCATCGGTTTGGAAAGAGGCATTCGTAACCGTCTCATCTTCAAACCTCAAGAACATCTCCATGGTATCGCCGCATGTCCCGGTCACCCGGGCGTGGCCATCGGGCGTCTCTATGGTCCCCATGCGGGGGGGATTGATTCGATACTTGTCGATCTCCTGATGAACAGGTCCTTTAAAATCCTCTAAAATATTGATCAGCCTCTCGACCATCTACTTCTCATTGCTCCTTTAATGATTTCTATCTTGGTCTTGCACCTTCAGTCCGCTTCTTCACAGATGACAGAAATCATCCGGACACTGCTGACCCTCAATGGGAGTGCACTGTAACCTGTAAATGGTTTCCGGATAAATACATGAAAACGCCCCAATGTGTTGCTGTTCTTTTATCTTCATCCTGTTCAACCCGGTCTTTTATGCAACGTTGGGCCTTATTCCCTCGTCATATATGTGCCGCACTGCGGACATCTGATTTCAAAGCAGGGGAAACCCCTTTTATGGGTGATTTTGTGTCCGCAGTTGGGACAAATGCACATACCACCCGGGCCAAGGGCCCGTCCTCCACCCATACCTCGGCCTTTTCCCGAGGAATTCTGTCCCAGGCCTCTTTCTCCCCCCATTCCTTGGTCTTCTGGCTCCATGACGGTCACCTATTTGGACCAGCGGTTATAAAAAGCGCACAAAACAGACTAATGATCGCAGATGTTTTGCCCCGTTACCAAGGAATCCGCCATATATTGTTTGACCAATGACTCCGGGGAATCCGCCGGGGCCCCGATGACCACCTTTATTCCGTTCTCATTGAAAAGCTGCTGGGCCCTGGCGCCCATACCGCCGGCAATAATCACGTTAGCGCCCTGCTCATGAAGCCATCTCGGCAAGACACCGGGTTCATGGTGAGGCGGTGTTTGCATGGTCGTTCCCTTGATTTCACCTCCCTCGGTGTCAACGAGGGCGAACTGCTCGCAGTGACCGAAGTGGGCCGTAAGTTTTCCACCCGCAACGGGTATTGCAAATTTTATCTTTCCGTCTTGATTAGGCATATTACTATCCTCCTTTTTTATTTCAAGGCTTTCTAATGTTTTTTCGCTCTTCATAGTGACGATTTTTTCCACCATGCCATTGAATTCATGGTTGAAAGGGCGTTCCATATCACTAAAACCCAGTAAATTCCCCGAATCCCCATGTACGACAAATTCCGGATCAATAGGAAGACTTGCCAGAAACAGAATATTCTCGATCCCGGCGGTCTTCTCTCCTCCATGGGCGGAGAAGAGGTCGATCCTTTTTCCGCAGTGTGGACAGAGGAGGCCGCTCATGTTTTCAACCAGGCCCAGGATAGACATATTGACGTGCCGGCAGAAGTTGATGGACTTTCTCACATCTGCAAGGGATATCTCCTGGGGCGTCGTCACAACGAGGGCCTCAGCATCGGGGATGGTCTGTGCAACGGTGAGCGGTTCATCTCCGGTACCGGGGGGGGAGTCGATAATGAGATAATCGAGATCCGGCCACTGGATGTCCGAAATAAATTGACGGATGACGCCGATCTTGAGGGGACCCCTCCAGATGGTCGCGGTATCCTTGTTTTCACCCATCAGAGGTTCGATAGAGATCACATGCATATTGGGCAAATATTCAATCGGCAGCATCTTTCCTTGTTTTGTCGCGGGCTTCACACTCCCTTTCAGGCCAAGCATCCTAGGTATGCTGGGGCCATGTAGATCCACATCCATCAAACCGACGCTATACCCCCTTCGGGACAGGTTCAGAGAAAGATAGGCGGCCACACTGCTTTTCCCCACCCCTCCTTTTCCGCTCATGACCAAGATCTTGTTTTTGATGTGTGTCAGTGTCTCTTTGATCACGGCATCCTGAAGGGCATGCTGGTCCTTTTGTCCGGATGACGCTCCGCGCGTTCCACTCTCTTGGGTTTCCGTGGACATATTGTTCTTCCTGCCTCCTTTTGCTTTGCTCTTTCGGCCGATTTTCAAGTCGGCGTGATGCCCTCCCTGCAATCCGGCCTTCCCTTTTCTCCGAGTCGGCGATCCTTTTTGAATCGCTTGTGGGTCCCTTTTCGTTTGCACCCCGGCATCAGGAAGGTTGAATGAAAAAGTTCGCCCTGGAAATAGGCCCTGAGAACATCGTCTGCGCGCCCTGCGATTTCAGGGATAATGGTGATGTCAAAGGCGCGAAGCATTCTCATAAAAGGCCTTGATATGGCACCGCATATCAGGGTATCCACGCCGATACGCTGTATGCGGAGGCACTTCCGGGACAAACCCTCTTCATCTATATATAGCTCAAACCGGGAGCATTCGCTTCCGTTGACTTCCTCGACGATCATAAGCCGCGAGGCCGTATCGAGCACCGGGGATATCTTATCCTCCCATATTGGAAGGGCTATCCTCATGGCGGGTCACCTTTTAGTCTGCAAAATTGAGCAGGATAATCTGAGCACGCATGAAATTCTCCTGGGTGCAGGGGAATCATCTTTGCAAAATCTCCTCTCCTTGGCGCAGATCAAGGGCTACCGTTATGAAGAACATCTTTAATGACCTCAACGTCTTCCGCGGCCACCACCACCGCCCATGCCACGGCCGCCACCGCCGCCCATGCCGCGGCCGCCACCGCCGCCCATGCCGAAGTGATCGGCCACATTGGCTTCCGTCGTAGCGCTCAGTTGGTTATTGCGGAACCTTTCTACCGCCTCTCGTACACTACCGGATTGGCCCACATAGAGCTGGATGCCGGCAGCCGCCAAGGTATTGACCGCATTGGGCCCGCAATTCCCTGTGATCACGGCTTTCGCGCCCTTTGAGGCGACACCCTGTGCGGCTGAAATTCCTGCGCCCCCTCCAAGGCCCATACTTTCATTGTTTATGGCCTCAAAGCTCATATCATCGGTCTCGACAATAAGAAAATAGGCGCAGCGTCCAAACCTTGGATCGACCTGCGCATCCAAATCCGCACCACTGGCACTCACTGCTACTTTCATATTTTAACTCCTTTTCTTTCCAATCAAACCGATTGGTTCTGTTAGGGTTTCGGCACTAAACCCAGTGCCCCTCCACGTTGGCCCCTTCGGCTCGCTCATATGCTCCGTCGGCATAGGCCTTCACGACGTCTCTGATTTTGCCCTTGACGCCGGTCACCACTTCAATCTTCGCCGCCTCGAGGACCTTGAAGGCCTTGGGGCCGCAATTTCCGGTCAACACGGCAACGGGTCTATGGGGCACGATATTTTGTGCGGCCTGTATCCCCGCCCCCTGCGGGAGGTCAAAACTCTGTTTATTTTCTATGACCTCAAAGCCCAGATTGTCTGTGTCGACGAGCAGGAAATAGGGTGTCCTTCCAAACCGTTGATCCACATCAGTATCTAGGTTTTGGTCATTTGCTGTAATCGCTATCCTCATTTTTTATTCACCTCCTCCAGTGCTCCCTTTCTATCAGGGGCAGCTCTTTTTGGGCCCCCCGACAAAATAAAAAGGCAGACCACGATCTCTTTTGTGTGCCACTAAAATAAAAATTGAAGTACGGACGTATCTTATAATCTGCAACGCTTGGAGATAAGAGAAGCATCCGGAGGATGGTGGCTTACAAATGAGACAACTAAGGGATTCTCATGATCTCCTGACCCGTCAGAGTAAGACGCTCCAACCCAGAGGCCGTGACAAGGTAATCGTCCTCCAGACCTACAACTCCCTGTCCGGGAAAAATAAATTTTGGTTCCAGGGCGAAAACCATTCCTTCCTGGAGCACATCCTGAAAGGAGGGGGTGATGATCGGATATTCATCAATCTCGAGGCCGAATCCGTGGCCGATGAACTTGACCTTCCCTTCTCCGTTGCCCATAAAAAAGTCTTCGAGCCCGGCCTCTTTTGCCAGATTTTCCGCCCGGTCGTAAAGCGACTTACAGGATACGCCCGGCCTTGCCTCATCGGACAGGATCTGGTGAATAGTCTTGCTGCATTCATAGGCCCTTTCCAGGGAATCGGCCAGTTCGCCGATGACAAAGGTCCGGGTTTGATCGCTCAGATATCCATTGATCCCGACGCCGAAGTCAATGCAGATAGGCTCATTTTTCCTGATCCTGCGAAAACCCGCCCCCTGGGCCATTGCCGGGGTGGATCCTACGCCTCCCACGGGCGTATCACAATAGGAAATCGCCGCCCCACTCTCTCCCGATAAAACGTGGGCATGGATCATTTCCTGATTCCAACCCCGCATTCGGAGGATCCCCATGTGACCCTCACGGCGGGCGATATAGGCCAAGAACCCGTCGACCTCCAGTTCTCTCATCCCCTCGCAAAGGATTCCCCGGATCTCATGAAATCCCTTGTCCAGGACGGCTGTCGCCTTTTTGATCTGGTCCACCTCGTAGGAGGATTTGATCATGCGGAGTTTTCTGATGTCATGAGAGAGGTCCAGCCACTGGGCCCGGGGAAGGGATCTCTGGAACCACATAAACTGGTTGGTCGGCAGAACGTCCATTTCCAGCCCGATACGCCTCGCATTACGGTGCCCGGCGTCTCCCAAAACGGACCAGATCTCCTGCCTGTTGTTCACAGGAATGACGTCCTTGAGGGGAGACTCGTTCCTGGCCCTTTGGTGGCTTTTGATGACCATCAGAAGGAGAGAACCTTCCGCGGGTACCCACAAGATGGAGCGCTGGATGGTACCTGTCAGATAATAGATGTCGACATTTTGCAGGATAAAGGCCCCATCCAGTTCTCTTTTCCGCAACACGCCCTGTAACCGCATCGAACGATTGAGAATTTCCGCTTCCGGGACCATTTCGACGGCTGATTCGATCTCCACATTCTTCAGCAACATGCCCAGCCCTCCAAAAGGGATTTTGTCATCTTGGTGTAAACCCAGCATAAATGCCGCAGACCTCGAGAACCCCCAGTGACCATATAATCCATTTCCTCCGGAATCTTAAAAAAATAGACCTGCTCATCGGTTTTCAAAGAACATCCTTAACCCCCGGGTCTATGGTTTATGCCATCTCAACCTTTCCCGGTTTTCAACCAATGGATACAGCAGGATCTATGCCAATCCCAAAAAATTCAAACTTCAAGCCTCAAGAGTTTGGATTTATTGGATTTAAAGGATAATACAGAGATGATGCGGCGCTACATCCAGCCGCAGAAATTTCAAATTTGCAACGTCAACAGGACAATCTTGTTGCATTTTGCAATGCAAAAAGCTTAACTGCTTGAAAGGCTCCCGCCTTGCTCCGGCACCGGAAGGTTATAACGCCTGATCTTCCGCCAGAGCGTGCTGGGATGGATACCCATCTGAGCCGCCGTTGACTTTCGGTTCCAGTTGTTCTGCCTCAGGGTCTCATAGATGTACCTTTTTTCAACTTCCTGCCAGGTGAAGGATTTTCCCCCGGCTTTGCCCCTGGTCGCCCCTTCCAGGTCAAGAGACCTTTCCCGAAGGTAGTCCGGAAGGTGATCCAGGCCGATCATGCTGTTCTTGCAGACTACGGTGGCATATTCGATGATATTCTCCAGTTCACGTATATTGCCCGGAAAGTCATGGGACATCAGCACAGGTAGGACATCCGGGAAGAGTCCGGCGATATCTTTCCCGCTCAACCTGTTATATTTATGTATAAAATAGTCCACAAGAAGGGGAATGTCTTCCCGCCGATCCCTAAGCGGAGGGAGCACTAGCCTGACCACATTGACTCTATAATAAAGATCCTGCCGGAAAGTCCCCTTCTCGACCAGCTCAGAAAGGTTCTTGTTTGTAGCCGCCACAATGCGGACATTCGCCTTGAATGAGGTCGTGCTGCCGAGAGGCTCGTAGACCCGGTCCTGAAGGACGCGCAGCAGACCTATCTGGAGGGCAGGTGAAATATCCCCAATTTCATCAAGGAACAGGGTACCGTTTTCTGCAAGGGCCAAACGACCGGGCTTGTCTTTGAAGGCCGTACTGTGTGCGCCTTTCTCATAACCAAAGAGCTCAGATTCGAGTAGGGTATCGGGCAGGGAACCACAATTAACGACAAGGAAAGGGCCTTTCTTTCTCGTGCTGAGGGAATGAATCGCCCTGGCAAACAGCCCCTTTCCCGTACCGCTCTCTCCCTCCAGAAGGATGGTGGATTCGCTTTCAGATACCTGTTCAAGCATCCTGAAAAGCCGTTGCATCTCTTTGTTCTTGCTGATGATATCCAGAAAGGAATGCCGACCGGCCAATTCCTTGCGAAGTTCTTCGACCACGCTGAGGTCACGGAATGACTCCACCCCGCCGATCACCTTTCCCTCTTCATCCCTCAAGAGGGCGGTGGAGATGCTGATGGGAACACGTTCACCCTCCAGATTGACGATAAATATGGACTGGTTCACAACGGGTTCACCCGTCTCCATCGTCCTTTTCATGGAACATCTGTTTTCGCAGATGCTGGTCCTGAAAACCTCCCAGCAGTGGCGCCCAAGGGCGTCCTCCCTCCTGATGCCGGTGATCTTTTGTGCGGCCCTGTTAAAAGACGTAATTCTGAAATCTGCATTCACTGTGAATACGCCGTCGGCGATACTGTCCAAAATGATCTGGGTCTGATTTTCGAAAGATTCTCTCATCCCGATGTCCCGTAATCTCCGGAAACGCTTATGCGTTATAATGTTATAAATTAAGATCGAAGCCGCCTTAGTCAACGGCAGGATGTTTCCCTATTTCACCCCAGTTCCGGGTGTGGTATCCCAGTCCTCGATTTCTATGACCCGCCCCACCCCACCTTCAATGGTTTTGGCCGGGAATGCCCCCTTTATCTCCTTTTTATATAGCGTGCAGTGAGCCGGGCAAATAACCGCCAAATCCTTGAGCAGATGGAATTCGTCAAACCCGTGAAATCCACCCAGGAGGGCCTTCACCTGACCCCACCGGGATGCCCGTTTCAAGATGGGTTCGACACCGGGATGGGAGCAACCCACAATGACCGCCAGGCCGTCTTTTATCCTGACAACGAGGGACTGTTCGAAACCATCAAGTTCTCCGGTTGAAAAGATATCAGGATGGATTTCCACCGGATCTCGAATGGTCGCAAACTCACCGTGAAATTCCGGGACCGAAATGCAGGACGGGATATACACATTGGCGCTGCAGACATTTAAAAAATCAAAAAGCCCACCCGTGTGATCGAAGTGAACGTGAGATATAAAGACCTCGTCCACCGTCCCTGGATCGATGTCGAGTTTATTCATATTTTCCAATAAAACAGGTCCGTCGGCCCCCGTGTCAAAAAGAATCTTCAACCCTTGGACCTCCACCAGGCAGGCGAATCCCCAGTCCGCGTCCAGATCCTCCCGGCATTTTTCATTGTCATAAAGGATGGTCATTTTCATTGCTCCCCCCTCATCCGGCCTTTCCCTGCGGCCCTTTTCTTTTGTCAAAAGTACAAGCCTGTGCCGGCGATGTTCATATGTCCTTGTCAAATGGGACCAACCCAAAGGCTACTTCGTACCACGGCATCTCTCTAACTTTCCAATGAATTGCGGCAATCTGCACCTTTGCCCCCCAAACAGAGACCGGTTTGAGTTGACTCTCAGGGATGACCTGGCTATAAATTCTAAAATGGTTTTCTCGGCATTCTTGCTTTTATTCGGAGAAACAGGTATTTATAAGAAAAGACCCAACGTCATGCTTTGGAGACAATAGATTGATACAAATTTTGATTATGGAGTCATCAAGATGACCAAACGCATTCTTGTTGTTGAAGATGACCCTCACGTGGTTTTATTTTTGTCCACGCTTCTTCAGGATCATGGATACCAGACACTGACCGCCTCAAACGGGGCGGAAGGATGGCAGGCAGTCAACAGAGAACACCCGGATCTGGTGCTCCTTGATCTGATGATGCCCCACAAGAGCGGCATTTCACTGCTCACGGACATAAAGACACATGAGGAACTCAAGGCAATACCTGTGATCATGGTGACGGGGATTGCCACCGAGACCGGCATCGATTTAGAGTCCATCATGAAGAGGGGGGCGGACGAGGCATCAGAGACCGGCCCCTTCAAACCTGATGGCTTTGTTGAAAAACCCGTTGATCCGGACAGACTCATCGCCCTCATTAAGGAGGTTCTCAAATAGTCATGGAAACTCTAAACATGGCCATTGTCGGAGGCGGCACCGGATGCGCCGCCTTTATGGAAAAGATGGCCACTGAAGATCTGAGCGGCTTACCCCTGAACCTTGTGGGTGTCGCGGATATCAACCCTGAAGCCCCTGGACTGAAGCGTGCAAGTGACCTAAACATCTTTACCACCAACGATTATCATGACCTCTTTGCCCTCGAAAACCTCACCCTCATACTCGAACTGACCGGTGACCCCGAAATCACGGAAGCCATTCACAGAGAAAAACCCAAGCATATTAAGTTCATGGATCATTCTATCGCGGGACTTTTCTGGGACCTGGTTTACCTGGTGATTGATCGGGAGATCCAGTTCAGGAAAAGACAGGAAGAGTCCCAGCGGGTATATTCCGAAAAGCTCGAAAGAGAAGTTGAGACACGGACCCGTGAACTGGAGGAGGCCAGGAAAGAGGCCATACTCCAGAAGGAAATCGCTGAAGGGATCATCCACGGCTCCCCGACCCCCATGTTTGTTATCGACAAGGACCACAAGGTCGCTTACTGGAACAAGGCCTGTGCGAATCTGACGGGATACAGCAGTGAGGATATGGTCGGGACGGATTGGCATTGGAAGCCATGGTACAAACGTAAGATACCCCTGTTGGCCGATCTGATCATCGATGGGGACTACGAGAGGATGAAAAAGCTGGATGAGCGCATCCACCTCAAGAAATCAGCGATCGTTGAGGATGCCTATGAATCGGAACATTTCTTCCCTCAGATCGGAAAAAATGGAACACATATCCACCTGAGTGCGGCCCCGATCAAGGACGAGCAGGGCGATATCAAAGGGGCCATTGTCAGCTACATGGACATTACGGACCGCGTGATGATGATCCAGGAAATCAAGAAACGCGAGGCCTTTGAACAGAATATGATCCAAAATTCCATTGACGGTATCATCGCCACAGACTCGGATGCGAAGTTCGTCATCTTTAACCAGGCCGCTTCAGATATCTTGGGATATCCATCCGAAGAAGTTATCGGGAAGAGGAGTTACGTAGAGGTCTTTTCAAGGGATAACGCCCGGTTGATAACAGGGACCTTCTTCAGCGACCGGTATGGCCCTAAAGGGAAGATCGTGAATATGGAACTGACGGTAGACAGCAAATTCGGGGAACCCATTCCCATCAGATTTGCCGGGACCCTTCTATACGAAAAGGGTCGCGATGTCGGAAGCGTGGCCTTCATTCAGGATCTGAGGGAGATCCACAGGCTGCAAAGGGAGAAGGAGCAATCAGAACGCATGGCGGCCATCGGCGAGACCGTGGCGGGTGTGGCGCATTACATCAAGAACATCCTGACGGGCCTGAAGGGGGGCGGTTATGTTATCAATTCAGGTATCAGGAAGAACAACATGGCCCTGGTCAAAGATGCCTGGAAGATGCTGGAAAATAGCATGGATCAGATGGGCCACATAGTCCTTGATATGCTCGTCTATGCGAAGGACCGAAAGCCTGAATATAAACAGGTCGACCCCAATGAACTGGTCATGGATGTGGTGGATCTTATGAAGGAGCGAGCGCAACTTTCCGGCGTCAAAATCGTCCATGAGCTGACTCCCGACCTCCCCGAGGTCTCCATGGATCGCATAGCCATCCATCACTGCCTGCTCAACCTGGTGGGGAACGCGGTGGATGCCTGCTCCGCCGAGGGGACCACGGTGGAAAACGGTGTGGTGACGGTCAAGACGGACAAAAGCGAGGGCTGTGCCGTGAGGATTCAGGTCATTGACAATGGGATCGGCATGGACAAAGAGACCCAGGACAAAATCTTTAAAGGGTTTTTTAGCACCAAGGGATACAAGGGGACGGGCCTCGGCCTCCCCGTGACACAAAAGATTGTGAAAGAACACGGGGGCGAACTGACCTTTGAATCGGAGCCGAATAAGGGAACTGCTTTTTCTCTTGTTCTATACTGATGTGGCGTCCCAAACGCTAGATATAATGTCTTGCATATCTCCTGACATGGTGTCCCTCCAGTACATGGAATTGCCGTATCTTCTTCAGTGTGACGGGAGAAAAAATTCCAATGGGCAAGTAGATAATCTTTTTCCCGAGCCGATTGGCCATACCCTGACACCATCCTGAGGGAGGATCTGCCGCGACGTATACGACGTGTATTTCCTGGGAATAGTCAAGGGCTGCCATGAGTAGACGTTCCGGTTTGTTTCGTGCCGGGTCAAAGAAGGGATCTTTCCAGATATCAAAGACTCTCATGGGAGGGTAGGTCAGCATAAAACCGCCATACTGGCATCTGGATATGCCCGGACCGTCCATCACCTCCCCTGCGGCTGTGCTGTAAAAGGCCATATCTGATTCCTGGTCGTGTTCCCCCAGCCAGGTCACCCGCCATGGAAAGGCCTCCTTGTCCGCCTCGTTCGGAAGGTCCGAATCAAAGATGACCACGACCGACCCCACTTTCCCCCTCAGGGGTCGGCCTTCTTTGACATAGATAGGGCCTTTGGGCCATTTGCGGATGGTCTCACGAATATCGATACCGTCCAGTATGGCGGTGGTGAATGGAACAATCCGAAAGTTCTCTTCTGATTTGATCTCCATGGCCTTTTTATGAAGATAGCGGCCGTATCCTTCCACCAGAACGTCTTCCGGGGGGTAGGAACAGATAAAGGAACCATGAAAATTCCTCTCCCACTCGCCTGGGATCTTCTCCCTGGCCTTTTTCCGGACCGGAACGGGAACCAACCGCCTCCTAAGGGCCTTGAACTGCCTGTGAAAACGGATCCGCTTTTCACCCAACAAAAGGTCTTTGCCGCTCAAGCGGAGTACGGGGAGACCGGGATCCTCCACCTGCCAGGGATAGTCGCTGCCCCTTTCCCAGACCTCATAAGCGAAGTCATCATCCGCGCATCCCCGGGCCGAAACAAGGAGTTGGTAGAAATCGGGGACCAGGGCACCCTCCAACAGGGCATAGTTCCGGGCAAACTGGAACAGGACTCTGTTCTGGCTTCGGCTGATTTCCGTCCTATTATTCTTCAGGTAATTTTTCTCCGCCAGCCTGATGAGTCTATGGTTGACCTGCAATCTCTCCACAGGCCCCTTACTCACTCCTGATCTGAAGCGCTCATACTCCGCGGCAAGGAAGGGCATCTCGATCATGACCTGCGCATTGGAGTCCCTGTGGAGGTGGGCAAGACCGACACCTTCCCTATGCCGCTTTCCGATGACCTCCGTCAGGGGCTGATTCAGGTGCCCCAAGATGCCGGAAAGGTGGTCCAGCCCGCCTACAAAGAGGGTCCTTTCCGACAATCTGTTCAGTCTCTGGAGATGATAGGCCATGGTCTTTTCACGCAACGCGTCTTGAAGGGACCGGGATTGATCCCGATGAACCCTGAGATAGGCCCGGCAGTAATTGGCATGGCCGATCCGGTTCAGCGCGTAGGAATCGGGCATGGCTGTCCGTTTGAGGGGATAACCTTCCGTATCGCGATCGATAAAATGAAGCGGGATCTCCTTTTCGAGGGCAAGCCTGACGGCCTCGATCAGGCCCTCGGTCGGCTCTATCACAAAGTATATGAATGGGCCGTCAGTCTCCTGGTAATGGACCACCGAGAGCAGTGGGAGCCGTCCTGTTCCCCGGACAATCTGTTCTCTAAGGGTAGGTGGGAATTCCACGGCCACATGGTCGGGTCTAAAGATCTCAAACTGCCGTCTGACTTCGAGGGCAAATTCCATCCTGCTGTGGACAACGGGAACAAACCGGACATTTTTCCATTGAATGGGGCCTTCCTCTTTATTCCCCGGGGATTCCGGTCTTCTATCTTCCTTCTTCATTTCCCGTCCATCATTTTGTGGAAATACCGGGCCGCCGTGGCATCGAGTATCATGGATGCAGCCTCTTTCATGTAGCCCTCAATGCGCGCACTTCGTTGTTTCGGCCTCAAGGTCCCATCCTTTTCCATGAGCCTCTTCAAGGCATAGGAGGCGATATTGATCCCATCCCTCGCCGAATAGCGTTCATCGGCCTCGTGAGCGGCTTGCAGAAAATCAACCACATACTCCAGGACATCATCGTCAGCAAAGGGAAGGTTGCTCTTAAGGATCAAGCGTTCCTCCTCTCTTTCCGGAAAATCGATAAATATCCGCGGCTGAAGTCTGGAATGAATATATTCCGGCAATTCGAAGGTGCTGGCATCATCGTTCATGGTCGTGCAAAGACGAAATTCGGGATGGGCCTTTATTTTGATGCCGGCCACAATGGATTCGACGTAGCGCCTCCGGTCCATGAGGGGGGCGAGGGACGCCCAGCTCTTCTCACTCATTCGGTTTCCCTCATCAATAACAGCCACGCCCCCCTTGACCATGGCGGAAACAATGGCACTGGCCATGTATTTCACTTTGCCCGATTCGGAAATGACCGGGGTCAGAATGAGGTCTTCAGGCCTTGTATCCATGGTCGCCTGGAAGAGGTAAACGGGTTTCCCCTTCAAACGGCCGGCATGGTAGGCAAGGGTCGTTTTACCGACACCCGGTTTCCCGACAAGCCTTGGATTCAAGGGGATGTCGTCCTTGCCAAGGACCATCCAGGCCGCCAGGACCTGGGTCACAAGTTCTTGATGTCCCACCCACTTCATAGGGACATCATCGGGTTGACTCAGTTGGATTTCCACGCCCTCTATGGTGACTTTTTCCATTTGTCTGCATTTCCTCCGAACAATTATCCTTACTCTGTGCCCCGGGGGTTGGTTTTTCCCGGGAAAGAGAGATGTTTTCTCAGGTTCAGCGTTGGTCCCAGATCACAAGGCCCATGGCATGACGGCTTTCAGGATTGAGATGATTCGGTGTAATACGGACATTGACGCCGAAGCGCCCGACCTCCTCGAATTGCACATCACAGAGATATCTAAAGAGACGATCCGTCGTGTCTCTTTCAGGCTTCATTACCCGTGTAAAGCGGCTGACATGCTGATTGGAGGGATCCAACTGGCCGCAATAGACTTCTACAATCACGTCATCCGGCATCAGTCCGCCTAGATCGATATCGGCCTCGATATGATAGGAATCCCCGACCTCAATGTCGGAAGCCCCATCCAACCGGATATCCTTGATGGCGATCTTGCCCCAGTCATACATGATGCGCTCCCTCCAATGGGCCAACCCTTTGAGTGCCTCATGATCCGTCTCCATCAACCGCATACCCTGCTCCGCGGCAGGCAGGTAAAAACGATCCCAGTAATCGGCCACCATCTTATGCGTGTTGAACATGGGGCAGAGTTTGTGGAGAGAGGCCTTCATCATGGCCAACCATTGCCTGGGAAGCCCGTCGGGGCCCCGGTCATAATAGAGGGGTATGATGTCCTTTTCTAAAAGGTCATAGAGTGCCCTGCTTTCGAGATCGTCCTGGAATTCGGTGTCCTCATATTCCTCCCCCTTACCGATGGCCCAACCCAGTTCTTTGTCATATCCCTCGTCCCACCAGCCGTCAAGAACGCTGAAATGGAGCGCCCCATTGGCCACCGCCTTCATCCCGCTGGTACCGCAGGCCTCCAATGGGCGCCGGGGGGTATTGAGCCACACATCCACGCCCTGGACCATATGACGCGCGAGATTGATATCATAGCCCTCCAGGAATACCATATGGCGCCTGAGGTTCTCTTGATCGCAGATCCCAATCAACCGTTTAATCAGTTCCTTTCCCTCGTTGTCCTGGGGATGGGCCTTCCCTGCAAAGATGATTTGAACCGGATATCTTCCGTTTGTCAAAATGGCCTTGAGCCTCTGTATGTCTCGAATCACCAGATGGGCCCGTTTGTAGGGTGCGAACCTTCGAGCGAATCCGATCGTAAGGGCCTCGGAGCTGAGCACCTCATCTGCTACGGCAAGATCCCTGTTGGCCACTCCTCTCTTGGCAAGCTGTTTCCTGAGACGTTGTCGGGCAAAGGTAACCAACCGTTCCCTCCCCCTCTCATGGGCACGCCAGAGTTCGGTGTTGGGGATCTTGTCGACCCTCTCCCATACCTTTACGTTGTCCGGATCCTCAATCCAGCGGGGTCCGAGGTAACGGTCGTAGTTCTCGGCCATGTCCTTTGAAATCCACGAAGGGATATGGACCCCATTGGTCACATGTACGATGGGAAGATCAATCTCGGGAGTCTTGGGCCAGATCTTCTGCCACATCCTCCGACTCACCCGGGCGTGGAGGCGACTGACCCCATTGTTCCATGTGGAAAGACGCAGGGCCAGAACCGTCATACAGAATTCCTCTTCCCTGTCTCTGGGATCCTGTCTTCCATAGCCTAGAAGTACATCGAAACTGATACCCATGGCCCGTGCAAAAGGATCAAAATAGGTGCGCATGAGTTCGGGGTGAAAGGTATCGATTCCCGCGGGGACGGGGGTGTGGGTGGTGAAAACGCTTGTGAGTCGAACGTATTCCAGGGCCTCATTGAATGTCAGTGCATGTTTCTCTCTAAGGGAGCGAATCCTCTCAAAGGTTGCGAAGGCGGAGTGGCCCTCGTTCATATGATACACGGCCGGTTCAAGCCCCATGGCGCCGAGCATCCGTACGCCGCCGATGCCCAGTACAATCTCCTGCAGGAGCCTCATCACCTTGTCGCCGCCATAGAGTTGCGCGGTAATGCGCCTGGCCTCTTCGGAGTTTTCCTTGATGTTCGTATCCAGAAGTATCAAGAGGGTCCGTCCGATATGCACTTGCCAGGCCCGTATAAGGACCCTTTCCCCCTTCAGATGGACTGAGACCTCTACAGGACGCCCCTGACCGTCCAGGACCGGCTGCATCGGCATGTTATGAAAGTCATTGATCGGGAATGTCTCCAGTTGCCAGCCGTCCCGGGAAAGATACTGCCTGAAATAGCCCTGTTGGTAGGCAAGCGAGACACCGACAATGGGCAGGTTGAGGTCGCTGGACGATTTCAAATGATCACCTGAAAGAATTCCCAGCCCCCCGGAATAGATGGGTAAACAGTCCGCGATCCCGCACTCCGCCGTGAAATAGGCAACAATAAAAGGCTTCTCACATTTCCCAAAGATGCCGGGATCCGGGTCTTCCGCCAGATAACGGTCGAGGGACTGTTTAATCCTGTTGAGATGGGCCATAAACCCTTCATCGAAAAGCAGGTTCTCCAGATTCGCCTGCTTGAGGCGCCCCAGAAACGCCACTGGATTTTTCCCAACCTCTTCCCACAGATCCTGGCTGATCCTCCGAAATAGATCTTCGGCCTCATAGTTCCAGACAAACCAGAGATTTTCAGACAGGGTCTTGAGGGCCTCAAGGGCCTTTGGGATCCTGGGTTTCACGTCCAGCGTCTTGATAGGTGCGATCATCCTCGTCCTCTCTAGATTCAGGTAAAAGTTTCATATCCATTGGACAGGGTTCTGTAAGGCCCGAATTCTTCCAAACGGATCAAAGTGATTCGATCCTCGCGATCACTTTATTATACGTGGTTTTTTCGGCATTTTACACGCCTATCCTCACACTGAGGTTTTCCCCGCGAACCGAGAGCAGGGAACGGAAGTATTCTGGCCCTGAATCGGGGCATCTATTGGACTGCCGGCTTTTTGAAAGTAAACGTCATCTGGGAAGGGTCAACACTGACCACATAGAGGCTGCCGTTCGGAAGCTGAATCTGGTCTCTGCTGATTGTGAAAATCCTTTTTCCTTCGGCGGCGCCGGAAAGATTTAATTCCACCATAACGTTTTTTTCGCTGAGAGTGCTTGCATCCTTTCGCAGGCCCCGAATCCTGATGCGCACTCTTGGGCTGAGGGGCTCGGCGATTTCCGTCTGGGCAGGCAGGCCCTTCAATTCCACAGGAGTGTTTACAATGACCTCGAAGTCCTGCTGGCCAGCCAACAAGAGCCACAAAATGCAGACCAAAATCGAGGTTCCCAGCTTTGCCTGCCATTGATGGGTGAGGGGCCTAAGGAACCTTTCCCACCAGGTCCTTTTCGGCGGCTTGAGGGGCATCAGGGCCTGTTCGATCGCCTGCCTCAGCTCTTCCCGGCTTTTCACTCGGCTGACCTGGGCCGCCTGGGCCACAGAAATCTCACCGCGCTCTTCGGAGACGATGATGACCACGGCATCACAGCGTTCAGTCAACCCTACGGCAGCCCTGTGCCTGGTTCCCCATTCCTTTGGAAGCCCCTCTCTCGAACTCAGAGGTAAGAAACAGGCCACCTTGTGGAGCCGGGCGTTCTTGATAAGAACGGCTCCGTCATGAAGAGGGGATTCCTTCTGGAAGATACTGAGCAAAAGCTCCGGAGTGGGATCACCTTCAAGGTCCTGGCCTCCCGTAATCCATTCCTCGACCCGATCCAGGCGTTCAATGATGAGAAGGGCTCCGATCTTCCGGGCACCGAGTGAGAAGAGGCTTCCCGATACACCGTCGATCCATTCCCCGTCAGTGTGGCGTCGCTGAAGGCCGAGGGACCTCAGAGGATTGACGCGTTCCAGCACCTGGCGAATCTCGGTCTGAAAGAGGATAATGAGCAGAATCACCAAGACCTGCCACAGGATTTGAAACATCCAGGTGGTCAGGAACAATCCCCAGGTTCTGGCCACGGTAAAGACAACGCCCAGGGCGAGCAGGCCGACCAGGGCCTTGAAGGCCTTTGTCCCACGAAACCAGAGATACAGGTGATAGACCACAATAACCAGAAACAGGATATCCAGCACATCCTGAAAACGCAAATCGGATAGGATAGCGAATAGGTGCACCACTCCTCCCCTTAGAGAAAAGGATCCCGAAAATCACGCAACCGACCTGCCGTAGATTTCCGTCAGATCCCTGAGTTCCTTGAGCAGATCCTCGGAGAGCTGTTCAGGCAAAAGGCGCCATTGCCAGTTGCCCTTGCTCTTGGCGGGCCTGTTCATCCGCCCCTCTTCTCCAAGACCCAGCAGATCCTGCATCGGCAGTATGACCTTATCGGCTACAGACATCATGGCAAGACGAATCAGATCCCTGTGGATATCTCGACTCTCTATCTCTCGTCCAAGATAACGTATGAGTCGGCCTTTGTCATCAGGAGTCAACTCCTTCTCGAACCAGGCCCTCGCGGTGTTGTTGTCGTGGGTTCCCGTGTAGACCACACAATTTGGAATATGATTATGCGGCACATAGGGATTGGTGGGCATGTCCTCCCCAAAGGCAAAAAGCAGGACCTTCATCCCCGGAAACCCAAAATGTCCCATAACCTCCTTCACATCTTCTGTAATAATGCCGAGATCCTCTGCAATAATAGAAACAGAGGGGAAACGCGTCGTCACTTGGGTAAAAAAATCCATGGCAGGCGCCTCCACCCATCGGCCTCTTATGGCATCCTTTTCGGTCGCGGGGACCTCCCAGTATCCTACAAACCCCCTGAAATGGTCTATCCTCACCTGATCAAAGAGGGACAAATTATGTGCTATCCTTTGAAACCACCAATCATAGCCCTTTTCCCTCAATACAGCCCATTTGTAGACAGGATTTCCCCAGAGCTGCCCCGTGTCGCTGAAATAGTCGGGGGGTACCCCCGCCACAGTCAGGGGCCTTTTTTCACAATCCAGATTAAATTGATCAGGGTGGGCCCAAACATCCACACTGTCGTGAACCACATAAATGGGAATATCCCCGATAAGGTGAACGCCCCCGTCATTGCAGTATTTCTTAAGTTCTTGCCACTGTTTAAAAAAAATGTATTGCAAAAAACATACGCTATCTGAGGTCTCCCTGAGCATGTCCCGCGCCGCTTGCAGTGCCTCCGGCCGTCGGTCCTTCAGCGCATCAGGCCAGTCCGTCCATATTTTCCCTTTGAAATGGGCCTTCAGTGCTCCGAAAAGGGCAAAATCATCCAACCACGCTGCATGCTCCTCGCAAAAGTCTTTATAGGCCCGGTTTTCCCCCATTGTTCTGAAGGTCCCGTAGGCCTCGCGAAAGAGGTTCAGTTTCCAGGAGATTGCCATTTCATAGTCCACCCGATCCCGGGGGAACTCAGGCAAATTCTTCAACCTTTCCCGTGGCACCAGGCCTTCATCTGTCAGGAATTCAGGGCTTATCAGGAGGGGGTTGCCTGCAAAGGCCGATATGCTGTGATAGGGTGAATTCCCATGGCCCGGCTCGGTTGGGTTAAGGGGGAGGATCTGCCAAAAACGCTGCCTACTCTCAAACAGGAAATCCGCAAACCTATAGGCCCAGGGCCCCAAATCCCCAATACCAAAAGGTGAGGCAAGGGATGTCAGATGGAGCAGTATACCGCTTCCTCGCCCGTTCATCATCACTCCTTGTTCAGTTCCGCTGTGGATTTCTGGGCCGGAATTTGACCTGACTTTTCGGCGGAATCGTATGAATTTAGCCCTTTCCAATAACTGTGTGGAAATCATGATTTCCTTTCGAATTTTTCAAAGGGCTAAAGTGTTACGCGGAATCTATTTTGTTTCGGAAAGGAAAAGACACAAACCCCATCCAAACAGGTGTGGCCCTTGATAGGACCGCCAGGCAAATAGTCCCGTTGGAAGTTTAGAATAAGCCAAAGAATATTTCAAGTATCATACTGTTATCATTTTTAAAATACGTGTCCTGTAGTCACTGGGTTCATTTTCATGTAATGGGCGTCGGTCCTTTTCCTTTGAAGTTCCCCGCGCAGTCTGACAATTTGCCATGTGCTGCTCTGTGCGGAAAAGTCTTTTTTTTGAAAAAAAGAGAAGCCTCGTAACCGAGGCTTCTCCTGATTTTTCAGTTCGCTTGTTTTAAGTCACCGGACGTGCAAACGGGTTCAAATCCCTAAAACACAATGGCCTCCGGCGCTCTCTCCTACGGACAACTAAATCATCCAGGGCATGACCAATTCGCACTTTTCCTTTTCCGGATCATTGACTTCCAGATAAAGTTTTGTGCTTTTGCCCTTTGTTCGTTCATAGATCGCCATATAAAATTTCAGGGCGTTTCTAACGACTTCAGATACCGTGACACCCTCGGTACCGGCCAAGTTACTAACATCCGTATAAAAGTTGTCTTCAAACCTGAACTGAGCTTGTCTCTTGCTCATTTTTTCCTCCTCATCACCTTACATGCAAATATCCAGACGTGAATATTCATTTTTTTTGCAGTCCGGAGCCCCACCTCCGACGCTGTTGATGACGCCATCAACACGGTCGTCTTGCGAAGAGATTGGATCGCTCAAAGGAGCTAAGCTCTTCTCTCACCCAAAAGACGTGCACCACAATGTCGGGACACGAAACCTTGAAGGAGAAATCAAGATAAAACGAAGGGGCCCGTTAGCTTACGCCAAAAAGACAATCAGATGGCGGACTACATCCACCGGATTCTGTTGACTGTCTTCTTCAAAAAACAGGAAGTATTCCCTGAGGATTTTGACCTACTTGATATAATATCTTATTTAAATGTGGATTACAAGCCCCCCGGGGAACATTTTCTTCGTTTTTATTACCATATTTTATTATTATATGGGGCAATTTTTACATCCACCACCTGATCAGCAAGGCTGGACCGGGACGGTGCAGATGGTCAAATCCGGATATTGAGTTGCAGCAATACATATGCCAAAAGAGAACGATGCCCTCCACCACATGTCTAACATTCAGATTCCACTCACAAATGATAGAAGTCTCTGACTGCATCCATTCAGAATTCTCGCCAAAGAATAGTCAGTTTTTTTTACACCCCGTAAAATGGACTGTCTTGTTTTTTTATTTACGAACTGGAAAGGCTTATTGGCCTTTTTGACACACCCATGATTGGATCTCCCTATTCAGAAGGCTTTAAGAAAGCGTTATTTTTGTCCCCTTCGCGAATTTCTTTACTTCTCAGCTGGTTTTGGTACAATGACAGTTCAGCGGATAGGTCCTGTGCCTTTCTTGCGGAACCTCTGTGGCTGGTGAGAATTCCACCTCGCTTGTTTTCAGGGGCCGGGGTCTGATAGACCCCAAGGAAAAACAGGGCCTATCCGTTTTTTGACGGCCATTACGGCGGCCGACACCCCCATTATCGATCAGGCCTTAGAAGGCCTGTAGCAACATACAGGATATTAGGGTGAATGCTGACAGGTCCATGCCGGGACCACACAGCATTTCCGGGTGGAAACGATCTCAGGTTTTCATCCGGACTAGGGTGGCACCCCAGCCCGAAGAATCCGGGGCAAGACGAAATCCCTGGACCAACGGGTGTCTTTCCAAAAGGGAGTGAACCATGTTTCGCAAAATGCCCCTCCCCTTCCCATGAATGATTCGAACATCCAGAATACCCTTTTCATGACATACGTTGAGATACTCCTCTACGACGGAGGCAGCCTCTTTTGGAGAGAACATGTGAAGATCCAAAACGCCGTCAATGGGGATATGTATTTCGTTCATCGTCTCTATTCCGCCTCTTTATAAATGGTCCATAGCACTTGAAGACCAATCCATTCTCCCATCAGTTAAAACGATCGATTAGCGAATTTTAATAGGAATTTCCTGTTTGACATATTGGAAACTCCCTTATAATTTCCTGAAAGGGTGTAGACCCATGTATGATATCCAATTTAATAAACAATTCTGATTTCAGCAAGGTTTGCGACTTTTGAGCAGGAGAATTGGTATGGGAAAAATGAAAAATTTCTTCGCCACCAGGTGGGGAATCATCGGAGTGGGCGCACTTATCGGCATTCTTGCACCCCTGTTGCAGAAATTCGGGAACCCAGGCAACATGGGGATCTGTGTGGCCTGTTTTGAGCGCGACATTGCAGGGGCTGTCGGCCTTCACCGGGCGGCTGTGGTCCAGTATATGCGACCGGAGATCATCGGTTTTGTCCTGGGGGCCCTGGTTGCGGCCTACCTGTTCAGGGAATTCAGACCGAGGTCCGGTTCGGCACCCATCGTCCGGTTTGTCCTCGGGGCCTTTGCCATGATCGGCGCCCTGGTCTTCCTCGGATGCCCCTGGCGGGCCCTTCTCAGGCTCGCCGGCGGAGACTGGAACGCCGTACTGGGGATTCTCGGCCTTGCCTGCGGCATCTGGATTGGAACCCTCTTTCTGAAGGGCGGCTACAATCTGGGCCGATCCGAGAAGACCTATACCTCGGTGGGTTGGTTGATGCCCCTGACCATGCTCGGTTTTCTTGTGCTGATGCTGGTCTTCCCCCAGGTTCAGGGAGAGGCCAAAAGCGGCGTCCTCTTTTATAGCCTCAATGGTCCCGGAGCCATGCATGCTCCCCTTGCCGTCTCTCTGCTGGTGGGCCTTTTCATTGGCTTTCTTGCCCAGAGAAGCCGTTTTTGCACCATGGGGGCCTTTCGCGACCTCATTCTGTTCCGCCAGACCCACCTCCTTTCCGGGCTTCTGGCCCTTGTGGTCTTCGCCTTTTTCATCAACCTGATCCTGGGTCAGTTTCACGCAGGCTTCGCCAAGCAACCCGTTGCCCATACGCTCCATGTCTGGAATTTCGGGGGCATGGTCCTCGCGGGTCTCGCCTTTGCTCTGGCCGGGGGATGCCCCGGGCGTCAGCTCTTCCTCGCCGGGGAAGGGGATGGGGACGCCGCAGTCTTTGTGCTGGGCATGGTTGTGGGCGCCGGATTTTCGCATAATTTCGGCCTGGCCAGTTCGCCCAACGGGGTGGGACCTTACGGTATCGCCGCAGTTATTATTGGACTTTTGGTCTGTCTGTTTATCGGATTCACCATGAGGAGGAAATAGGAGGAGGATGACAATGAGCGCGACCGTCGATGCCAGGGGGCTCTCCTGCCCCCAGCCCGTCCTGATGACAATGGACGAAATAAAAAAGGTACAGCAGGGTGAAATCACCATACTGGTGGATACGGAAACATCCAAGGAAAACGTGAGTCGCGCAGCCATGAGCCAGGGGTGGCAGGTCAAGGAAGTTGGCGAAGAAGGAGAAGGATTTCGCGTCACCATTGAAAGGGATTGATTGTGAACTTCCGCAACTGGTTTAATAAAAAAGACACGAAGGGAAACAGGGATGCGGCCAAATGTGACAGGGGCATTCTTGTTTTCGAGAACACCAGCGAGGTCATCCGGGCGGAGAACACCCTCAAGGCCGAGGGCTGGGAGATCCGTGTGATGGGACCACCTCCGGAGATCCGTACAGGGTGTGATCTGGTCATCGAGTTCCCTCTTATTGAGGGGTTGAACATCCTGAGAACGCTTGATGCCGCTGGAGCACCTCCCCTGAAGGTCGTGCCGGTCAACAGCCCACTGCTTCAGCCTGTGGATCTCTTCCACACCAAGGACTTCGGGGACCACCTGATGGTCCGCGCCGCCAATATGAAAATAACCATTGATAAAAGGGACCTGACCATTGTCAATGTCTCAGGAGGTGGGTGCCCGGACGTTCCCTTCCTGGCGGGCGAGATGGTGGGACGACCCCTTTCTGAGGCCCCGAATCCTCGGGAAATCGGCCATACCCTTTGCGGGTACGCCCTGCACTTGGCCTACGAAGAGGTAAAACGACAATGCTCGCCATAGTGGGTACAGTGCCGGACCCGGACTTTGGTCTTGAAGAAGCAAGCGTCACTCTGGATGATGACCACCTCTTCTTTCGGGGAAAAAAAGTCGTGATTAACCGAGGCACACCGGCCCTGGTAGCCGCCGCGGCCAAGGCCTGTGCTGTTTTGGATCTGCCGCCACCCGTTGTACTGCTGGTTGGAGATATAGGCCGTGGAGACGGCAGTCAAAGGCTCTATGAATATCTCACCAGACACCTTGGAAACCGTAAATACCGGGTCATGACCTTTCACTATCTCCAGCCGGACGTGGACTGGCACAACCGGGTACTTTTTGCTCTTGAAGAGATGAAGGTGCGGCCGACCCTGATCGCCGACGCGGGTTTTATGTACGCCGCGAAGATGAGCGGCCAGGCCCCGTCCTTTGATCTTTTTACCCCTGACGTCGGGGAATTGGCCTTTTTGGCGGATGAAGATGCACCCCACCCCTTTTACACCCGCGGCTTCATCCTGCACGAAGAGTATAAGGTGCCGGACCTGATTGCCAGGGCCTTCCAGAACGACAATGCGGCACGACACCTGCTTGTCAAGGGACAAAGGGACTATGTGGCCGATCTCCAAGGTATACAGGTCACCATTGGCGACTGTCCGGAAGAGGCCATGGAGGCCATCGGCGGCACCGGGGATACCCTCACGGGTATTGTGAGCGCCCTTGTCGCCGCAGATCTGGAAATCATTGATGCCGCCGCCCTCGCGGCCCGGGTCAATCGCCTTTCAGGTTATTATGCACACCCCACACCCGCCACCCAGGTAATGGATATCATTCATCAGATTCCAAGGGCACTGAAAGAGCTTCTGGGAGGGAGGACGGAGACAAGTGACCGTCAATGCGCCTCATAGCGGCCAAACCCTCCACGGGCAAAAGACCCTGTTGGACGTGGTTTCCCGTTTCAGACGGACTGAGGCCGTTTTTAGACAATACGATGAAAGGGCGGGTGTCTGCCTTTGCTGCGAGGCACTTTTCGAAACCCTGAGGCATACAGCCGACAAATATGATCTTGACCTGCAACAGCTCCTGGCGGACCTTGAGGTCGTTGTTCGGGAGGATGGGGGCTGAGATCTCCCAAACGGCCGGGTATCTCATTGAATTCCCCGCAGTGGTCTGTGCCCTTCGTTGTTCTTCTGTTCGATATTCGACATTTCGTGACACTTCAGTCCTTTGAAAACCACTCCATTACGGAGGGGCCATGGGAGTCTCTTTTCAAAAACGAAAAAAACGGTGCCCAGATGTTCGCATGGGAAACCAGGCTTCAGGCGGACGGAGCACCACCCGGAGAAACCCATGAAAATCAGGGTCTGATAGCTGCTGACATGGGTCCGCCGTCCGCCTACGCTGCCCCTGGACTTGTTAATCTCTTCCATGGCCCTTCGTTTTTGAAAAGAGCCTCCCATGGCCCAAATTGCTGCATTTTTTGAAAAACTAACCTCATGAGAATTTTCATATCGTTGGGTCATCAGAAATTGACATCCTTTCTCTGGACACCTCTGCAATGACCTCGACTGGTCGACAATGCGACAATAGATCCCCCCAACGCTCGGCACTTAAAAATCTCCCCCGTGTCCGAAGCCCCTACTCTTAATGAGTCAAAAATAGGGTTCCAAACCTCCATGAACAATTGTGGTTGAAAAAAGGGCCTGATCCGGTTATCTATTAGGCTCAAAAAGGGGCGTGGATTATTTTGAAACGCAGGATATAAACCCGTGGAAGGAACTATTTCTGTGACAATGTCGAACCAAGAGAGGAGTTGTCTGAACCCATGGTCAAAACAAGAATCACGGACACATTGGGAATAAAGTATCCTATTCTTCAGGGCGGGATGGCGTGGATCAGCGGATGGGAAATGGCTGCGGCCGTGTCAGAGGCCGGTGGGTTGGGCACCATTGCAGCCGCCGTCATGGAACCTCAGGAGCTCATCGATCACATTCATAAGGTCAGGGATGCCACCTCCAGGCCCTTTGCCGTGAATGTCCCCTTGAGACTCCCTACATCCCAGAGGGCTGCTGAAATTGCCCTTGAAGAGGAGGTGCCTGTTGTCGTATTTTCCGCGGGGGATCCCGTCAGGTTTGCTGAACCGTTCAAAAGCAAAGGCATCGTCGTCCTTCAAGTCGCCTTTACCCTTGACATGGTGAAGAGGTGCGGTGAAGCGGGTGTGGACGGCGTCATCGCGATGGGCATGGAGGGCGGAGGCAACATCAACCCATCAGAGATATCGACCCTGGTACTGGTCAGGGAGGCTGTCGATGCTATCGACATCCCTGTGGTGGCTGCAGGCGGCATTGCGGATGCCAGGGGATTCGTGGCGGCCCTCGCCCTTGGGGCCGAAGGGATTCAGATGGGCACCCGGTTCTTGGCCACCACAGAAGGCACACTCCACGACAATTACAAACGCGCCCTGCTTGATGCCGGGGACAGAGACACAACGGTTACGGGCAGAACCACGGGCCTTCAGTTCCGGGTCCTGAAAAATCAGCTTGCCGAAAGGGTCCTCCAGATGGAGCGGGAAGGCAAGGACAGGCATGAGATCGATGCCTTCACCATTGGTTCCCTGAGGAAGGCCGCCGTCCAGGGAGACGTCGAATGGGGGTCCCTCATGATGGGCCAGGTATCCGGAATGATCCGCGACATCCGGTCTGTCAAGGAATTGTTGGACGAAATCATGGACGGTGCGGAGAAGGAAATTGAACGTCTCCGGGACCTGATCCTGTAAACTCCCGCGAACAGGAAAGGAAAAACGTATGCCCTTTCTGAAAATCAACGGTCGAAAGATATATTACGAGGATCACGGGGAAGGGGCTCCCATTGTGCTTCTTCACCACGGCTTCGGATGCACGAAGATATGGAAAGAGATCTACCCTGCGCTGCTCAACAAAGGTTACCGGGTGATCATGTATGATCGAAGGGGGTTCGGGCGATCCGAGAAGGGCGACGATGCACTGGACTTCTATATCAGCGATCAGGTCCGCGGAGAAAGCGTCAAGGAGCTCGCAACTCTGCTCAAAACCCTGCATGTGGAGTCCCTGCACCTCGTCGGGCAGTGCGAAGGCGGGGTCCTCGCCGTGGATTTTGCGACGGCCTATCCCGAACAGGTTCAGACCATCACCATATCGAGTACCCAGTGTTACAGCGTGGTCACCATGGAGGAACTGAACCAGGACAAATTTCCCAGACCCTTCCAGGACCTGGATCCGGGGCTTCGGGAAAAACTCAAGGACTGGCACGGAGAGGAGTACGCCGAATCCTTTTTCAATCAGTTCCGGACATACGGGGGAGAGTATGGAAAGGACTTTTTTGACATCAGGCCTTTACTCCCGGACATCACTTGCCCCTTCCTCGTCCTCTATCCGGATAGAAGTTTCATCTTCGAGGTGGAACAAGGGGTGGCTTATTATCGGCACCTGCCCAAGGGAGAACTCGCGGTCCTTCCGGCTTGCGGTCACAATACCTACGAGTATTATCCGGAAGCCTATGCCCGCCATGTCCTCCAATTCCTGGAAAGGAACGGTTTCGGGTCCTAGATCCTCTCCAGATTCATCTGATCCTGGAAATTTTCGAGGAGATCCTTGCTCAGGTTTTCATAATCCTTTTCCGTGTTCATCTCCACGACAAGTTCCCGTTCATCCAACAACTTGAGAAATCCATGGCTTTTGACCACTTCCACGACCTTCTTGACATCCGATGTCACCCAGCCCTTCATTCGCATAACGAGTTCATCTCCCTTGAGGGCGCGCTCGATGGTCAGATCAACCTGCCTGTGCTTGGCCTCCCAGCCTATGACAGCGGGTTTGACAAGCGTTGGGGTTACGGGGTCATGCATGGCGGCACATCGAAACCAGAGTTTTGCACGTATCATTGATTTTCTCCATTGAGTCTCTAATCCATCATTTATTCCTTCAGCAAGATAAACCTATAGGTGTCCGAAACAAGCCCGATTCCAGCTTTGAACACAAAAAATCATCAACTTAGCGCTTCAAAACCTTCATCTTAACGGTGAAATCTTCACCCAGGCAGCGGAAAGCAGGGGCCGGGATTTTCTCGGAGCGGGCGTATTTTGGCCCTGAATCAGGATAGATGAAGGGCCAAAATTCCGCAGCGACTGGAGCCACGGACGGCGAAGGGAGTGCAGCGAAGAGAACATGCCGGTCCCTGTTTGCAGCGGCAAAATTTATCTTGGATAAAAATGACATAAGTCAAAGGCCTTCAAGCCTTGAGCCACGCCATGTATCAGCGGCAGGGAGTGAATGATAAAATCCCTGAGGCTATGGCTTCATTCATTGGTGAACCTGATTACTGGCGCTTCCTGCCGTTCTTGGGGCACCTCGAAGAACGCGGCCTTTTCAAAGCCGAACATACCGGCGATGATATTCGTTGGGAAACGGCGGATCTGGATATTATAGTTCTTGACCGTCTCGTTGTATCGGCGCCGCTCGACGGCAATTCGGTTCTCTGTTCCGGCCAATTCGTCCTGGAGTCGGATAAAGTTGGTACTGGCCTTGAGATCCGGATACTGCTCCACAACGAGGAGGAGCCTTGAAAGGGCTGCGGAAAGCTCATTATTGGCCTCGATCTGCTCGTTGACATTGCCTGCGCCTCCAACCTTGGCCCGTGCCTCGGTCACACCCATGAGGACTTCCTTTTCATGGGCCGCATACCCCTTGACGGTCTCCACATAATTGGGGATCAGGTCGTAGCGGCGCTGGAGTTGGTTTTCAACCTGGGCCCAGGCCCCCTTTACGCCCTCATCCATAGTCACCAGGCTGTTGTAGGTCCCCTTTAAATAAAAAAAGGGGATCGCAAGAAGGATGATTAAAACGACGACAGCAATCAACAGTACCTTGAGTCCTTTCATATTAGCCTCCTGATGTATCCACTGCTTTGGCCAGTTTTCTGACCTCTTTTAGATAGCCTTTAAACAAGGTCCCTATTTCCCCGTTTCCCGTTTTCACCCGTTCTTCTCTGATGTCCAGCAATTTTTCAAAAAGAACGGCGTCGATATCATAGGCGTCGCAACCCTTCTTCAGAACGCTACGCCTTTCCCCCTCCACATCAATATCCTTCAAAAAGAGCAGGGCCGAAAAGATTGGGCCAAAGGCCCCAAGGGATTCGGCGATCAGCTCCTTCATGCGCCGAACCTTCCCGGCCGTGTCCAGATAGGCCTCTCTCAGGAGGAGAAGCTTTCCCTTGATTTCCCTCTCGGCCTGAAGTCTTACATATTCCCGGTCAAAGGACAGATCCTTGAGGATATCCTTGCCGTAAACCAGGATATAGTTGCGCTGGAAATTGATGTATTCGATAGGAAAGACATCCAGGGATCTCTGGATATAGTCCTCAGTAAGAAAGAGCGGAACGGCGACGTTGCGTTTCCGCCACTTGTCCACGAGCTTGAAGGCCCGCTCCAATTGGTCGATACCCTTTTCAGATAGGATAATCATGAAATTGATATCCGATCTCCCGGGCCGATAGCCGGCACCTGTGGCGCTACCGTAAAGGACGATGCTGACTAAATCGTCGCCGAAAAGGGCCTTGCACTCATCCATAAATTCCTGAAAGATCTCTTTTGGGTCCCTTGGTGCCTTGGACATATTCACTCCCTGTCTTTCACTGCATTCAAAATTTGTATGAATTTAGCCCTTTCCAATAACTGTGTGGAAATCATGCACCCTTTCTGAAGTGACCAGCGGGA
>JBMNCO010000229.1:0-2226 GCA_049366815.1 Desulfatiglandales bacterium | reverse complement strand
TGTTTCCGGTCGTGATAAATTGAGCCAAAAATGGTCGTTAGAAAGTGAGCCACTTTGGGGGTGGAGTTGCTGAGAGAAAAGGGTATGGTATGTTTTTTTATCTCAGCATGAGCGAGGTGGCGCATTGAAAAAAAGGAGACCGTTTTGGACATCTTGGTGCTCAAGAGAAAGGGGCTGTCCGAGCGGCAGATTGCCAGGAGGCTTGGGATCAGCCGCAACACTGTGAAGAAGTATATCGAGAATCCGGGATATTCGGAGCGAGATCGGAACGCGGTACAGCGTACGAGTTTGTTGGATCCGTTTGCGGGCAATATCGCCGCATGGCTTGAAGAAGACATGGGGTATAAGGCCACGTGGATATACGATCACCTTCAACCGATGGGTTTTTCCGGGAGCTATGAGATCGTCAAGAGGGCAGTGCATAATATTAAGGAACAGCGTCAGCGGATCGCCTACATGCGGTTTGAGACGGAGCCGGGATATCAGTCGCAGGTGGATTTCGGGGAATTCCAGTTTGAGCGGGCCGACGGCACAGTCGCGAAGATCTATCTTTTTTCGATGATCCTCGGCTTTTCGCGGAGGCTCTATTCCGAGTTCGTCGACCGGTGCGATTTGCCGACCTTTCTGGATTGCCATATTCACGCCTTCGATCATTTCGGCGGCGTGACTGAGGAGATCCTCTACGACCGGATGAAGAACGTTTTCATTGGGAAGTTAGCCGGCAAGGACAAGTTCAACGAAACCCTGATGGGATTTGCATTGCATTACGGATTCAAGCCGCAGGTTGCCCCGCCGTATGCCGCCTGGGTAAAGGGGAAGGTGGAGCGGCCCTATCACTTCATCCGGGAGGGCTTCTGGCGAGGTTACGGGTTCATCTGCCGAGAGACCGCCAACAGGGACCTTCTAGAATGGCTCCAGGTCAAAGACCGGCGGGTTCATGGGACGACCCATGAAGTAGTGTCGGAACGGTTCGAGCGGGAGCGTCTCCACTTGCAGGCATTGCCGCCGCGGGCGTTTGACAGCTCCTGGCGGATTTACCGCAAGGTCAACAAAGACTGCACGGTCCGTTTTGAAGGCAACAGCTATGTCGTTCCCCATACCCTGGTGGGGCGGGATCTTGTCCTGCGCGTCAAGGACAGATCCATGAGGATCTTCGCGGATGATCGTCTAATTGTGACCTATGAGATCCCTGAAGGCAAAGGACAACTGGTTCAGGACAAGAGATTCTACGAGGCCCTGAAGAAAGATCGCGAAATGAACCGTCGGAAGTATGGTCAGGGCAGCCGCGGCAAAGGTCGGGCAAGGTGCACGATCAGCCCGCTGAAACCGCTCTATGACATGGATGTCGAGATCCGCTCGCCCCATATCTATGACTCCCTGATTGGGGAGGTGCGGATATGAGCGATACCCTGGTCCTTGATCGCATCCAGACAAGCCTGACGAGGCTTAGGCTTCCCCGGATGGGAGAGATTCTGGAAAAAGTAGTTCAGACGGCGGAGCAAGGGAGCAAAAGCTATCTTTCCTTTCTCGATGAACTTCTGGAAGAAGAGGTTGGTTGCCGGGAACAGCGCCGGGTGGAAACATCCCTGAAGATATCGGGGCTTCCCTTCATCAAGAGCATCGACGAGTTTGATTTCGCCTTTCATCCGAAACTGGATCGGCAGAAGGTGATGTCCCTCTTCGATCTGGCCTTTATTCAGCAGAAGGGCAACGTCATCTTCCTGGGGCCGCCCGGCGTGGGGAAAACCCATCTTGCCGTGTCGCTCGCCCTGAAGGCCTGTCAGGCCGGCCTGAGCATCTATTTTACCACCATGGAGGACCTGATTGGAAAGCTGAAAAAAGATCATAATGCCGAGCGCAAAGGCAGAGGAAGAGGCTACAATAAATCGGCGTTGGTGATCGTGGATGAGGTTGGCTACACGCCGATCGACAGAGAGGAGTGTAATCTCTTTTTCAGATTCATCGCCAATCGGTATGAGAAGGCCAGTACCATTATCACCTCCAACAAGGCCTTCTCCGACTGGACCGAACTGTTCCATGATCCCGTCATTGTTACGGCATTCCTGGACCGCCTGCTGCACCATAGTGTGGTCATCAACATTCGCGGCAACAGCTACCGGCTACGGGGAAAAACCGGAAAGGAGGGGCGGGAATTGGGCCATTCATGAAGACAGGTGGCTCACTTTTCACGACCGAAAATGGCTCACTTTGAAAAGACCGTTGACA
>JBMNCO010000228.1:0-4137 GCA_049366815.1 Desulfatiglandales bacterium | reverse complement strand
ACAATCGCCACCCAGTTTCTGTTCCTTTTCAATGAGGAGGGTCCTGGCGCCCAACCGGGCCGCGCCCGATGCCACTGTCAAACCTGCCGCCCCTCCGCCGATAATGCCGATGTCATAATCGTATGTTGTCATCGCATTTCTCGAAAGCCAGATCCTAACCAGGATGTTATCCAAATTGTTAAACCAAAAAAGCAGGTCATCACGAAAAGTCTTAGCAGTAAAGGTTCTGAGAGGGGAGCAAGTGCCCCAATAGAAACCATGCTTCCAGGCCGTTTGGTACCTGTGCCGAGCGATCAAGCCCATTCGGCGTCACTTTGAGAGAAACTTTATGATCATCACTCCGGACAAGCACACGCCATGGTGTCTTCAACGGTGAGGACAAAGCTGGGGCTGAGAGCCGTCCCGACTGTGTTCCGGAATTCATGAGGGCGGGGCTGTTGGACGGGAAATAGAGCGAACGGGGCAACCTCAGGAATGCTTCCTCCCGGCGGACTTCGTCCGACGCCTTCCCAAATCGAAGCCCCGCTCACAGATCAATAGTGAGACGGTAGGCACTCGCATCTTCACCCCTGGAAACGTGGAATCCCACTCGCCGGCCCAGATTAATCATCTGAGTATTTTCAGCAAGCACCTCTCCCTGGACGGTTCCGATGCCGTAATCCCTGCACGCATCCAGACATCGTTCGAGGAGTTTTCGCCCCACCCCCTTTCCCTGCCAAGGGTCTGCCACCGTAACCGAAAACTCGGCCTTGCGGCGATCCGGCCCGATGATCACTCTCGCCCCACCCAGTATCATCTCCTTTTCCGTCTCCCGATTGAACGCCAGCAGAGCGATATGGCGGTCATAGTCGATCTGGGTAAAACGGAGGAGCATGTCCCGGGAGAGGGATTTCGTGGCGCCGAAGAATCGATGATATCGACTGGCTGTCGAAAGGTTCTCGAAAAATTTCATCAGCATGGGCGCATCCTCGGGCTTGATGGGGCGTATAAATATATGGACCCCTCCCGTGGTCATTTCCTCGGACTCGTACTGCGCCGGGTAGGGACTGATGACCAGATGGTGCGGTGCCGGCGTTTCGGGTTTTTGAATCCGGACCCTGGCATCCACGGCAACGGGTCGGCCCTCCTCTAAAAGAACGGGGTTCATATCGAGTTCCGCGATCTCCGGGAAATCCACCAGAAGATGGGAAAGGCAGAGGAGCAACCGTTCGAGGAGGTCCAGGTCGGCTTCGGGCATGTTGCGATATCCTTTCAGGAGCCTGTAAGCCTTGGCTCCTTCCATAAGTCTTCTGGCCAGCGTCCGGTTGAGTGGGGGCAAGGCGATGGCCCGATCCCCAATGAGTTCCGCAAAAAAGCCGCCCATACCAAACAGGATCACAGGGCCGAATTGTTTCGTCCTCTTCGCCCCTACCAGGAGTTCCACCTCGGCATTTTGTACCATGGGCTGAAGAGTCACCCCCAGAATTTCCGAATCGGGATCATACTCCCATGCGCTTTCCGTCACCTGTTTATAAGCCTCCCTCACTTCCTCTTCCCTTTCAATGTTTGTGCGAACACCGCCTGCGTCGCTCTTGTGGGTGATGTCGGGTGAAAGGATCTTCATGACCAGAGGATAACCCATCCCTTTTGCCACCCTGACGGCCTCCTCCATGGAGCCGGCGCGTATGCTTCGATTGACCGGAATGCCGTACGAGGCCAGGAGCCGCTTTGATTCGATCTCGGAAAGAAATCCGTTCTGCTTCTCCAAAGCCCCTTGTACCAACTGCCCGGCCTCGTCCTCGTCCGCTCGTACTTCCCGGTTGAACCTCGGTGGGATCTCTTGAAGCAGTTCCAGGTTACGGGCATAGTCGTACAAGACCGCGAAAGCACGGACAGCCCGTTCCGGGGTCCCATAGGTCGGAATACCCTCTTTGTTGAGGATCCGCAGCCCTTCTTCAACGTCCGCGCCTCCCATCAGGGCTGTGAATACCGGATAAGGTCTTTGTTTAAGATCCTTTGCAAGGGTCCCGGCCACCTCAGACGGATCCGTCATGGCCTGTGGGTTGACGATCACAAGCATGCCATCGATCTCTTCGACATCGAAGAGACATCCCGTCACATCTCTATAGCGTTCAGAGGTTGCATCCCCCAGGATGTCCACGGGGTTGCCGCGACTCCAGTAGGGGGGGAGGATTTTGTTGAGTTTGGCTAGGGTGCCCTCTTTCAGCGTACTGAGTTCCAACCCGCATTCCACAATAGCATCCGCCGCCATGACCCCCGGGCCGCCGGCATTGGTGACAACGACGAGGCGTCGTCCCGAAGGCGGTGATTGTTTGGCCAGCATCTCGGCACAATCGAAAAAATCTTCCAGAGTACGGACGCTTGCGATTCCTGCCCGTTTAAAAGCGGCCTCATACACCAGTTCATCCCCTGCCAGGGCACCGGTGTGGGATGCCGCCGCCCTGGCACCCTCAGGGCTTCTTCCCGCCTTCAGGACCACGATAGGTTTGATCCGCGACACGGCCCGGGCGGCACTCATGAACTTTCTGATATGGGTCAGACTCTCGATATAGAGAAGAATGTTCGTCACATCCGGATCATTTCCCAGGTAGTCGATGAGGTCTCCGAAATCCACATCCAGCATGGAACCGATGCTTACGAAATAGCGGAAGCCCATATTCTCTTTCAAAGCGAGATCGAGCATGGCGGAACAGATGGCTCCGCTTTGTGAAATGAAAGCCGTCGGCCCTAGGAGGGGCATGTGAGCGGCAAAGCTGGCGTTGAGCTTCTGCTCCGGGCACAGTATGCCCATACAGTTGGGGCCGATAATGCGCAGCCGCCCCTTACTGGCTTTCTTGGCGATTTTCGCCTCGACTTGCTCCCCTTCTTCCCCGGTCTCGCGTCCACCGGCGGAGATGACGATTGCTCCGCCGACACCGATTTCGACGCATTCCTCCACAATCCCAGGCACCGTTGAAATTGGGGTTGCGATCAAGGCGAGATCCACGTTTTTTCCCGCGTCGGTCAGGGTTTCGAAGCTCCTGATTCCAACGATTTCGCTATATTTGGGATTTACGGGGATGATCTGACCCTCATAGCCGTGTTCGGTCAGGTTTTCCATCAGTGCCCGACCGATGCTTCCCCGGGTTTCACTGGCCCCCACCACTGCAACGGAGGCCGGAGCGAATATCTTCTCCAGGTTGAACACTCCCATGGTTTCTCCATATAATGAAAAGATATGCCTGTGACGATCTCCCTATTCCAAAGGACTTTTCCGCAAATAAAAGCGCTATTCTGGCAGGGAAAGGGCGGAAGGAGAAAAGGAGTCTGGATCGAGCCGCCTCCGCGGTTCAGGACCAACAAGGTGCGGTGTGCGAAAGGAAGATCTCTATCCTTCTTTATCCTATTTGTCTTTCGGCCTTATCGAGTGCCTGGGCGGCCTCGTAAGGCGCTGATTCATCCGAGGTGTGGGGGAGCTCGGAGGGCGACACCATCATTTTCCTGATCCTCGTTTATCTTGACTGTTTGGCCCTAAAAATTTTTCACGGTGAGCTGGTCGTTCACGTGAACAACCCCCTTGGTATAGAGGGCCCCATAAAAGGCCGCCGTCCGCGCCCCCCAATTGGCGACCCTACCCGTGAGGGTGACTTCCCCTCTCTCGACCTTGATCCCGATTGCCCTGGAATCCACGGCCGCATTACGTTCGAGGGTCGCGAGGACCTCCCCGGCGATGGCCTCATCGCTGATTGCTTTTGTGGGAACGACGCTCAGCTTGTTGATGATCTCCTTTACCCCATGGACATCAGAGATCAGTTTCTCGGCATGCAGCTTTTTCCAGTAGGCATCGACAAAGCCTTCCATGGTCACCTTGCCCTCATTCACCATGGAGATCGTTATATCCGCATCCCGTGTATTTGGATTCCATTTCAAAATGTTTTCGATGCTGTCCTTGAGCTCGGTGTTGGTAGGCGGGATCGTCACCTCGGTTGAAACAACCTGCATCTTGTTCTCCACGGACAAAACGCCCTCTACATCCCACACATCCCTGACAGCCGAACGAAAGGCGAGATGATGCGGGATGGTTCCCTCGAGCCTCACCCTGCCCTCCTCAACGATCACGCTGATTTTGGATGCATCCAACCGGGCATCCCAGTACAG
>JBMNCO010000227.1:12851-24421 GCA_049366815.1 Desulfatiglandales bacterium | reverse complement strand
AAAAGAGGTTTAAAGTCAAACGATTTTATTCTTTAAATAAATAGGCTATGATTAAACCCACGCACATGGCCACGAACCCCATAACACGCAGTTGAGAATCCGGTAATTCCTGAATGGTTCGCATCCATTTTTTCATTTTTTCAGGAAAAACGAAATAGGGGATACCCTCCAGGAGAAGAACCAGGCCGATCAGACAAAAAAGCAGTTTCATGGTCGAAGCAACCCTTGACAAGAAAAGCGGAATACCCTCCGCCCTCGATCCGAAAAGCCCTTAGTCTTTCCCAGACCAGCATTTGTGTGATTTTCTTTGCACTAATTGGCCTGTATAAACCTTTTCGCAAAATTCATATATCATAATAACAACGGGTTCTCATGTCAACCTCACCTGTTGGTGATTTCGCGTCTACTCATCGGCGGTACCCTTTCCTTTTTCAGGTGACAACAGTGCCGTTACATCCTACTGTTTCCTTGATTCATCAAGAACAATGAGGTGTTGATCCAAATTTGAGAGTCAATCGGTCATCCGGTTTGTGACACCTGGGACAATTTAAAAACATATTGACATATTGGTTGATATGCCTGAGGACATCAGATATAGTTATTTGTTTATGAAGTCGAGGTCTGACTGCGGTGACCAAACATGGCTATAACAGGCTGAAGGTCGACCTTCCTGCCCTTGTCCACAACCTGAAGGAGGTCAGAAGGCTTGCCGGCCCAGGAACCAGGATCATGGGTATAGTCAAAGCTGATGCCTATGGTCACGGGCAGGTTCCGGTATCGCGGATCCTGGTGAAAAACGGTGTGGATTGTCTCGGGGTAGCCTTTGTCCACGAGGCATTAGATCTCAGACAAAAAGGCATCGGCTGTTCGGTTGTGGTCTTGTGTGGCATCCAGACCCGGGAAGAGGCAGCGGCGGTCGTGGAGAACAATCTCACGCCGGTGGTCTACGATCTGAATGCCGTTGAGATGCTTGCCCGGGAATCCGAGATGCGGGGGAAGCACACCTGCGTGCATATAAAGGTGGATACGGGTATGGGGCGTCTCGGCCTTTCATGTCCGGATATTCCCGCCTTTGTGGGGAGAATCAAGACCTTCGGCTCTATCTATGTGGAGGGCCTGACCTCCCATCTCTCCTCTGCCGATGAACCAGCGAGGGATTTCACCCTACATCAGATTGAAACCTTCGCAAGCACAATCGAGACAGTAAGGGCCATGGGGCTTGAACTGCCGTTCAACAATCTGCCCAATAGTGCGGGGATTATGGGTTTCGGAAATGCCCATCTGGAAATGGCCAGACCGGGCATTATGCTTTATGGCGGTCTCCCTTCACCGGAATGCGGAAGGATGGCATCACTCAGGCCGGTCATGCATTTTATCGGCCGGATCCTGCAGGTGCGGTGTCTCCCGGACCAAACCCCTGTCAGCTACGGAAGGAGCTATTATACAGACGGCCCCAAGCGAATAGCCGTACTCTCGGCAGGGTACGCAGACGGCATCCCCAGAAAACTGTCTAACCGGGGCAAGGTCCTTATCAGAGGCCGAAAGTTTCCTATTGTGGGAAGGGTCTGCATGAATATGTTGATGTGTGATGTGACCGCTATAGAAAATATCGGGCCGGGAGAGACGGTCGTCTTCCTGGGAACCCAGGGTGAAGAGACAATTACTGGAGAAGAGATGGCCGGTTGGGCTGAGACCATTTCCTATGAGGTCTTCTGCAATATCGGCCGCAGTCATGATAAGGAATACGTGTTATGAAAAAGGCGCTGGACAATATTTTGAAAATAACCCTTAAACGATGCTTTGATGATGGCAGCCTGAAGGAAACACCCCTGCCGAATTATGTCATAGAGGTTCCCAACAATCCGGAACATGGACATTTTGCAACCAATCTACCCTTGACCCTTGCTTCCTCTCAGAGACGCAGGCCTTCAGATATTGCCGCAGTGATCGTCGACAAACTGGAGGATCCCGAGGCCGTCATAGAGAAGAGTGAGATCGCAGGGCCTGGTTTCATCAATTTTACAATCAAGAACCAGGAATGGTACAGGGTCTTGACCTTGATCGCTAAATCCGGTCAAGACTATGGTCGAAGCGATTTGGGTCAACACCGGAGGATCATGTTGGAATATGTGAGTGCCAATCCGACCGGGCCTCTTCATCTGGGACACGGGCGGGGGGCCGCGCTGGGGGACACACTCGCCAGGATTCTCTCCTTTACGGGCTTTGAAGTGGGAAGAGAGTTTTACATCAACGACGCCGGAGTGCAGATGAGACTCCTGGGCGAATCCATATACAGCCGTTGGAAACAGATGAGCGATCCGGGCTACCCTTTTCCTGAGAACGGGTACTATGGGGAATACGTTATGGATTTGGCTCGGGATATTTCAGGCGAGGTTGATTTGGCCTCCATGGAAAGCGAAGAAGCCATAGGCCTTTGCACGGCGAAAGGGAAGGAAAGAATGCTCGATGAACTCCAGCGTGATCTGGCCGATTTTCGCGTCAATTTTGATGTATGGTACAGCGAAAGCGATCTCTATGAATCAGGGCTCCTGGATGAGACCCTCGAGATAGCCAGGAATAAGGGCCAGATTTATGAAATGGATGGCGCCCTCTGGCTTAAGACCTCGGTTTATGGCGATGACAAGGACCGTGTGCTTAGAAAGCAGGGCGGAGAGTATACCTATTTTGCTACGGATATCTCCTATCACATCGACAAATGGAGGAGGGGATTCGCAAAGGCCGTCAACATCTGGGGCGCGGATCACCATGGTTATGTCCAGAGGATGAAGGCCGCGCTGAAGACCCACGGGATCGACGAAGACTGGCTCTCCGTGTTGCTTATTCAGCTTGTAAAGCTCTGGAAGGAGGGACAAGAGATCAAGATGTCCAAGCGATCAGGGCGTTATGTGTCCCTCAAAGAGATCATGGAGGAGGTCGGCGTAGATGCGGCCCGTTTCGTCTTCCTCACAAAAAACCATGACTCCCCCATTGATTTTGACGTGGATCTTGTCAAAAAGGCCGACAGCGACAATCCCGTCTACTATGTGCAGTATGCCCATGCAAGGATATCCAGCATCATACGAAAGGCGGAATCTGAAGGGCTCGGCCTGCCAACGGGGCCGGAGGCGGTCCTTCATCGGCTGGTTCTGGAGGAGGAACTGGCCCTCATCCGGCTCATGGCGGAATTTCCCGCCCTGCTGGAAGAGATCTCCCTTACATTTGAACCCCACCGGCTCACCTATTATTTGACGGAATTGGCATCCGCCTTTCATCGGTACTTCAATCTGGGTAACAGGGTAGCCGAGAACCGAGTGGTCAATGCCGATCCTGTCCTGAGCCAGGCCAGACTACTTTTGGTGGAAGGGATCCGGATTGTCTTACACATTGGACTTGAGCTCCTGGGTGTCCATGCTCCTGATAGAATGTAGGCAGGGCGTTTCGAGTCATGGCGGCATCGAAATCCAAGGGGGGAGCACATAAAAAATATCACATTGCACTGACCCCGTTTTCCATGGCCCTCTGGATATTCGCCCTTATCTTTCTCCTGGCCTGGATCTTTGTGCTGGGAATCTTTGTGGGGCGCGGTTATCTTCCAGGGGCGGTCACAGCACTGGCGGATCTCAAAGGGCAGATAAGCAGGCTTCAGGAGACGATCGGAATGGGGGACAAGGACGGGGACGTGTCTGCCCCGAGGATATCCGAGCCTGATCCAAAACTGGCCTTCTACGAGAAGCTGTCCAGCAAGCGAGATGAGGCCAAGAAACAGGCGGAACCCCAAAGGTCGTCTCAGTCCTCGGCACGAAAAGAGATCAAAAACGATTCAGAGGGCCAAAAAAAATCGGATAGGCAAGGAGTGTCCGGGGAGACTGCTGTGGAGGTGTCCAAAAGGACTCAACCTGCGGGGGCAACCGGGCAATACACCGTTCAGATTGCTTCCCTCGCAGACAAGAAGGGGGCCGAAGAATTGATCAGACAACTGGCCGGTCAGGGGTATGACGCTTACTATAGAACCGCTGATGTCAAGGGAAAGACTTACTACCGTGTCCGGTGCGGCGTATTTGCAAAGCGTGAAGACGCCGTCCATCATGCCGTCAGACTGCGAAGATCGTCCGGACTGGAGGGCATTATTTCGAGGATCGAATGAAATGACGATAAGAAAGGCCATTATTCCAGATATCAAAACGATACACAAACTCCTGGGCCATTATGGGGATAAGGGCCTGTTGTTGGCACGTCCCATAAGCGAACTCTACGACCATCTGAGAGATTTTTTTGTCGCCGTAGAAGAGGAGGGCCAGGGGGGAGGTGGTGTTATCGGTGCATGTGCCCTGGCCATTTGCTGGGAGGATCTTGCTGAGGTCAGATCCCTCGCTGTAACTGAAGGGCAACAGGGAAAAGGCCTTGGGGCGGAGCTGGTGGAGATCTGCCTGGACGAGGCCCGGGACCTGGGCCTGCCTCGGGTTTTCGCCCTGACCTATGTGCCGGGTTTTTTTTCCAAGCTGGGGTTCAGGGGGATTGAGAAATCCGAGTTGCCTCACAAGGTGTGGGGGGCGTGCCTGAAGTGTCCCAAATTCCCGGATTGTGATGAAAACGCAATGATCATTGACTTGTAGAATCGCTGTGCGGTTCTAGGGCCGGAGGTGGCAATGTTCGGGATTGGATTGCCTGAATTGATTTTCATTATGGTCATAGCCCTCATTGTGATTGGTCCGAGCAAACTTCCAGACCTTGCCAGGGCCTTGGGGAAGGGAATGGCCGAATTTCGCAAGGCGACCCAGGAAATCAAGGAAAGCCTGGACCTGGATGAGGACATCGCGGAGGTCAAAAAGGACCTGGCCGATACCATCAGCGGACTCGAAAGCTCCGTGGACATGGATTATGGACCAACGGAGAAGTCCGAGTTCGTCCCCGGCGACCGGCACGAGGTTCAGGAGTCTTCGGAACCCAAGTTGGACGAGAAGACGGAATCGAAGGAGGCGAAGAACCATGGAGAGTGATGAGAAACAGCCTTTTCTGAGCCATCTGGAAGAACTGCGAAAGCGGCTCATCGCCTCCGCCGTTGCTGCCGGGATCGGCTTCGTGGTGTGCTATATATTTTCGGAAGAGCTGTTCGAGCTGTTGGTGATTCCCCTCAAAAAGCAGATGCCGGCTGGTGACAGGCTTATCTTTACAAACCTTCCGGAGATGTTTTTTATCTATCTCAAGACGGCCTTTGTCTCAGGTATTCTCCTCGTGTCGCCCTATATCTTCTACCAGTTGTGGCTGTTCATAGCCCCGGGACTTTATAAAAACGAAAAGAAATATGTCATACCTTTCGTAATTTTTTCTACGGTCCTCTTCGCAGTTGGAAGCCTTTTTGGGTACTTCGTGGTGTTTCCCTTCGGCTTTAAATTTTTCATGGGATTTGCCAATGAATATATCCAGGCTCTCCCCTCGGTCAAACAATACTTTTCCTTTGCTATCAAGCTCCTTTTTGCCTTTGGGATCATTTTTGAACTCCCGGTGGTGACATTCTTTCTTGCACGTATGGGGCTGGTGACCAGTGATTTTCTGAGAAAAAAGCGCAAATACGCCATCCTCCTGACCTTTGTGATAGGGGCCATCCTGACGCCACCCGATGTCATCACCCAATGCATGATGGCGGGGCCCTTGATAGTGCTTTATGAAATCAGTATTTTTATCGCCAAAGCTGCCCAGAAAAGAGAGACACCGGAAGAGTTATCGGCCGAGGAAGAGGCTTAACCGCAACGTGGCATAAAAAACAGGATGAACATGAAAGAACAGCAACACATTCGGGCGTTTTCATGGATTCATCCGGAGACCATGTAAAGCGCCTTCCCACTCAGGGTAAAATATCGAGGTAAGGGCCGGAAACGGTCAAAAGAATCGGATCCTTGACAACTTCTCCCTGGGTGTCAAAGGCTATTTTCCCCGTAACTCCCTGGAGGCCTTCGCTGGACAGGAGCCTTTCCTGGAGATCCTTTCGTGTTCGAATCCCGCCCTCTTTCATAATATATTCCAAGAAACGGATGGTATCAAAGCCCGTAGCGGCAAGAAGGCCGGGTTCCGCCTCAAAGACCTCACGGTAGGCTGCCACAAATTCTCTGATTTGGTCGGACTCCGTCTCGGTGTAAAAGCCTGAAGTGAAGATGGCCCCCTGGATATAGTCGCCGGTCTGGGCGATCAGTTCAGGCGATTGCCAGAGGCTCGTCCCCAGGAAACGGACATTGAAGACACTGTGAAAGGGAAACTGGGGAGCGATGAGCGCCACTTGCTGCGAGCTGTCGGGGATGAAGACCGCATCGAAATCCACGATGGGTCCCGGTTCTCCTTCCTCCTCTCTTTCCGTCTCATCTTGCCCCGCCTGAGCCTTCTTCCGTCTCGACAGCTGTTTCACGGATTCTGGAACAGGATAGTAGAGGCCAACCATTTTTTTTATGTGGCCGGCGAAGTCCGTTTCCTGCGGGTCATAGGCCTCTACTGACGTGACGGTACAGCCCCGTTCTTCCACGCCATCAAAAAAGAGATTCATCAGGACTCGTCCGTAACTGTTATCTGGATAGAGAATGGCGAATCGGGTCATGCCCAGATCATACACTGTCTTTTCAAGAAGCCTGTGGACTTCTTTATAAGGGGTCAGAAAGTTGCGGAAGACCATGTCCCCTGAGGGGGCGATGCCGTCCCTCTGGGTGAGGGTAATAATAGGTACACCCAATTGCTGTGCCTTCTGGGCCGCAGCCTGGGATGTCTTGCTGGCGAGGGGACCGATCACGGCGATAACTTTGCTGTTTTCAGCAAGGTCCTCGAACTGCGACAAGGTCTCATCGACATCACCGGCGGTATCCCTGATGATCAACTCCAGCTCCTGGTCATAACCGGATCCATTTGAAAGTTCCATGCCCAACTGAATGCCGTTCAGAACTTCGTGCCCATAAATGGAAAAGGGGCCGCTCAGAGGCAGCAGGCATCCAATACGATCAATTCTCACCGACAAGGCCCCTTCCACTTCCTCAAGGATTTGTCGACCGAGAGACACCCATCGTTGCTCCGGGGTGGAGCGGACCAAGGCCATGGCCGTTTCCCGGGCCGCTTCCAGATCATGTGCCTCCAGATAAAGCAAGGCCAGTCTGTGATAGATTACAGGGGCATAAGGGCTCTCAGCCGTGTGGTCCGCCATCTCCCGCAGTTCACTTGGGGAACATTCCTGAATCAGCTCGAAAAGCCATTCAGAGAGTTCCTCGCTTTTGCTCCCCGAGGACCGGAATTGTTCGTCTGCTTTGATCCCCCAATACATGGCCCTGGTACGATTCCTAAGGGACATGGCATTTTTTGCGAGAAGCAAAAGGATTTCTCCCTTCAAGGGGTGCCCGGGATATCTGTTCAGGCACTCCAGTGCCCATTTTGCGGATTCCTCGTTGTGTTCAAGACGGTAGTGGATTGCAGCAATATTATAATAGGTTGAGGGTAACCAGGTGTGCTCGGGGTAATCCCTGACCATCCTCTGGAACAGGGCCAAGGCCTCTTCATCGCGACCGGTGGTGTAAAGGATCCAGGCCATCCGGTAGAGGGCCGTGCCCGCATTTTTCCCTCCGGGATACTTTTGAAAATAGAGGGTGTAGTCCCGCAAGGCAGCTTCAAGGTCTTCAGCCTGGTATGCATCTTCAGCCCGATGGAAAAGATTGTCAGCCTTTTCCTCCAGAGCGAATGGCCCTTCAGGCATTCTTGGGGAGATCTGGCAGGCTGAAAAGAGGAGGGCCATCCCCCCCAGAAAGAAGGAGACAGCCCTGATCACACGTGAGAAACCTGATCTCACTTATTTACTTCCTCAAAGTCGGCGTCAACAACGTCCTCGTCCTTTGGCGGAGCCCCCTCCGCCCCCGGTCCATCCGACGCACCCTGCTGCTGTGCCTGCTGAGAGGCCTGAGCATACATGGCCTCCGCTATTTTGTGGGAAGCCTGGGTCAGTTCATCCGAGAGACGTTTGATTTCATTGGCATTGTCCGTCTCCATGGCCTTTTTTAGGTTCTCAATGGCCTGATCGATCTGGGCCTTTGCCGAGGCATCAAGCTTGTCCCCGGCCTCTTTGAGGGATTTTTCCGTAGAATAGACCAGAGAATCGGCCATATTACGGGCATCAACCAACTCACGTTTTTTCCTGTCCTCTTCTCCGTGCATTTCCGCATCTTTAATGAGCTGGTTTATCTCTTCTTCAGAAAGGCCGCTGGAGGCCGTGATCTTGATGGACTGTTCCTTTCCCGTACCCATATCCTTGGCAGAGACATTCACGATACCGTTGGCATCGATATCAAATGTGACCTCGATCTGAGGCATCCCTCTGGGTGCCGGCGGAATGCCCACAAGTTGAAAACGCCCTAACGTCTTGTTGTTGAGGGCCATTTCACGTTCACCCTGAAGCACATGAATCTCAACAGCAGGCTGATTGTCAGCAGCCGTAGAAAAGATCTGACTCTTTTTGGTCGGGATAGTGGTATTTTTTTCGATCAATTTGGTGAACACGCCACCCAGGGTTTCAATGCCGAGCGACAGGGGCGTCACGTCCAAGAGGAGGACGTCCTTGACCTCGCCCTTGAGCACGCCGCCCTGAATGGCCGCACCAATGGCCACGACCTCATCCGGGTTGACGCCTTTGCTGGGGTCTTTCCCGAAGATCTCTTTGACCTTCTGTTGAACCTTGGGCATCCTGGTCATTCCACCCACCAGAATGACTTCATCGATTTCATTGGCTTTCAGCCCGGAATCCCTGAGTGCGGTGTTACAGGGCTCGGTCACCTTGTCAATGAGGCTGTCCACCAAGGCCTCCAGTTTTGCGCGGGAAAGCTTGATGTTCAGGTGCTTGGGGCCGCTGGCATCCGCAGTTATAAAAGGCAGATTAATGTCCGTTTCCTGTGAACTGGAAAGTTCCATCTTGGCCTTTTCCGCTGCCTCTTTGAGTCTCTGGAGGGCCATTTTATCGGACCGCAGGTCAATCCCCTGGTCTTTTTTGAATTCGTCTGCGAGGTAGTCAACGATTCTGAGGTCGAAATCTTCTCCGCCGAGGTGTGTATCACCATTGGTCGATTTGACCTCAAAGACCCCTTCGCCGATTTCCAGGATGGAAATATCGAAGGTCCCGCCACCCAGGTCAAACACGGCGATCTTTTTGTCTCCCTTTTTGTCGACGCCATAGGCCAGAGACGCGGCGGTCGGTTCATTGATAATGCGCTGTACATTCAGGCCCGCAATACGACCGGCGTCTTTGGTGGCCTGCCTCTGGCTGTCATTGAAATAGGCGGGAACTGTGATCACAGCATCCGTCACCTTTTCCCCCAGGTAGTCCTCTGCGGTCTGTTTCATTTTTACAAGTACCATGGACGAAATTTCAGCGGGGCTGTAAGCGTTGCCCCTTGCTTCCACCTGGGCGTCCCCGTTGTTGGCCTTTGAGATCTTGTAAGGGAGGACTTTAATGTCCTTCTGGATCTCCTGTGAATCAAATTTTCGTCCTATAAGCCTTTTTACCCCAAATATGGTGTTATCAGGGTTGGTAATGGCCTGCCTTTTGGCAATCTGACCCACCAACCTCTCTCCCTTTTCGCTGAAAGCCACAATGGACGGCGTTGTCCTGCTTCCTTCAGAATTGGTAATAACAACAGGGTCTCCCCCTTCCATCACTGCGACGCACGAGTTGGTCGTCCCAAGGTCAATTCCTATAATTTTCCCCATCTTATCCTCCTTGCAAAGTGCCACACTTATTTATTTTCACATATTCCTTCGGTGCTTTCATTATCGTATCCGGCCGTATCATCTCCGCCCCCTCTGCTCACAACCACCTTTGCGGGGCGAATCAAACGCTGGTTAAGAAGATACCCCTTTTGCAGTTCATGGATTACTGTCCCTGATTTGACACTGACATCCTCTAACTCGGAGACGGCCTCATGGAAACAGGGATCAAAGGCTTCGCCCTGGGCTTTGACCTCCTCCACTCCCGACTTCATGAGCGAGTCTTTCATTCCCTTCAGGGTCAATTCAACCCCTTCCCTGAGGGCATCAAATGAATGTTCACTATTGGAGTGGGTTATCGCGTTTTCAAGATTGTCCATCACAGGCAACAGCTCTTTAATGAGGGTTTCGTTGGCGTACCTGAGCCAGTCCTCTTTCTCCTTTTTTGCCCTCTTCTTCATGTTTTCCATCTCAGCCTGGGCACGAAGGTAGAGGTCAAAGTTTGTCTGTTTTTCCTGCTCGACTTTTTTGAGCTTTTCACGCAGCTCCTCTTTTGTCAGCTTCTCCATCGGCTTTTCTTCCGATGCCTGATCCGGTTGAAGAGTCTCATGATCACGGTTTATGGTGATTTTTATATCTTCAGCTTCCCTGGCGTTGTTCTCCTCGGCCATGTCACTTGCTTGCTTTTTGTTCATGTCGCAGCCCTAGATTTCCCCCTTGTCGGATTTATGATACGAACCGGAGTAATTTCAAAGTGATACATAACTCACAGTCATGAAATACGTTAAGCATCGGCTGAGTCTTTGTCAAGGTGAGCTAAAGGAGGTTTTTTAGGCCATTCTTCTCCGTTTGTGGCCTTTTTTGTCATGGGCATTTTGTAGAGGTTGGTCCTATTGGGAAAGGATTGGAGCTCAAGGATAGGCGGTCCGGTATCTCCAGAGATGCCGGACCGCCTCGTTTGGATCGTTTGGGGGCAGGGTTGGTGAGGAGGAATGTCCGCAATCCCCCCGGGATTAAGCTTTACCTTCCCCCCCTGGTGGTCATCAGATCTGTGTCCGCCCTGTCAAACGTTGCAGGGCCTCCAGGTATTTTTCTCTTGTTCTGGCTATGATTTCGGTCGGCAGCCTTGGCGGTGGAGGCGTTTTCGGCCAGTCAAGCCCGTTGAGGTAATCCCGCAAAAATTGTTTGTCAAAGCTTTTCTGGGGGCCGCCGGGCTGATACATGTCCATGGGCCAGAATCTGGAAGAATCCGGTGTCAGGACCTCATCTATAAGAATGAGGCGGCCGTCTGCCATGCCGAATTCGAATTTGGTATCGGCGATGATGATGCCCTTTCGGGCCGCATAGCCCCTTCCGGCTTCATAGATTTTGAGGCTGAGCGTCCGGACCTGGTCCGCCATTTCGGGGCCGAGCACTTTTACGGCCTCCTCAAATGAGATGTTTTCATCGTGGATCCCCTCTTCCGCCTTGGTCGACGGCGTGAACAGGGGTTCGGGCAATTTTTCAGATTCCTTGAGCCCCGCAGGCAGGGATATCCCGCAGATGCTCCCCCGGGCCTCATATTCCAGCCAGCCCGATCCGGAGATATAACCCCTGACGATGCACTCAACAGGAAGGGGTTCAGCCTTTTTGACCAGCATGCTTCGGCCTTGGAGATCGTCCGTATATTTCCGGCAGGGTTCGGGGTAATCCGCCGGATCGACGGAAAGGATATGGTTTTCTACGGTGTCTTTGAGGAACTCAAACCAGAATACGGAGATGCTCGTGAGGATCTTGCCCTTGTCGGGAATCGGGTCGTCCATCACCACATCGAAGGCCGACATGCGGTCGCTTGCCACGATCAGCAATTTGTC